>JAIXPZ010000023.1 GCA_027486005.1 Legionellales bacterium
GATCTCAAAGGTCTCTCTAAGTGCCCACATCTATCTACTATCATATTATTAAAGATCTTCCCATTCCTAAAAACGGGCCCGCTCATGGCAGGACCGGTATTCTACATGCATACAGGTTCTTGTCAACATGCTTTTTTAATTTTTTTGCATTTTATTTTTTATGATCAAATAAAAATCACTCATCCTGAATAGCCAGAACAAGAAGAAGCCAGCACATACATGGGTCGCCAAACAAGAATCTGGCGTTTTTAGTCCATTCCATTTAAGATCCGCCGCCTCGCCTTGACAAGGATAAAGAAAATTTATATCAACGAACTACTATGGGCCGCCCTGATTATCGCCAACTTTAGCCTAACTCTTGTGGCATTTAGGATATGGGGAAAGCTCGGTTTATTCGTATTTGCCATATTATCTATTATTCTGGCCAATATACAGGCCCTAAAACAAGTAGATTTGTTTGGGCTCCACGGCTCTATGGGAGACATTAGTTATATTGGGGTTTATTTGATTTCAGATATACTCTCAGAAAATTACGGCAAAGAGACTGCAAAAAAACTTATTTGGCTTGGAATGTTCAGCGTTTTAGCTGTCACGATTATTATGTATTTATCGCTAAAACTTATCCCTAGTGAATATGATCAGGCACAAAATGCTCTCAGCAACATTTTTGCTATTTTTCCACGTTTTGTAGTCGCAAGTTTATGTGCATTTTTTGTGTCGCAAAGCTATGATGTTATCGCTTATCAATTTTGGCGGAAAAAATTTCCTGCCTATCGTTATATTTGGCTTAGAAATGGTATGAGCACAATGGTAAGTCAGTTAATCGATAATGCCATTTTCACTTTGATTGCTTTTCTTGGAAAATTTCCCTTAAATTACGTGATAGAAATCTTCATTACATCGTGTATTTTACGCACCATCATATCAATAGTAGATACACCTTTTATCTATTGGTCAGTCGCAATCAAAAAGAAAGTAGTTGAGGCTTAACATGCAACGCTATAATAAAATACACAATAAAATTCCACGTGAAATATTATTGTTAAAATCACTGCCCTGCATATACAGCGGGAAATGCAGTTTTTGCAATTATGTTTTAGACAACACCACCAATCTTGATGAAATCCGTCAAGTGAATGACAATATACTGAACATGATCACCGGCGAATACGGTGTTATTGAGATTATCAACTCAGGATCGGTATTCGAATTACCAAAATTTGTGCTTGAAGCAATACGCGACAAAGTCAATTCGCTTAAAATACATACCTTGTATTTTGAAGCATATTATGGCTACCATAAACGCTTAGAAGAAATGGCGCTATTTTTTCCTAATCAAGAAATACGTTATCGCATTGGAATAGAAACCTTTGATGATGAATTCAGAAAAAGAGTATTGAAAAAACCATTTCCAACTTCAAACTTAGAAGATTTATCAAAGAAATTTTATGCTTGCTGTTTATTGATTTGCATAAAAGGACAAACTCAAAAACAAATATTAAATGATATCCATATTGCCAGAACACATTTCAGAGAAATTACCATTAACGTTTTTGTCAATAATACCACCGCCATTTTGCGCGATGAGGCCTTAGTAGAATGGTTTAGTCACGACGTATATCCACTGATAAAAGACGAAAAAAATATCGAGATTCTTCTGGATAACAAAGATCAAGGTGTTTTTGTACAATAACCCCCCCTCTTTAGCGCTATCCAATGCACACATATACCTATCCGATGCACACATTATCTCGAAAAAAGCCACCCCTCATACTGAAGCTCAAATTTTTGCAGTCCGCGCAGTATAACGATAGGCCCAGATGGACTTTCACTCGCGTAACCATTCCATCCGCCTAGCCTTGCAATAATCCACGCGGCCCACGACATACTTTTTTTTGGATAATGATTTTTTTGCTTTTCTGTTTTTCCTTCTAATTTTTTACAAATTAATAAAAGTAAATTCAGTTCATCGTCTGTCAATAAATCAGAAGCGCTGTAAGCGCCGCATAAACCACATTATTCAAGGCATTTAAAAAATCTGTGATACTTCTCGCGTGTCAATAACGACGAGGAGCGAGGATGAACAAGCAAGAAATGCAATGGCTAACTCATGTTAAAAAGCAAGAATCCAGCGGACTCAATATAAAAAGCTACTGCGATAAGGTGTCTTTGAATTATGATCAATTTCGATATTGGTGCAAGAAATACGGAACAAAAGATCGTTTGGCACTTTCTAAGGTAAGCGTTCGGCCAAGCACATCTTTTGAAATAATTTTATTTTGCTACACTTTCTCCTGTATTAACCTTAAGGAGATTTTAATGATTACTAAAGAAGATCGGCAGAAAGAATGTTTTGCGATTATGCGTGAATTTGAGTCCAGTCATCAAACTCAACCGGAATTTTGCAAAGAAAGAAATTTAGCCTTTAATACCTTTGCTTATTACCGTAGACAGTATCTCGCACAACAGAAAGTATCACCCAAAGCATCCAGTCCATTTGTTGAGATTCAAGTTCCGCCAAAAATGGGCGTAGAGCCATTTTCACTAAGCTTTACCAACGGGATCAAATTATGTTTACCACAGCAGTTTGATGACAGGCAGTTGGCTAAGCTCATTGAGGTATTAAGGGTATGTTAATTCCTCAGACACTGAAGACTTATTTTTATTTGCCTGCGATTGACTTCCGAAAATCGATTGACGGATTAAGTGTATTGGTCACAGAGGCAATGCAATTATCGATCAAGAGTGACCAGGTGTTTATTTTTCGCAATCGTAAGCTTCCAATAATCCCACACTAAGATTTTGCTATTTTTCTTGCTAACGTTATATTTTTATAAAATAGTGAGGCAGAAATGGTAAAAAATAATCGAATACGCAAGAAGACGCGGATTTATAGC
>JAIXPZ010000045.1 GCA_027486005.1 Legionellales bacterium
AGAACGGCGGTTGGCGGCGGTTCAACTGGTACTGCAAAATCCGAACTTCATATTTTGAGGGAAAAAGATGGAGTAAACGTGACTTATACAGTAGCTGATCTTCGTACTGGCACTTTTTTTGACATGTGTGGTCCTGAATGTCAGTTTTTGATGGATTATGACGGTAGTATATTGCGCGTGAGTCGATCTCCTAGTGTTATCATGACCAAAGTAGAGAAACTTTCACCAAATGATTATAATGGGAAAAGCATATCGACAGATCTTGCCTTGCCCAACGCCTGCTTGTCATTACAACAGTTTTTTGTCAAGAAATTTAGCGATCTTAAGTTTCGACAGGCCTTAGAAAATAGTATCGCTAGTTTTTTTGACTTGGATCCAGTGATTTTACATCGTTTAATGATGAGCTATGTGGATCAAGGCATCTCTTTTTACTCTCAAGTATTGGCGATGTCTATTGAAACAAATCAAGACGATCAATCACTAGAGACGCTTAATTTTCTACAGCGCTTCACTGCAGTGATGAAACTCTTTTCTATAGCTGTCGACGTCAATCACAGTACTCGCAATCAAGAAAATGCTATTTTGTTAGAACTCGATGCCGCTGTTCAGTCTTTGGCTCAACAATATAGCGTCCAAGCATCTGTATCGGTCAGTAGTCCCTCTACGTCAACAACCGCTAACACTATTGAAGAGTTAACGAAAGCGGTCAGAAGATGGCTGGATAATCCAGACGTGCTGCGTAAAGAGTCTATCATTTTACTGACTCATGTGAGTGAAAATCTAAACCTGCTATCGTCGAGAACTACTACGAATTCCCTTACTACTTCAGGCCTAACGCGTTTTACTGACGCGGTCAAAAATTTTAAACGTCTTAATCTGACAAGCTTTGATGATGTCGATGTTTTGCTGAATCTTTTGCCCTTTGATCAGTCAGGATTCAGCAAGAATTTTCTCCCAGACTTGATGTCAAGCGAAGTAATGAGAAGTTTGTTGTCGTATAAGCAAGCACAGAAAAAAAATTCTTCGATGAATAACGGTTTACTTCTAAGCTTGCTGGGAGCCAAAGCCAACAATGATGATCGATTTATTAGCGGCGCACTGGGAATAAGTATTCATGCCTGGAAAAACATAGATAAAGTACTCAGGTTTGATTCAAGTACAGCAAATATTTTTGCGAGTATTTATCGGCTTGAGCAAATCACGGTACTTAAGACCTTGCTGACGTTTTTTAATTACAATGTAAATTTAGTCGTGGCGCTTTTGCAGCAAAAAGAACCGAAATTTATCGCTGATCATCTGGCGCAAGTTTTACAACAAAAAAATAGTGATGCTTATGACCAAGCAGTCCGCGCGCTGGCTGAATGTAAGCGTGATGTGCTAGTAGAATCGGTATTACGTAGCTTTAAGTCAGAGAGTGCTTATGATTGTTTTAAGCTCAACAATGCCGATAAACTTTCTGAATATTTGCTCATCGATGTATCCACGAGTGGTGTCGATACCGTCTCTCCTGTTGTACAAGCGCATAGCACCTTACAATGGTACTTACGACGCTGCGTAGAGGGCGTTGAACAAGATAGTTACGGTGTTTCAGTAGACGTGAGTAACATTGAAGATGCCTGGTGGTCTTGGATACAAAACTATCGTGTATGGGAAGCCAACCGTCAGGTGTTTTTATATCCTGAAAATTTCTTATCACCTGATTTACGTATTAATCAGTCTGAGCAATTCCAGCAGCTCTCAAAAACTTTACGTAAACCGCATTTAGATGATGATGCAATTGAATCAGCTTACTTACAGTATGTGAGTGATTTGATGAGGTTGAGGGATATAACAATTTCTGCAGCGTGTGTTGAGCCTCAACGATCGGGAAGTGATACTAGAAAACTGCATTTATTTGCTCATGATAATGCAACACCGAGTCAATATTATCATTGTACAGCCGAGCAGATTCTTCAGCCGCCGATGTTTGATTTATCAGCATCTTATGAATTTTTAATTGCTCCAGATGCTACTCGTGACCTATTTGTCATACATAAGAAGAAAACACCTAGCGGTAAGCTAGAGGTTTATGTTTTAACTGCAGCAAGTAACTACCAGTCTATTTCAGGACATTTTGTAACGGATTTTAATTCTTGGGGCTCCAACTGGCAATTTTTGTTAGACAATAATAGAAATTTGTATGGTGTTTTGAAAAGTGGATCGAACAGCAAAAAAACGGAACTTCATATGGTAACAGCAACGAGTAAGTATCAAGTTGCTGGTGTAAATGTAGCCACACCTCTTGCGATGTGTGGTCTTGAGACTCAATTTATTTTGAGTGCGAACAATGACCTCTGTCATATATTAAAATCAGCAACAGGTAGTAATATGACTGAGATTCATAGATTAACGAAATCCAGTAATTACCAAACTTATGTTTTAAATCTAGCCACATCTATTCCGATGTGTGGTTCTGAGGCTCAATTTTTTTTAGGGACGAATGATGATCTCTATTTTGTAGTAAAATCAGGGACAGGTAGTAAGATGACTGAGATTCGTAATCTAACAAGATCGAGTGGTTATAAATCTGCTACTTTGCATTCAGCCACATCTTTGGCAATGTGTGGTCCTGAGGCTCAATTTCAGTTAGATACTAATAGAAATCTTATTTGTGTGAAAACATCAGGAGAAAACGGAGCACATACAGGCACCTCAAGTATTGAGATACATACCCTCTCTCAAACAGATTATAAAACTTTTACGTTGAATATAGGCACACCGTTTAAAGAGATTTTTCCCATACAAACTTCCAATGCCTTGCAAAACTGGACGTTCTGGGAAAAGCTTCCTTTGAGTATTTCGGAATCTCCAACGCAGCCTTTGCAAGCCATGTTTGTGAATAACCGACCGTATCTTTACTGGACGCAAAGAACCACATTACCTTCAACGCTTTCTCTTCCGTCTGGTAGCGCAACGGCAGGGTCCACAGTGACCAACGGCCCTCAGACCCAAGTGCAACTCTTTTGTTCTTACCAGCACTTAGATGGCAGTTGGCAAGCGGCACAATTATTAAATGATACTGATTGGGCAGGTTTTTTCCCTGGTATTACGTCAACCGACTCAACAAAAGCTGACCAATTAGTTTTTCGTCCAGAGCAAGTGTTAATAAAAATTGATAATCATGGAAAATATAATATATATGGAAACTGTGATCCTAATCCGTATGGTCTGAATTTATTTAATGTCTCTGCACTTGCATTTCCGGTTTCTTTCAGTGCTTATCTGACTCAGTTGTATATAAAGCTGAGTACGCAATCTATCGAAAAGATGTTTACAGTTTCTCAAAGTACGCTAGCTGATTTACCTGTCGATGATCTTTGGGGACAATATTATTGGGAGTTAATGTATTTTTCTCCATTAACCATGGCAAATGCGCTGCAAACTACGCAACAATATGATAAAGGATTAACCTGGTATAAGAGTGTTTTTGACCCTTCACGTCGCAGTAGTGCGAGTCTTTCTCCGTTTGTTTTTGGACCTTTTGTGACGCCGACGGGCAATGATGTGCTTTATCCATTACTGTCAACAACCTATTTGGAAGATATGCATGCACACGCGTTTGAAGCGCATCGCATGGCAAGATTACGTGGACCTTTATCGTATAAAAAATATACGGTGATGCAATATGTGAAGAATTTATTAGCTTGGGGAGATTCTTTGTTTCAAAATGCTACACGTGAAAGCATCACCGAAGCATTGAGTCGTTATCTTGCTGTTTCTGATTTATTGGGTGACGCTCCCAGGTCATTATACTCGGCGACTTATTTGGATAACCCACAACAAAACACTTTGGATGATTTATTTTCTTCTATGACTGATATAAGTACCTCAGCAACCTACAGCCCGACGCAGTCCATGGTCATCTATCCGTATAACTATACAGCAGCGGCTTATTTCCATGTCCCTGAAAACCGTGAATTTATGTCGTTATGGTCGAATGTTGACGATAGGCTTTATAAAATTAGACATTGTTTGAGCATTACAGGAGTAAAGCAGCAACTAGCTTTGCTATCGCCAGCGATTGATCCACATGATTTAGTGAGGGCGGTTGCTGCGCGTGGTGGTGAGTTTGTTCGAGAAATTTTAACGGAAATTAGTGGAAAAAATCGTCCCCCTTATCGCTTTCTGGTTCTGTTGGAGCGCGCCAAAGAATTTGCAAGCTTTGTGGAGCGGTTAGG
Organism: Legionellales bacterium; assembly: GCA_027486005.1. GTDB lineage: Bacteria > Pseudomonadota > Gammaproteobacteria > JAGOUN01 > JAGOUN01 > JAGOUN01. The sequence goes on from JAIXPZ010000045.1 coordinate 4,218, forward strand.
AGACAGTCTTCTCTCTATGTTAGAACGTCAAGATAATGCCGGTTTAGTCAAATTAAATAATGAATTTGCACAGCAAATGCTGGATGCTATGACTCAACAAAAACAAGCGAGTATTACGCAGGCAACGTGTGATAAAACCATGCTGGATAAGCGTCAGGAAAGTATTCAAACGAGAATTGATTACTATACTGGTTTATTGCCGAATGGTGGAGTGAGCCCTGAAGAAATTTCTGCAGAGCTTTTGCATGGCATATCGATGGGTATTAATGCATCGATGCAAGGTGTTATTGCGGCGGCAAATTGCGCCGGTATGATGCCACAAGTGGGGTCGCCTTTTGCGATGACGTTTGGTGGCGACGAGCTAAAATATGCAGCAAGTCTTCCTGTTGGTTTACTCACAGAATGGGATGTTGTGACGCAGTACACTGCAGGGGTCTTAGAAAGAACTGCTAATTACAAAAGCCGTTACGCAGAGTGGCAACTCCAGCTCTCTTTAGCTCAAAAAGAATTAGAGGAGTTAAAAATACAGCAGAGCGCTGCGGATATTCGTGTTGCAGTAGCGAAAGAAGAGTTGAAACAACACGAGGCATCGATAAAACATCAACAAAAAGTGTCTGCGTATAATAATACACAGTTTACCAATTTGGACTTATACGCTTGGTATGCTGATCAATTGTATGATCTTCTGTCTAATGCGTATCAATTAGCGATGCGTGTCGCAAATCAAGCAGCTTATGCTTATCAGTATGAATTAGGAGTGGAATCGACTGCATCACTGAAGACGGGATTTTGGGCGTCTTCACGCAAAGGTTTGCTTTCAGGTCCAAAACTGACTCAGCAATTGCATCAAATGCAGCAAGATTATTTGGAAAATAATGCTCGATTGCCTGAAATCGAAAAAGTACTTTCATTACGAGATATCTACACTGCACAAAATGCAAATAAAAGTTGGTCAGATGCGATTTCAGACCTGAAAAATACCGGCGTTACCTTTACGTTAGGGACGGATCTTTTTAAGGATTTTTCAAAACGAACAAAAAATAAATTATTATGTATTAAAATGGTGAGTGTCTCTGTTCCCGCGCTTGCAGGCCCTAATCAACAGGTCAATTTATTATTGACGAATACATCCTCCAGCGAAGAAATTTATCTTTCTCGAGGTGTTTCCGCAACAGGGATGTTTAGTGCAAGCCTTGATGATGCACGTTATTTGCCTTTTGAAGGTCAAAAATTAGGTGAAAATTCTAAGTGGACTCTAAGCGTAGGTGAAGAAGCTTCGACGTCAACGCTTTACGATTCTATTACTGACATTCAGTTACGTATTTTGTATGTAATACAATCTAAGCCATCCGCCACGCCTGGCTCATCACTTTAATCATGCAAGAACGAAGGGAATAATGACATGCCACAGAATATAGGAACAACCGCCTCGCCGAGTCAGGCGGGGCGGGGAACGTTACGATCAATGCCGATGAATGTTTCAGCAGATGCCAATACGGGCGCAGCGTTTGTTAGCTTTCCGCTGACGTTAACACAAAGTCGTGCGCTCACGCCGAATTTGTCGCTGAATTATCATGCCAATCAAGGAAATGGTATTTTCGGTGTTGGCGTAGACTTGAGTGGTACCTTAAATATTACACGCAGTACATCGCGAGGCGGTGTGCCACAGTATGATGAGTCGGACATTTTTATACTGAGTAATGCGGGCGAATTAGTGCAGGTGTCGAATGATGCTACTACGGTGAAATATCGTCCAAGATTAGACACGCAATTTTCCGATATTAGCTATAACAGAACGACTAAAACCTGGTTAATCCGTGAAGCCAATGGAATCAATCATACCCTGGGCAGTGATGCGGCGAGTCAAGTGACGTCACCTGATGGAAGCAGGATTTATCAATGGTGGGTAAGTGAGACCATCGATGCTCGCGGTAATAAAATCGATTATACTTACACAAAAACAGCGACGTCTTTTTGTTTGCATAAAGTTAAATACGGTAATTATACTAATAAAGACGGTTTAGAACGATTTGCGTTTCATTGTGCGTTGGATTACGGTGATAGCGATGCCACTCAGAAAGACACAACAGGGCAAGCCTTATGGCTGAGAAGCCCACCACGCCCGGATCAATTTACCCATTATCGGTCGGGGTTTGCAATAACGGTATCGCAGTTGTGTCAACGAATAACCTTAACGCATGTTTTGGAGGGAAAAGAGTACCTTGTTAAATATTGGCAGTTGAGTTATCAGCCAGCAACCACTTATTCAGCCGTATCATTGATACAGCAGATACAAGAAATGGGTTGTCGCTCTAACAGCCAAGATCAGTATACCACGCAAGCATTACCCCCGACGACCTTAGATTTTTTTCTTTTAAAAAAAACATTACTCCAGATGAAGCCCTTTGCTTTGGATCAGACACCATTACCAGGAACGCCCGGAGATTATCAATGGGTAGATCTATACCGCGATGGCTTACCAGGGATGCTTTATAATGATGGTATTACTGCATACTATTGGCGTGCAGAAGGTAATGGAACATTTTCAGCACCCAAGCCAGTGATCCCATTTCCTTCCGCTATGGATTTTTCATCGCCCACGAATTGTCGCATTATGCATTTAGGCAAAGAGAAAAAAGCTGCCTTTGTGGTTGCGGATGATCAACAAGCTGGCTATTATTTGCTGGATGAAGAACAGCTTGCTGAACGCTCAACACAATATGTCTTGGCGTTTTCTCAACAACAATTATTTCGACAATATCCAGTTGAATTTACGCATCCTTCAAATGAAGTGATGGATTTAAATGGTAATGGTAAGAATGATCTCGTGGTGCTGGACACTGCTTACCCCTGTTATTATCCAGAATCAGATACAGTAGGCACAGGTTACGAAGCGCCCCGGATTTTAACATTGCCCGCCGATTTTCCACGGCACGGTTTAGATCCCAACTCACTCGTTACGTTTACAGATATTTTCGGTGATGGTTTAATGCATCGTGTGTGCATAAACCGCGATGGCATTAATATTTGGCCTAATCTAGGCAATGGCCGTTTTGGAGAAAAAATTCGCTGGACTTTGCCTGCGATTCAAAGCGCCTTTGATCCAGGATCTGTTTTTCTGGTGGATATTGATGGCACAGGAGCGAGCGATTTTGTTTACGCTTCTTCTACTGGTTTACAGATTTTTTTAAATCAAGGAACCCAGTTTGCTTCTCAAGCTTTCTCTTTTTCTTTTCCAGAAAAATATACAAATCAGGATCAATTGATGTTTTCGGATATCTTGGGAACCGGATTGCCCAGTGTTATTTTCATTAAAAAAGATATCAACGAAAACCGTTATTATACAGGCTCTTTCGCTTCACAAAAACCTTATTTATTACAAGCAGTCACACAGTCTTCCGGATTAAAAATAAATTTTTCTTATGAAACGTCTGCCAAAGCATATTTAACAGATCGAGAAAAAGGACTAATACCTTCGATACGTTTACCGTTTGTATTGCCGGTATTAAGTGGCATGACAACCACCGATCCTCTCACGAAAGTAACACTCACCAAAACCTATGATTATCATTATGGGGAATACAATTTTTCTGAACGCCGTTTCTGTGGCTTTGCCTACGTAACAGAAACCCATCATGAAGAAATCACAAATGCTTCAACCGTGATCAAACCCATTCAAGATCGATGCATCAAGACTTGGTTTTATAACCGCGCGTCGAAAGATGCAGAAACCAATTTTCCTTCTGTTCAATTGGGTGCAGGCATTCTTCCCAGTGATATGGATCAACACTATTACAAAACAGATGAAACCACCGATGGCGTGATACTGTCATCCATCACCGATAATACCTTACGCCAAGAACTCAATTTTGCTTTACATGGTTCGGTAATACGTCAAGAAACATGGGCGGGGCAGAGCGATTTTTTCAAAGGCCGGTCTTCTCTCGTTTCCATGACCTGCAACCACTATAATCTGCGCTGTGATCGGTTGCCCACCACGACCCAGTATGGGATTATCGTTTTGCAAGAACGGGAAAATGTTCATCTTGAGCTGGATGCTAGTGATGAACCGAAGATCACGCGCGATCTCCATTTACGCTTTGATCAGTACAACCATGTCGTAAGCAGCGTGACCATTAACTATGGACGCAACGCCATGTTTCCTCTATCGTTGAAAGACGGTGTGACGATGATCAATAAATCTAGTTTAGACCGCCTAAAACCGCTGCAAGCAGCCATCTATGCTGTCTATCATACTCAGCAATTCATTCCCGTTAATTCCAGCGGTAACTATCGATACTTGCATCTACCTTCAGAACAAAAAATCTTTGATGTCTCATCTTTGATTCAAGGACAATCCACCACCGCTGTATTCTCTACGCTTCAATCAGCCTTGAATGCGCCAACGGCATTGGTGAATCATCAACGATGGTATTATTGGAATGATGCACAAGGAGACATGGCCCCCTTCGGTAGCGCAGGCGCATTGGGTTTATTGCATCACCAGCGCAGGCTATTGGGACAGGACACCCAAGCCCAAGCTTGGTATGCACCGCTATTGCAAACGAATGAGGCTCTTGATTCCCTATTAAACCAAAATGGTTATCTAAAAGACGATACCACCCGTGATTGGTGGCAACCAGAGGCCGTGAAGTACTATAGTAATGCGCAAGGCTATTACCAAATAACACAAATCAAACATATCGATGCCTATGGAGATACGCCCGAAGAAAGTTTATTTGCCCGCACCGAGCTTTCCTACGATGTGTATCAGCAAAATGTTGTCACGATGACCCGTTATGTCAATAAAGATCGTTTTTTTTCTACCCGTTTGCTAATTGATCCGCAAAGCATGAAGCCTTGCCAAGTGATCGATGAAAATAAAAATATTCATATCAGTTTATCCGATGCTTTAGGCAGACCTTTAGCCGCCACATACTATGGGCAACTCAATGGCACATGGGTAGGGAATCCCATTACCAATACACCCGCGCAAGAATTGACCGCCAAACAATTGTCCGAGATGACGTTTAGTCTCATACAGCAACTCAGCACCATCACGGTGGACGCCCTTCGTGTTTCCAATGCCAGCTTAGATCATTGGTTAGAACTTTATATGCATGTGTCGGACCAGCAACCCCATTATACCCTCACACGTCTACAATCTGCCTATCAGACACGAGCGATCGCGATCGCACCTGCCGTCGCAGAACCGATTCATCTTGAAATCAATTATGTGGACGGCCTAGGACGTTCTCTTCAAACCAAAAAACGAACAGATAAATCTGACACAGATCAGTATTGGTTACGCTCAACAACAAGCCTGTATAGTATTTCAGGTCAGCTTTTACATCAATTTTTACCCGCTTATTGTTCAGATTCGAGCTATGAAGCCCCTGTTCTCAGCCCAACGAACAAAGCCTTATCACATGAATACGATGCGCTATTACGCTTAGTGCAGCAAACCTTACCCTGCGGTGATCGACGTCAACGTGTTTATAGCCCTTGGTATCACATCGATTACGATCAAAATGTGATGGCCAATAAAGCAGATGCGACGAAATCCCTGCCTCGCTGCACCATCGTTCATTTTCAGGATAGCGCTGACCATTCTGTCGGACATCTGAAAATAGGTGCATCAAATACATATCAGTTTTCTTCCTCCAGCTACGATGCCTTAGGTCGACCCATCAGCCACCAAGATGCACGGTTAAAAACCCCGAATCTCACCCTCACGTATAATTTGTTGGGTCAGGTTATTGCGCGTCATAGTGTTGACCGTGGTGATGAACATTGTCTTCATCACGTGCATGGCATGCTTAGACGACGTCAATTAGGAAGTTGGACCTATGACTATACCCATGACAGTGCACAACGGCTTTTACTCACCCGCGTGTCTTCGTCCACGCAAGTGCCTACGACTATCGAAGAACGGGTCTACGGCGATACCCAATCTTCGCCAGAGACTATCAATGCCGTGGGTCAGTTAATTTCCTTTAGCAATGAAAAAGGTGTATTCAAGCCCTTGGTATTTGATTTAAAAGGAGAGTGCATTCAACATGAACGCACCATTTTTTTACCCATGGGTTGGGCTCCTGAAACCTTTCATGTTAGTAATGAGTATAATGCCTTCGGCCAATTAGTCGCGGAATCTTTACCCAATGGTCAGCTCACCGTTCGCGAGTATAATCCCTTAGCCCAGTTAAAAACGCTCAAAGCAGGAACAGCGACAGCCTTATCTTCGGTTGTGTCGAATATGTTGTATCAAGAAGCCGGATTACGCACCACCTGCAAACTCGGCACACAGCTGAATCATGTCATCACGAGCACTTACGAATATGATACCGAAAAACAACGTTTAGTCTCTGTGCGAAGCGTTGATGCGAACAATCGTCTGCTTCAAGATCAAAGATATACCTTTGACCCTGTCGGGAATATCGTTAGCCTTGATTCCAAAGCTCGACAATTACAAAGCAGTGCAAGCAATATGCTATCTATCCCGTCCACCACCCAGCATTATCAGTACGATGATCATTATCGGTTAACATCCGCAGACGGCCTAGAGATGACCGCAAAACCGATTGGCTCTGATGCCAAAATGATTTCTCAACAGTATTTTTCGGAAAGCCCGACCGTACAAACTTATCAACAATTATTTACCTATGACAATGGCGATAATCTCAATAGCATCAAGCATGTCAGTGCGCAACCTTGGCGATTAGATTTTGCCATTCAAGCAGAGAGCAACCAATTCGCCACCTTGACGTCCACCAAAGATAATCATCCGGTTGACCTCAAAGGCAAGGCGCTGTATGACCCCGCGGGCAATATGCAAAAGCTCGATGAAACCACGGATTTAACCTGGGATCATACCAATCAGCTCAGTCAAAGCACTGTCGATCGCTCAGCCACCTCAGAAGGTCAAGTCAAAGAATATTACGGTTATCGCGGCACCGCATTCCAAGACGTCCCATTTTCCGATAATCCGGGCGATCGCGTGGCCTATACTCCAGGATTTTTTGGTAGCAGTAGGGCGGCCAAACATCCCACGATCGACCCAAAACCGTTCGCCGAATACGGAAATCGTTTGTATAAAATCACCTGCTTCGAAAAACCGGGTAATACCCTGGAAATCATTGAACAAATCTTTTTAGGCAGCTACGAACGAAAACGTATTTTCACCGTTGCCGATAAAACTAACATGGTACCCGTCAATACGCTGATTCGTCATACCGTTCATCTTCATGATGACGACGTGATGATGGCCACTCATCATCAATTTGAGTTAGATATCAACGCACGCGAAGCATCGCAAGCCGTCGCCGCAGGCACAACGCCATTAGAACAATGGCAATACCATTTAACTAATCATTTAAAATCATCCGTCTTATCACTCGATGATCAAGGCAATGTACTCAGTTTCGAGGGTTATCAAGCTTACGGACAACTCGGTTTCATCATGACTCGCGACGCGAAACAACTCAGCCTACAAAATTATCATTACTCCAGCGAAATACGCGATGAAGTCACGGGGCTTTATTATTACGGCGCGCGTTCTTATGCCCCGCAGTTTGGGCGCTGGCTTTCACCGGATCCGGCAGGATTAGTCGATGGATTAAATCTGTATGGATTTGTCAGAAATAATCCGATGAGCTTTTGGGATTGTTGGGGGCTAATAGGCCATGAACAGGCTCAAGAAATAGCTAAAAATTCATTTGAAAAAATCAACAAACTAAATTTAACAACAGATATTGTTAAAAAAATACTCGGTAAAGAATATGCCATGCAGCAAATTGAATTTGTAAAGGGCGTGTTTACAGGCAAAGATAATCGCGAGGTAAATATTGGTGAAACTCTAAAAGATGATAAATTCAGAGGCAAATGGACCGCTGGAATAAATGATCATTTAGATGAAGCATTTGGTGTCGCGGCTGTGAGGGAAATGTGTAAAAACATTTTCGATGATGAAACAGGAGGTGCAAAAGCATTCATGGATGACAAAGTAGTTAGTTTTTTTGCGCTTGCATCCGGTTTTCGTCTGCCCACAGAAATGGTTGGGTTTAATGTTAAGGGTATGGAGCCAAGCATTTTACAACATCCTACGTCAAAACCTGCTGCTCTCTACGATTCTGATAAAAACCCAAATCACACGAAGTTTGACAAGGAAAGAGGTATAAAGGCTGTGGAAGCGCTAGAAGCAGGCGGAGATAAAGGGCTTCTTCATGCATTGCATGCTACTGCAAGTTTTACGGTAGATTGTATGGCTGCTCCTCCTTTAGCCCAAAATAATAAAGTCTTAAAAAAACATGAAGATAACAATCAAAAGATGCATGAATATAATCAATATAGAGAGTTTTTTAAGGAGATAACTGATAATTTGCTTCGTCATATTGATCCATCATCACCATACCTCAAAAAAAATCAGTCTAATGTGAATAATGAATGGAAGTCGCAAGCTAATAAAATTTTTTACCCTAGAAGAACTAGTGATTCTCGTGTAGAGCCAATGGATATTGACTCCATCACTGTATCCCAACTAAAGCCAAAACCAAAATCAGAAAATATCGGTTCATATGGCCCTGTGCGTCAGCCTCGATCAAGTCAGATCAAGCGTAATCAATGCACACCGTACAACAAGCCAAGCCAAAAGGGTAAACGCATCTTAAAATAAACAAAATTTGTTTAACTAATAAACTTTGACAAGCTTAAATGAAGATGAAGGGGTCAAGTATTTATTTGACACTTTTTATAAAACAAATTTAGTTTTACCTCTGCGTAGATTTGATAGTAGTTATTTCGATAGTCACGCCTAAATTTTCGGTCAAATATGTGCCAACTGCAATTCAGACAATGAAAAAAACGCGAGCGACTTCATCTCAGCATCCCGGTCAGGATTGAGTTCTTAAAAGTTCCTGGTGTGGTCGTTCCCCCTGAAAAAAATTAATCTTTCTCA
>JAIXPZ010000046.1 GCA_027486005.1 Legionellales bacterium
ACTGAAAAAATCATCCAGTGGTTAAAGGGCAACGGAAACCCTCCAACTGAAAAAGAAGGCAGTATTTGTGACGGGTACGTCACTGATGTTTTAAATAAATTTCGTATATCGCTTCCGCGAGAGGACATGCAGGCCAGCGCTGAGAGTAAAATAGGCAGACCTGGATTATAAGCGAGCAATTAAATCTACATCCGCATATGCAAATTCTAGGCTTATATCAACGCAAAAAATACTCTGCAGACTGCATTTCAATCAAACGTGAAGTAATACGCTGAAAATCAAAGATTAGCTTGCCTTGAGTATATAATAGATGTGCAGGTGCCTCAGCAGAAATAACCAGTTTTATTTTAGAATCATAAAAGATATCCACTAATTGAATAAACCGGGTAACTTCATTAAGGGGTATCGTATCAAGAATCGGGATGTTACTGAGAAAGATCAAAGAAAATTGTTCGGCCAGCGCTAAATAATCCTGTTTACAACGCATACCACCACAAAGAATTTTAAAATCAAACCAAACAGCATTAGTACATGATTTGATAATGAAAATTTCTCTACTCATAATAATAATAGAGTCAGTAGAAAAATCAGTGTCCGCGTATAACTGGAATGTTTTTTCCATATGCTGCTCAGCATTACGATCTAATGGAAAGTAGTAAACACCAGCATTTTTTAGGTGATGTAGACGATAATCGGTATCCGACATCAAATGAATGACTTCTAAATTTTGCTCAAGCATGGTAATTGCAGGCAAGAAACTCTCACGTTGTAATCCGTCTTTATATAGTTGATCAGGAGGAATATTCGAGGTGGTAACAAAACAAATGCCTTCTTTAAACAACGCCTTTAATAAGCCTGCTAACACCATCGCATCAACGATATCTGAGATAAAAAACTCATCTAAACACAAAACTTCGGTTTTTTCGCTAATAGCCTTGGCGACTAGTGATAACGGATCAGAATGTCCAGCGTATTGCTGCAGTTGCGCATGAACCTCTTGCATAAAATGATGAAAATGAATGCGGTGTTTTTTGGTAGTCGTTAATGACTCAAAAAAACAATCCATTAAAAATGTTTTACCAATGCCGACGCTACCCCAGAGGTAAATGCCTAATGAAGCTGGGGTTTTTATAGCAAACCTTAATGATCTAAGGATGGATTGCCACGCTGTACTCGCAATGACGGAAGGAGTAGAAGCTTTAAACTGTAGACTTAAACGATCAAACGACTTAAGCACCAAAAGTTGCCTTGAATCTTGCTGAAGGTTATTTTTTTCTAAATGATCGCGATAAACATCACTGGCTAGTTTCATGCTAAAAAAAGCCTTATGGCTGATAAGCCCGCCTTATGTATTTGCATCCACTTCTTGTTGATGAATTTTCACTTTAGTATCGTTCATAATTGCATGTACATACGCGAATAATTCAGCTTGAGCCCATTCGTTGACAATAACATTTTGGTACATAGCACGCTCTTTAGCAGAAACTGTAGATACATTTCCTGGAGTAATAGATAGGACTTTAACTGCAGAAAAACTACCATTGTTCATTTTTACAACCTCAGAATGATCTTTAGGTAACATAAATGCTTGTTGTAAGACTTCGCTAGGAACTGATTGACCAAATCTTCCAATCGATACTTCAGAAAGAATTATGTCATAATCTTTTTGTATCTTCTTTACAGGCTCGCCATCTTCTAGAGCACGACTTACTAAGGCAGCCTTTTCTTTGGCTCGCTGTATAGCGTAATCATTTTGTAAGGTTTTTTTAATTGAATTTTCAACGTTAGAAAATGCTTGCTCGTGCGCAGGAACTCTATTGGCTATGCGCAACACAAAAGCAGTTTTTCCGCCATCAAGCTTAATCACATCACTATTATTTCCACCAACAAGCACATCATCGCTAAAGGCTGCCGTAATGACTTCAGCATTACTCTCAATGCCAAATTTTTCGTCATAATTATGAGAGAAAAAATCACTTGTTTGAACGTCACTTTTAAATTTTTCCGCCAGGGGTGCTAAACTATCTGGATACTCATAGGAAAGGTTAGACATTTCTTCTAACATTTGAGCCCATTTCTTATTGGCTTCTTCATCAAGGTAAGCTGTTTGTACTTGATGCTTAACTTCATAATACTGTTTACTCACTGGCGCTTGATACTGCAATGGCTGATACACAATATAGCTATTTTCACCCATCTTGAATGCTGCGGTTATTGCATTTTTCTTTGTCTGCAACAGTGCATTTTTAATTTCAGGACTTAAATTATCAGCAACAAGCCAAACCGATTTTTGACTTAGTTGTACCCCAGAAACTGAAGTAAGCGCATCACCTTTGGCTAAAACAGTAGCAAGCTGTGAGTTCAACTCTGTGATCGAAGATGAAGAGTTCACATTAAATACATTCACTTGCCAACGCTCAGAAACGTCATAACGTGTACTATTTTGTGTATAATAATTAATTAAATCCCGCTCTGTAGGATGCAGACTGTTGAGAACATCTGCAAAATTTAATTTAATATAAGAAATCTTAACGCGCTCAGGAGTAACATAATTCTGCTGATGTTCATTATAATATTTTTCTGCATCAGCAGAAGAGATTGGCTCTATACCCTTAGCATTAGGTTCTACAACGCCATAAACTACTGAACGTTTTTGTTTTAATAGCTTAATAGTATCATCGACTTCAATGGGGGTAGCAAAACTGGTAATTCTTTGACCTTCATCCCATTGCGCTAATACCATTTTTGTAGAAAAATCATCAATAAATTTCTGAGCAGTTACATTATTTGCCATCAAGAAACGCTTAAATAAAGCAGGAGAGAATTCTCCATGATCAGCAAAAAGAGGAACCGCCATAAGTGCAGCGTCAATTTGTTGTTGATTGACAGCAAAACCATGTTTGGTAACATATTGAACTATTGCAATGCGTTCGATCATACTCTTGAGAACCAAGCTTTTAGCGTATTGTTCTTGCTCAGGAGTGTAACGCACGCCATCTCGAGCTTGAGCTGCTTGAATGAATCTATTGTAAGCGGAAATAAAACTAGCGTATTGAATTTTTTCTCCGCCGACTGTCGCCGCGGGACCTTTCTCTTGACCTCCACCAAAATAGCTACTAATTCCCCAAAGTGCAAATGAAAGAATTAACAAGGCAACAATAACATAAGCTACCCAACTCTGGGTTTTTTCGCGCATGCTTTGAAGAAACATAACCTTTACCATCCAGACTTGGTCAAAAATATAGGGTCACAAGAATAAAATGGCGGAGTGGACGGGACTCGAACCCGCGACCCCCAGCGTGACAGGCCGGTATTCTAACCAACTGAACTACCACTCCGCAAAAACACTAACATAAAATGGTGGGTGCTACAGGGATCGAACCTGTGACCCTCGCCTTGTAAGGGCGATGCTCTACCAGCTGAGCTAAGCACCCGAGAACTCTACTTATTAACTTCGTCCTTTAAATCTTTTCCAACTTTAAATCTTACGACTTTCGTTGAAGGAATGCGCATTACTGCTCCTGTTTTAGGATGTCTACCATCACGGGCCGCACGTTCAGCAACAACATAAGAACCGTGACCAACAATTGCAACATCACCATCATGCTTTAATCCGTGCTTGATTGCATCAAACACAGCATTTACTACTTTAGTAGCTAACACTTTGGAAAGACCATCCACGTTTTCAACAACATGGCTGACAAGTTCAGTTTTATTCATCCTCGCACCCTTTTTCATTGTTAACTGGCGAAATAGAAACACCAGCCACACCCTTTTTAGCTAGCCCAAAATTGGGGCTATCAAAAGGATGCGTATCCTAACCTAAAATAAATTAGCGCGCAATCGTTTTTGCTTTGGCTTTTTCAGTAAAGAAGTAGGAGCTGCAGTAGCAGTCAACTTCTTCTTACGCTTCACAGCAGAAGACATTGTACCTACACGCTGCTCATAGTTAACCAAAGCAATACTTAGCACTTCATCAATCCACTTAACAGGATGAATAGAAAGCTCCTTCTTAATATTTTCGGGGATATCCTGTAAATCCTGTCTATTCCCTTCCGGGATAATAACCGTACGAATATTGCCTCTGTGCGCAGCAAGGAGCTTTTCTTTTAGCCCCCCAATAGGCAAAACTTCGCCTCGCAGCGTAATTTCTCCTGTCATAGCAACATCTGCTCTTACAGGCAAGCCTGCGACAACTGAAATGAGTGCTGTACACATCCCAATACCAGCACTGGGACCATCTTTAGGCGTCGCGCCCTCAGGAACATGAATATGCACATCATGCTTGTCGAAATAATCAGGCTTAAGATCAAATAGCATCAATCTACTTTTAACCACTGTCATCGCAGCATTGATCGATTCTTGCATGACCTTGCCCAAACTACCTGTATATTGGGTTTTACCCTTGCCCAACATAATAGCCGCTTCGATACGCAGCAATACGCCACCGACTTCTGTCCATGCCAATCCTGTCACCTGGCCCATCTGATCAAACTCATCCGCTGAACCATAACGATGACGCTTAACACCTAAGTATTTCTCTAAACAATCGGGCGTAATAATGATTTTCTTTCTCTTCTTAAGCGGCGTTAGCAAAAGCACTTTAACCACCTTGCGACAAATTTTTGAGATTTCACGCTCTAAACTACGTACACCCGCTTCTTGGGTATAATAACGAATAATGTCTCGCATTGCTTCGAGTTCAATTGTAATTTCTGCATCACGCAAACCATTTTGTTCAACTTGCTTCGAGTAAAGATGCTGCATCGCAATATTTAATTTTTCATCTTCGGTATATCCGGAAATTCGAATAATCTCCATACGATCTTTTAATGCCGGAGGAATATTCAAAGAATTTGCTGTCGCTACGAACATAACTTCTGACAAATCGTAATCAACCTCAAGATAGTGATCATTAAATGTTGCATTTTGTTCAGGATCTAACACTTCTAGTAAAGCAGAAGCTGGATCTCCGCGAAAATCCATCGCCATTTTGTCAATTTCATCTAGCAGAAAAAAAGGATTTTTCACGCCCGTTTTAGCGATTTTCTGAATAATTTTACCTGGCAATGCGCCAATATAAGTTCTACGATGACCACGAATTTCAGCTTCATCACGCACACCACCTAATGACATGCGAATTAATTCTCGACCCGTTGCATTAGCAATAGAACGTCCAAGCGAAGTTTTTCCTACTCCTGGTGGCCCAACTAAACATAAAATAGGACCCTTTAGCTTTTTAACGCGCTCTTGTACTGCAAGATATTCAACTATGCGTTCTTTCACGCGTTCTAAACCATAATGTTCCTGATCAAGTAACGCTTGCGCTTTCGCAAGATTAGTCTTTAATTTTGACTTTTTTTTCCAAGGCACACCCAACATAACATCTAAATAATTTCTTGAAACCGTTGCCTCTGCAGACATCGGAGGCATCATTTTCAATTTATGTAGCTCGGATAAACATTTTTCTAACGCCTCTTGAGGCATACCCGCAGCTCTTACTTTCTTTTCTAAATTTTCTTGTTCATTAGGATTATCGCTTATCTCACCTAACTCGCTTTGAATCGCTTTGATTTGCTCATTCAGATAATATTCGCGCTGACTTTTTTCCATCTGGCGTTTGACTCGCCCTTTTAATCGTTTTTCAATATTAACTAAATCAACTTCTTCTTGAATAAGTTGAATTAGCTTTTCTAAACGCAAACCAATATCAGTAATTTCAAGCAAGACTTGCTTTTTTTCTACAGTAATTGGTAAATGTGCCGCTATAACATCGATTAATTTTTCAACTTCAAAAATGCTATCGATAGGAGATAAAATTTCAACAGGAATTCTTTTGTTTAATTTAACGTAATCTTCAAATTCAGACTTAGCCGTACGCATCAGCACTTCAATTTCAGGCACATCTCTAGAAAAATCAGAGACCAATTCGTCAACTTCAGCAAAATAGCTATCATTTTTTTTATGTAATTTTTTTAATTTAGCTCGTTGCTCGCCCTCGATTAACACTTTAATCGTTCCATCAGGCAATCTGAGTAGCTGCAGAATACTTGCTAACACGCCATGAGTATAAAGGTCTTTTTGCTCTGGCGCTTCAACTGCCGCTTCTTTCTGCGTCACTAAAAAAAGGCGTCTATTCTCTGCTTGTGCTGCTTCAATCGCACCAATAGATGCTGTTCTTCCAACAAATAGTGGAATAACCATAAATGGGAAAACAACAACATCACGCAGCGCAACAACAGGGTACCACGCTAAATCAAGATTGGTTATTTCTTTGTTTTTAGATTCGGATTTTGCCATGATTTCTCACCCTTAAGCTTCTTTCTCTTGCAATGCATGACTGGAAATCAGCAATGGAGCCGTATCATTGTTAATAGTGTCTTCATTAACAATTACTTTCTCAATATTTTCAGCAGAAGGAATTTGATACATACTTTCCAAAAGCACCCCTTCTAGTATAGACCGCAAACCACGCGCGCCAGTTTTACGCTCCATACTCTTTTTAGCCACTGCAATAAGTGCCTCAGGTGTAAACTCTAAGGCAACGCCTTCAATTGAAAATAACTCTTGATATTGTTTCAAAAGTGCATTTTTTGGCTCTGTTAAGACCCGCACCAAACTTTCTTCATCGAGCTCTTCCAAAGTGGAAATCAAGGGAAGACGTCCCACGAATTCAGGAATAAGGCCAAACTTGACCAAATCTGACGGTTCTACTTTTTTCATTAACTGGTTGCGAGACTCTTGCTTGGTTTTGCTTCTAATATTAGCACCAAAACCCATGGCAGCTTCTTGAGTACGATGCAAAACAACGTTCTCTATACCATCAAATGCACCACCACAAATAAACAATATATTTGATGTGTCAACCTGTAACAATTCTTGTTGCGGGTGTTTCCTCCCGCCTTGCGGAGGTACAGATGCAATAGTTCCTTCGATTAATTTTAATAAAGCTTGCTGCACACCTTCACCAGAAACATCTCGTGTAATCGAAGGGTTTTCTGATTTACGCGAAATCTTGTCGATCTCATCGATGTAAATAATCCCAGTCTGTGCTTTCTCTATATTGTAATTAGCTTTTTGAAGTAATTTGTGAATAATATTTTCAACGTCTTCACCTACATACCCTGCTTCTGTCAGTGTTGTAGCATCTGCAATGGCGAAAGGGACTTTTAATATTTTTGCCAAAGTTTCTGCTAATAAAGTTTTTCCAGATCCCGTTGGGCCAATTAATAAGATATTAGTCTTAGAAAGCTCAACTTGATCTCGTGATGCCGATTTGTTTGCACGCAAGCGCTTATAGTGATTGTAAACAGATACGGCTAATATTTTTTTAGCATACTCTTGTCCAATCACATATTCATTTAATGCTTGATGCAACTCTACTGGAGTAGGGAGCTTTTCAGTAGAAGATGTAGACGAAGCAATAGCCTCTTCAGTAAGAATTCCTGAGCACAAATTAATACATTCGTCACAAATATGAACATCAGGGCCTGCAATTAATTTTTTAACTGCATCTCTATGCTTTCCACAAAAAGAACAATGTAAACCTGAAGGCCCTTTTGGGGTGTTTTCAACTGCCATGGATAAATCCTCGTCGTTTAGATGACTCTTTTTTCAAAGATGCGGTCAATTAATCCATATTCAACGGCTTGAGCAGCGCTTAAGAAATAATCTCTATCAGTATCTTTTACCACTTTATCTAAAGGTTGCTTCGTATGCTTAGCAAGAATTTCATTTAACGTTCTTTTTACCTTTAACGTTTCTTCAGCATGAATCGCAATATCTGATGCCTGCCCCTGAAATCCTCCTAAAGGCTGATGGATCATTACTCTAGAATTTGGCAAACAAAAACGCTTACCATCGGCTCCACCGGTTAAAAGAATTGCACCCATGCTCGCCGCCTGCCCTAAGCAAACAGTAGAAACGGGAGCAGTAATAAATTGCATAGTATCGTAAATTGCTAAACCAGCAGTCACAACGCCGCCTGGTGAATTTATATATAGATGTATTTCTTTTTCTGGATTTTCAGACTCAAGAAA
Organism: Legionellales bacterium; assembly: GCA_027486005.1. Taxonomy (GTDB): domain Bacteria; phylum Pseudomonadota; class Gammaproteobacteria; order JAGOUN01; family JAGOUN01; genus JAGOUN01. The sequence continues at coordinate 8,040 of JAIXPZ010000046.1, forward strand.
TAATAGCTGAGCCACAATTAGATTCGCCATGTGATCTTCTACTTGGCCAACACAGAAAATAACTCTTTCTTTTAAAAGTCGAGAAAAAATATCAAAAGAACGCTCTCCTCTAGAGGTTTGTTCAATGACCATCGGCACTAAAGTAGAAACCAATTTATTCATTTTTTCGTTTTCTAACATGTTTTTTCCTTTTACACTCTTCAACTTACTGCTGAGCACCCTGCTTGAGCAATTCTTCATAACTTAATGTTTTTTCAGTCACTTTTGCAGCTTCTAAAATTTTCTCAATTAATATATCTTCTTGCACCTGAGCACGTATATTTTCGAGTTGTTTCTTGTCATTTAAAATCCACTGTACTGCACGCTCAGCGTCATCGTACATCGTAGCCATATCACGCACATGCTCATCGATTTTTTCTGGTGTCGCAGTAATTTGTTTTTTCTCAAGAATTTCTGAAAACAACAAACCTACTTTTACGTTCTTTTTAGCATTTTCTTTAAATAAATCCAACGGGATTTCTGGAAGCTTTATTTTTGAATTCATTTGTTTAAAATAACGCTTGCTGTCTTCGCGCATACGTTCCGCTTCTTGCTCAATCAATGCTTGAGGCACCTCGAAATCATGGGCAGCAAGTAATTGTTCAATGACATGCGATTTTACTTTGTTTTTAAGTGTATATTTTAACTCTCGTTCAAGATTTTTTCTTACTTCTTTTTTAAGCTCATCAATCCCACCTTTTACACCTAATGAGAGAATGAAATCATCAGTTAACTCAGGGAGTAGCTTTTCTCCATCTTCTGCTTTAGTCGCACGCTGCTCACGGACACGCACAATTGCTGTATCAACATCAGACTCTTGAAGAGTTGCCGCAGGTTTTTCGATGTTCAAGGTAGAAAAATCTTTTAATTCAATCTCAGGATAAACCTCAAAAGAAGCGTGAAAAACAACTGGCTTGTCTTGTTCTATTTTTTCCTGCGCAGGAACCACTTGTGGCGCGCCTGCCGGGACAATATTTGCTGCTTTTAATGTATCAACATATTCTTTATTAATTAATTCATTCATTGCGTCAGAGTACACTGAGGCACCGTAACGTTCTTGGATTATTTTTGTCGGAACTTTACCACGTCGAAAACCATCGATACGCACTTTTCCAGCCAAATCATTTAAGCGTTTTTTCATTTCTTGAGAAATAGATTCAGCGGAAATGGTTAACGTTATTTTCCGTTGTATACCACCTAAATTTTCTATTGATACTGACATATTGACCTCATGTATTTTGTGCGTATGAGTTTATAAAAAAAAATCCGCTCAAGGCGGAAATAATCATCATTAGAGATTGCGAAAGGAGAGACTCGAACTCTCACAGGTTGCCCCGCTGGAACCTAAATCCAGTGCGTCTACCAATTCCGCCACTTTCGCATACTGTACTAACTCTTTCTACCAAACATTGGGGTGACCGATGGGGCTCGAACCCACGACAACCGGAATCACAATCCGGGACTCTACCAACTGAGCTACGGCCACCATAATATAACTTGGTACGCCTGACAGGATTCGAACCTGTTACCCCCGGCTTAGAAGGCCGGTGCTCTATCCAGATGAGCTACAGGCGCAAAATCCTTTCAAACATACACTCTCAAATCCTAATTGGTCGGGGTAGAGGGATTTGAACCCCCGACATCCTGCTCCCAAAGCAGGCGCGCTACCAGACTGCGCTATACCCCGTTAGGAATGCGATCATAGCGAAAAGTCTCTAGCGTTTCAATGCGTTTTGCAATAAATCGGCAAAGCCACCCTTCATTATTGCTTGAGCAGCACGAGGTGGATCTTTTTTTGCCAGATTTTTGTCTGGTAAAGGTCGATTCTTGGACGGCGTATCCTCTAATCTCATCGTTAGCTGGATACGCTTTCTTTGCACGTCCACCTCAAGAACCTTCACCTTAACAATCTGACCAACTTTAACCACCTTATTGGGATCATCTACAAATGTATTGGCTAATTGCGAAATATGCACCAAGCCATCTTGATGAACCCCAATATCAACAAACGCGCCAAAATTAGCCACATTTGTTACCATACCTTCTAATAGCATGCCCAACTTCAAATCTGCTAAGGTTTCTACGCCCTCTTGAAATTTTACCGAGGTAAACTCTGGGCGAGGATCACGTCCTGGTTTTTTAAGCTCAGAAAAAATATCAGCCACTGTCATTTCGCCGACTTCTTGAGTCACAAAATCACCGACCTTTAGCGAATGAATCACATTGGCATTACCAATGAGTTCTTGAAGCGAAAGATTGGTTTTTTCCACTATTTTTTCAACAATTGAATACGATTCTGGATGCACAGAAGATGCATCCAGTGGATTTTCGCCGTCAATAATTCTTAAAAAGCCAATAGCCTGTTGAAATGCCTTATCCCCTAAACGCGGCACTTTCTTAATGCTCTCACGATTTTTAAATCGCCCATGCTCTTCGCGATATTTTACAATATTTTTTGCAACCGATTCATTTAATCCCGCAATACTTTTCAATAACGGCACAGAGGCAGTGTTAATATCCACCCCAACCGCATTAACACAATCTTCTAATACAGCATTTAACCCTCGGGTTAATCGTACCGCATTGACATCATGTTGATATTGACCCACACCAATCGACTTAGGATCGATTTTTACTAGCTCTGCCAAAGGATCTTGCAAACGACGCGCAATAGAAACAGCGCCACGATAAGACACATCCAAATCAGGAAATTCTTGCGCTGCTAATTCTGACGCTGAATACACGGAGGCACCAGCCTCTGACACTAACACTGGAATTAATTTTAAATCAGGGGTCGCTTTCATCATATCAGCTACAAGACGTTCAGTTTCTCGCGAACCCGTACCATTGCCAATGCTGACCAAATCAACATTATAAGTTTTGCATAATGCTGTTAATTGTTGCATAGAACCTGCCCAATCATTACGTGGCGCATGCGGGAAAACGACGGTATGCGACATTAATTTTCCAGTATCATCAATGACAACCACTTTAACGCCTGTGCGTATGCCTGGATCTAGCCCTAAGGTATTTTTCTTGCCCGCAGGTGGCGCCATTAATAAATTTTTTAAATTATCACGAAATACTTTAATCGCTGCTTCTTCAGAACTTTCACGCAACTGCATAATCAAATCTGCTTCTATTTTTGGCTTCAAGCGTAATTGCCATGCCCATTCTACACATTGCCACAGCCACGCATCCGCAGAACGATTCAGTTGATTAACTTCAAAAATTTTTGCAATGTGATTAATACAATATGCCTCATCTTGTTCATGCAAAAATTTAATTTGATAATCCAAAAAGCCATCTTGTTGGCCACGAAAAATGGCTAACGCACGGTGCGATGGAACCTTACTTAAGGATTCTTGATATTGAAAATAGTCTTTAAATTTTGCGCCCTCGACGTCTTTACCCTTCTGCACTTGGCTCGTTAATGCGCCATGACTCCAACAATAGTCACGCAGTAATTGAATAATGTCCGCATTTTCTGAAAAGCGCTCAATCAGAATATAACGCGCACCTTCAAGCGCTTTAGCGACATCCGTGATTTCTTTTTCGGCATTTAAATATTTCTTCGCTTCTTCTTGCGGAAGCAAATTAGGATGGTTCAACAAAACATCTGCCAACGCTTCCAAACCTGCATCACGCGCAATCTGCGCTTTGGTGACGCGCTTCGGTTTAAACGGCAAATAAAGATCTTCTAATCGCGCTTTAGTATCGGCTTCCATAAACTGTTGTTTTAAAGCATCAGTCAGTTGACCTTTTTCTTCCATAGCTTTTAAAATAGTGTCACGACGCTCATTGAATTCACGCAAATAAAGTAAGCGTTCTTCTAATTGTCGCAACTGCGTATCGTCTAAGCCATTCGTCGCTTCTTTTCGATAACGTGCAATAAATGGCACGGTAGCACCTTCATCGAGAAGCGCAACAGCGGCCATGACTTGTTTGATATTGATTGATAATTCAGTCGCAATTTTTTGATTAATGTTCATTTAAACCCTAAATTTTATATTCGTCTTTTAGTTTCGCATAATGCTCTGCGCTGTATTTTAAAAATTCTTTTTCTGCTTCTGTCAATGGCCGTATTTTTTTGACTGGAGAACCCAAATACAAATATCCAGATTCTAAATGTTTCCCAGGAGAAACTATGCTCCCAGCTCCAATAATTACATATGGCTCTATCACTGCATGATCTAAAATAATTGACTGCATGCCAATTAAACAAAAATCATTTACCGTACAACCATGTAAAACCACGGAATGCCCTACCGTTACATAACTACCAATTGATAGTGGTGCGCCAGAAAACATTTCATTTTTATGCGTTACATGCAAAACTGAGCCATCCTGAATGTTGGTATAATCACCAATACGAATACTATTCACATCGCCGCGGATCACCGCGCATGGCCAAACGGAACAATGCTCACCCAGATGAACATCACCAATGACAACAGCATCTGGATCAATGTAAGTATCCTGCCCTAGCTGTGGCAAGATATTCTTAAATGCGCGAATACTCATAACAAAACCAACTCTTCACTGCTCGTGGGATGGATAGCCACAGCGCGATTAAAGTCTGCTTTTTTTGCGCCTAATTTCATTGCCACTGCCACCATTTGCAACATTTCATCCACGTTGCTTCCAATCAAATGACAACCCACAACCAACTCATCATCACCCATACAAACTAATTTCATCTTGCATGGAATTGGATTGTCGGTTAACGACCAATACATCGGCGTAAACTGTGTTTGATAAATTTTTATGGCTTCTTTTCCATATTGCTTACACGCAGCATCTTCACTGAAGCCAATCGTTCCAATCGGTGGATGACTAAACACTACCGTTGGAATATTCGTATAATCTAAACAAGCGTGATGTTTTTGATTAAATAAACGCTCTGCTAATTGACGGCCAGCCGCAATAGCGACAGGAGTTAATTGCGCTTTACCATTAACATCTCCCACCGCATATATTCCATTGATTGCCGTATTTTCATATTGATCTGTTTCAATTTCGCTGCGAAGATTTATTTTTAACCCGGCATTGTCAAGTTTTAAATTTTCTACCGATGGCGTTCGACCTACCGCCCAAATGACACAATCTAGCCCCGCTAAATCAGGCGAGTTTTCAAAAGAGATTGTTATTAGATTATTAGTATTTTTGCTTAACGATTTAATGTGATGATTTTTCAATACAGCCAGTTTTTGTTTTTCCATGCATGCCATTAGGCCTGCTGAAAGCATTGCATCAAAGCCCCCTAAAAGTTTTTCACTGCGAATGACTAAATGGACTTCACTGCCCAATGCATGCAAAACGCCTGCCAATTCAACTGCAATATAACCAGAACCAATCACGGCAACTTTTTTTGGCGCGCCATTTAATGCAAAAAATCCCTCAGAAGTCATGCCATATTCAGCACCCGGAACATTAGGAATAACCGGATTACAGCCAGGGGCCAATAAAATATGCGGCGCAGTAAATGTCTCGCCATTACAAGTGAGCTCATGCTGACTCAAAAAGGAAGCCTCACCTTTAACTACATCGACAGATAATCCGCCTAAATATCGATCATAAAATCCGTGAATACGCTGTATATAAGCATCACGCTTTTTAACAAGATGCGGCCAATCATGGGATTTTAATTCAACATCAAAACCATAACTTTTTGCATTGTGAATGACTTCAGCAACTTGCGCTGCGTACCACATAATTTTTTTAGGCACACAGCCGACATTGACGCACGTACCACCCATGATATTTTTTTCAAATAATGCGACTTTAGCACCGAGCTTTGCCGCACGAGCAGCAGTCGCAATGCCACCGCTACCACCACCAATGACTAACAAATCATACTTTTTCATAAGGACAAATCTCTTCCCAATTTTTACAACTTGGACATAGCCAAGAAAATCTTTTACTTATATAACCGCAATGATCACAACGATAACTAGAAAAGCTCTTTAATTCCACTTTTAATGCGCGAGCACATTGATCATTACTTTTTAATGCTCGCTTCAAAAATAACTCAGCATTCTCACTGTCACCCGAAGAAAAATAAGCTTCTGCCACTTCACAGTTATACTGTGCAATAATTTTTTTATAATTTTTTTCATTATTCAACGGTAATAATTTTTCTGCAACCGCAATAGCTTCATGCCAAGCTTTTTCTTGTTGGTAAATTTCCAACAAATTGCTTAATGCCGATTGCGCTTCTGGATCAAAAGAAAGCACCTCTTGAAATATTCTTTCCGCCCTATCCAAAACACCTGCTTTTAAATAATCTTCCCCCAAAGCGCTCAACGCCTCGATGCGTATTTTTTTAGGTAATTGCGTATGGGTAATAAGATTTTGGTGAATTCGTGTTGCCTTACTAATCTCCCCGCGTTTTCTAAAAAAGTTCCCCAATGCCAAATAGGTTTCTACTGTGTCTTTATTCACCTCAAAGAGGTCAGTAAAGATATCTGCCGCTTTATCAGGCTGTTCATTTAATAAAAAATTTAATCCAGCAAGATAATCTTTGTGCAAGGTGTGTTTTTTGGAATGTCGTCGATTAAATTGTAAAAAACAATAAATTCCTATCACCATTAACAAAAAAATAAACAAGAGGGCTGACAGATCCATGTTATTCTTTTTTATTGATAGTAGAAATTGTATCCATCATTTTTTCTAACGATTCGATTTTTTTTCTTAAGCCGCGAGCAGTAGATTTCTGGCGAAGTAAACTTAGCATACAAAGGAAAAAGCTTAATATTGCACCCAATGCAATCGAGAAAATAATAAGAAACGAAACTGGCAACACTGCACTGCCTATAAGATAATTAACTGTAACTGTGTCCGCGTTTAGAAGAGAAAAACTTACTCCCAATAATATGGCGAGTAATACACATAAGTAAGTGAAGATTTTCATTTTCCATATTCCTCACGCAAAGATAGTTTTATACTTGGCAAAAAAAAGGGCAGGCAAGAGACCTGCCCCTAGATTTCTAATCTTCACTACGATGATCAATATGTTCCTTCAATAGATCGCCGAACGTTGATTTCATAGAAGTATCTACTTTAGCTTTTGCTGAGTATTTTTTTACCATTTTAACTTGGTCATCTGCTTCTTTAGCTTTAATTGATAATACAACAGCCATAGATTTACGATCAATAGAAACAATCTTTGCCTCTAACTCATCGCCCACTTTGCAAAACGTCGTAGCATCTTCAATTTTGTCGACACTGAGTTCGTGTGAAGCAATAGTACCCATGATGCCATCAGCAAGCTCAAGCTCAACCTGAGCAGAACTAACCGATGTTACCTTACCTTTTACAAGTGAGCCTTTTTGGTTAACTGTCAAAAAACCACCTAATGGATCTTCACTTAATTGCTTAATACCTAAAGAGATTCGCTCTCTTTCCGCATCAACAGCAAGTATAAGTGCGTCAACTTGATCGCCTTTCTTGAACTGGTTATTAATTGCTTCAGCATCTTCATCCCAACTCACATCAGATAAGTGCACTAAGCCATCAATATTACCTTCTAATCCGATGAATAAACCAAAGTCCGTCACAGATTTAATGCTGCCCGTGACTTTATCACCCTTAGCATATTTTTGAGAGAAAGCTAACCATGGATTATTGATGCATTGTTTCACACCTAATGAAATTCGACGTCGACCGGCATCAATATCTAACACCATCACGTCAATCTTATCGCCAAGTTGTACAATCTTGCTTGGATGAATATTTTTATTTGTCCAATCCATTTCAGAAACGTGGACCAAACCTTCAATACCATCTTCAATTTCAACAAAACAACCATAATCAGCAATATTAGTCACTTTTCCAGAAATACGAGTACCTACTGGGAAGCGCTGAATTAAACTCTTCCATGGATCTTCATCTAGCTGTTTCAAGCCAAGAGAGACACGACTCTTCTCTTTGTCGAATTTTAACACAACAACATCGATTTCATCACCAATGGTAACGACTTCATTAGGATGCTTGACACGTTTCCACGCCATATCGGTAATGTGTAATAGACCATCGATACCGCCTAAATCAACAAACGCACCGTAATCGGTTAGATTTTTAACGATACCCTTCACTACTTTGCCTTCTTCCAAGGTGTCAAGTAATGATTCGCGATCAGAAGTCGACTCTTCTTCAATAACAGCCCTTCTTGACACCACGACATTATTACGTTTTGCATCAATTTTAATAACTTTAACTTCAACGTCACGACCTTCTAAATAAGAAGTATCTCGTGTTGGCCTGACATCTATCAATGAACCTGGCAAAAACGCTCGAATATTATTAATTTCGACCGTAAAGCCGCCTTTAACTTTACCGCTAACAAAACCTACAATTGTAGTTGCCTCGGTAAAGGCGCGTTCTAAATCTTTCCAAACTTCAGCACGTTTAGCTTTTTCACGAGATAATCGTGTTTCACCATTGCCATTTTCAACGGCTTCTAGAATAACTTCGACTTCATCGCCGATTTTTACCTCTAGTTCGCCCTGAGCATTTTTAAATTGCTCGACAGGAATTACACTTTCTGATTTTAAACCTGCATTGACTACAACATAATCATTGGTAATTTCTATCACTTCACCGGTCACTAAAGTGCCAGGAACCATGGAGAACGTTTTTAAGCTTTCTTCAAACAAGCGCGCAAATTCTGTATTACTCATAAATATTAAAGGACCAGTTGAATTAACAATAACAAAAAGTTACTGCCAATAGTTATTAATAATCAAATGTTTAAGTGACATTACCTAAACACCACCGTTAGATCTCAAACGACTTTTCACTTCACTCAGTATTTTTTCAAACACTTGTTCTTTACTAAGAAGCCCAGTATCAATCTCTATCGCTCCTTGCGGAACTACCAGCGGCGCTACCAGGCGAGACTTATCTTGCCTATCACGCTTCTGCATATCTTCAAGAAGATCGCCGAATTTAACACTTATACCACTAGCTTTCAACTGCTGCTCACGCCGCTTTGCGCGTATTTCTGGGCTCGCATCTAAATAAAATTTCACGTCAGCATTAGGAAACACCACGCTGCCCATATCTCGACCATCTGTCACTAACCCCGGCGCTTGGGCGAACGCTCGCTGCCTTTCTAATAAAGCTTGACGGACTTCCGGAAATGCTGAGGTTTGAGAGGCTGCAAGGCCAACTTCTTCTTGACGAATGGCTTCAGTGACATCTTCATTATCAAGATAGACTCGAGTGTCCTTGAAATAAATATCGAGATTTTTGGCTATGTCGACTAATTGAACGGGCACGAGACCCGCCCCTACTCGCAATACTTTTAATGCAAGCAAACGGTAAAGGGCACCGCTATCAAGAAAATGCCAACCCAAGGTATTGGCTAACATTGTCGCCATCGTGCCTTTTCCGACACCGCTAGGGCCGTCGATGGTGATGACTGGAGGATGATTCACTCTTTTAATATCTCTCTAACTAAATGAAGAAAGCATGATAACAGCCTTTAATGAGATTTTCGATGCTACATTCAATGTAACAAACTTAAACATTTTTAAACGTCTCTTGATTTTTAGTATCTATTTAAGTACTATTTAAGGTATTAGGTGGTTTATAAGGAAAAACAATGAACATTCTTCCCGCTCAAGAAATAAAGCGTCGAGGCCTGGCAGCAATTGACAGCATCATTAGTGATGGACCCGTGCATATCTTCAAAAATAACTCCCCCCATTATGTCATCATCACTGAGGAGCGCTATAAAGAATTTTTGGAACTTGAAGAAACGTCATACATGGAACGCCTCAAGTTATCATTGCAAGATGTTGAAAAAGGAAATGTTCATCATTTTAAAAATGCTAGCGAATTACTAAAAATGATTGATCAATAAAACATGTATCGCATTACTACTTCAGATTATTTTATCAAACACAGCAAGAAATTTTTTCAAAAGCATCCTGATTTGAAAGAAAAATTTCGTGCACTTTTCGATGATTTGGCAGCAGATCCTTTTCAACCGCATTTAAAACTACATCCACTCAAAGGAAAATTAAATGGTCTGTATGCTGTGAGGTTAACTTTTAGCTTTCGTATTACATTAACCCTGCAACTGACTGAACAAAGCATCATTTTATTAGATATCGGTAGCCATGATGAGGTTTACTGATTGTTTTGATGAACCATTATTCAGCACCCTCTTCTTGCACTGGAAGATCTGATTCAACCTCTGTTATCGCAACATCAGCATCATCTTCAACGTCATCAATCCGCCCACAAGCCACCAACGATTCTCCGGCTTGCAGTTTAATTAGGCGAACGCCTTGCGCAGCCCGGCCTACTTTTGAAATCTCACTGACGCGCGTACGCACTAAGGTGCCTTTATCACTAACCAGCATTAACTGATCTTCAGCACTAACCAACATTGCACTTACAACCAATCCATTGCGCTCATTCACTTTAATCGAAGTAACACCTTGTCCACCACGATTAATGCGATTAAATTCTTCAAGTGATGTACGTTTGCCATAACCTCGTGCGGTTGCAGTTAACACATCTTTCGTTTCATCAACCACGAGCATTGAAACCAATTTTTGTCCTTCTTTCAGTCGAATACCGCGTACGCCACTCGCTTGTCGACCCATGCATCGTACATCAGCTTCGTTAAAGCGAATTGCTTTTCCTGAATCACTAAACAACATGATATCGTTGTTACCAAAGGTTAATTGCGCGCCGATTAAATAATCGCCCTCACTCAAATCAATCGCAATAATACCGTTAGCGCGTTGTCGTGCGAAATTGGCCAGCGCCACTTTCTTAATAGTCCCGCGCGATGTCGCCAAGAAAACAAATGCTGTTTGGGTAAAATCTCGCAGCGCTAATAATGTATTAACCGATTCGCCTTCTGCCAGTGATAACATATTGTTAAGGGGCTTGCCGCGTGCCGCAGGACCCGCATCTGGGAATTGATACGCTTTCAACCAATATAATTTACCAAAATTCGAAAAGCATAAAACTGTGTCATGCGTATTTACAATCATCAGTTGATCAATAATATCTTCTTGTTTTACGTCCGCAGAAGATTTACCACGACCACCACGTTTTTGTGCGCGATAGTTATCAAGCGATTGTCGTTTAACATACCCTTGACGAGAAAGCATTAACACCACCGCTTCATCAACAATTAAATCTTCAGCAGTTAAATCGAGTTGCGATTCAATAATTTGAGTTTTACGCGCATCACCGAATTGCTCTTTAATTTCAATTAATTCATTTTTGATCAAACGCATGAGCAACTGAGGATTTTCTAAAATATCTTGCAGGGCTCTGATTTTAATTAAAATTTCATCATACTCATCCATGATTTTTTCTTGCTCAAGACCAGTCAATCTATGCAAGCGTAAATCTAAAATCGCTTGAACTTGAACTTCACTTAATCGATATTGACCATCGATTAACCCATAGGCTTGATCTCTGCGAGAGTCAGGATTTAATCCTGCGCGCTGTAACATTGCTAAAACTTGTCCTGGAAACCATTGACGCTCCAGCAATTGCTGTTTGGCAATTTGCGGATTTTCGGCTTTCTTAATTAAATCAATCACAACATCAATATTCACCAAGGCAATACCCAGGCCTTCTAAAATATGTGAACGATCTTTTGCTTTATTTAAATCAAATAAAGTACGGCGCGTGACGACTTCTTGACGATGAATAATAAACGATTCCATTATTTGTTTTAAATTCAGCAAGCGTGGTTGGCCGTCGACTAATGCCACCATATTAATTCCAAAAACCGTTTGTAATTGCGTTAAGGAATAAAGATTATTTAATACTACTTCACCTGATTCACCGCGCTTTAGTTCTATTACCATGCGCAAACCATCTTTGTCTGATTCATCACGAAGTGCGCTAATACCTTCTAAGCGCTTTTCTTTGACGAGCTCAGCAATTTTCTCAATTTGGTGAGCTTTATTCACTTGATAAGGAATTTCATTAATAATAATTGTTTCACGGCCTGTGCTCGCATCTTTCAAAATCTCTGCTTTTGCACGTACGTAAATTTTTCCGCGCCCAGTACGATATGCTTGAATAATACCCGCACGACCATTAATAATCGCTGCAGTTGGAAAATCAGGCCCAGGAATATGCTGAATTAATTCATCAATAGTTAAGTCAGAGTTATCGATCAACGCAATCACACCACTGATGACTTCAGCAATATTGTGTGGTGGAATATTAGTTGCCATACCAACAGCAATTCCCGCTGAGCCGTTGATTAATAAATTAGGCACGCGCGCTGGTAACACTTCTGGAATAGATTCTGTTTCATCATAGTTAGGAACAAAATTAACGGTCTCTTTCTCAAGATCAGCCAGTAAATAAGACGCTAACTTTGACATGCGTACTTCGGTGTATCGCATCGCGGCAGGTGAATCTCCATCTACCGAACCAAAGTTTCCCTGACCATCCACTAAGGTATAGCGCAATGAAAACGTTTGTGCCATACGGACCAACGTGTCATAAACGGCACCATCGCCATGCGGGTGATACTTACCCACGACATCCCCGACAATACGCGCAGATTTTTTATAGCCTTTATTCCAAACATTACCTAATTCGTGCATCGCAAAAAGTACGCGTCTATGCACCGGCTTTAAACCATCGCGTACATCAGGCAATGCTCGCCCGACAATAACACTCATTGCATAATCAAGGTACGATTGACGTAACTCGTCTTCAATATTGACGGAAATTATTTCGCTGCTTATCAAACCTGTCATATAGTCGCCTTATTCTATTATAAAGGGCATGCACAAGGCGCAGCCCCTACATTTACTTTGATAAAATTTTTAAAATATTCGCTTTCACTTCGTCGATATCGCCTATCCCGGATACAAAGGCAATATTTACCTTACCTTTCGCGGCTTGTTGGCGATAAAAATCAATTAAGGGGGCTGTTTGTCGTTCATAGACTTGTAAACGGTTCCTCACAACGTCTTCTTTATCATCATCTCGCTGCACCAAAGGCTCTCCGGTGACGTCATCCAACCCAGGCACTTTGGGCTGATCAAACAAAACATGATACGTACGGCCTGAAGTCAAGTGGAAACGCCGTCCGGTTAAGCGCACAACTATTTCGTCTATTGGCGCTTCAAGCACCACAACATAGTCTAAAATCACTCCGATCGTCAGTAGTGCTTCTGCCTGCGGTATTGTCCTAGGAAAACCATCGAGCAAAAATCCTGTTCGACAGTCGGTTTCCGCCAAACGCTCTTTGACAATAGAACAAACTACCTCATCGGGCACTAACTCACCTCGATCAGAATAGCTTTTTGCCATAACCCCCAGTTCAGAGCCGGATTGAATCGCTGCACGAAGAATATTACCGGTTGAAATTTGTGGAATATGGTATTGCTCGCAAAGAAACTTAGCTTGCGTCCCTTTTCCAACACCGGGACTACCTAATAACATGACTCGCATTACCCGCTCCTTTCATTACTCAACCAAACCGCGGATAATAGCAGACTTGAAGAAGTTTTTCGAAGATTTATTGTGATCAATATTTGGGCGATGTATAGGGCGTCAATTTTATGAAAAAATATACTGTATTTATCTCGGACACTCATTTAAACGAGCATGAGCCAGCAATCACTCAACGGTTCCTTAATTTTTTGAACCTCAACAAAGGTTCAATAGAAAAGCTATATTTACTTGGCGATATTTTTGATACTTGGATTGGCGATGATGATGTTTCTCCACTCAGCCTACAAGTCATCCAAGTATTGAAAAATTGTGCTCAAAACGGGGTGAGTATCTATTTTATTCATGGAAACCGCGACTACTTAATCGGGCCAAAATTTGCCAAGTCATGTGGAATGAAATTATTGGACGAAAAAACGCTACTCTCTCTCTACGGAAAACAAACGTTGATCATGCATGGTGACTTACTATGCACGGACGATCTTGCTTACCAACGATATCGTAAAATCATGTTTTCACCTTTAATGAAAAAAGTGTGCTTAACTTTGCCATTGTGGCTAAGAAGAAAAATCGCAAAAAAACTACGCAAAATTAGTCAATATAGCAATAGTGAAAAACAGATGAATATCATGGATGTCTCAGAAAATAGCGTTACTCAAGCCTTTGCTGAAAGTAACGCCGAATTACTCATTCATGGACATACGCATCGACTCGCCTGTCACTCAGCTGCAACAGGAAAAACCAGAATGGTTCTTGGTGCCTGGGACAAAACGCAAGGTAATGCTATTATTATTAATGAAAAAGAAGCGCCAAGGTTTATCAACTTTTCCCAAGCAACTACTCTTTAAACCCCAACCACTCAGCGACACCACACACTTGAGCCAATAACGATAAGCGCTCTGGTGGATGAACAAAAACAATGACTCGCTTATGCACAATAAATTGCTTCTTCAACTCCACTAGCAATGCTAATGCCGCGCTGTTCACTTGCGCAACCCCCTCTAAGTTGAGGCAGCATTCTGATGAAAATTCTCTATCTTGCAATAAATGCGTAATATTTTTTTGAATATCAGCAACCGTTTCAAATGTCACTGCCCCATCTATGTAAATAACCCCTGCTTTCTTGCAGATAGTAGACTGCATAATCCTAATTACCTTTTGCTACAGCATCATTGTGCTTTTGGATAATTTCAGTTAATTCAACCAAAGTCTTAGCCTTAATTGCTTGAATTTGTGATTGAACATTTGACACCGCACTAATATTATCAACGACAAAATCTACATATTTCCATTGACATGCTTGAGCATCACGCGTCATCACTAATGCCACCGGAATAATCGAATTCGGGTTACCACTAGCATCCGTCAACACAGCAGTATTAACTTGAACAGTATCTTTTAATTCTAAGCCAGCACGCATAGGATAAACAGTGACACTTACATTTTCGTTAAAACTTTTAAATGCTGTGCTGTAGGAACTAATAAAAAACTTTAGCAACACAGCACGAGCAGCGTCTCGTTGCTCTGGAGTAGCCTGCTGCATTAACGTTGCAGGAACAACATAGTCGGCGATTTTATTTATATCAATACTAGATGCTAATATAGCAGAGATGTCATTCTCAACTTTAGAAAAATTATCTTTGATATCTTGCTGATCTTTTTTCAAAACATCTAAGACTTGCGTGACAATCACTTGCGTTTTATCGACCGGACTGCCAATAACACATTTGACTTGCGTAGGTACTGTCTCAGCAGCAAAAGAGACGCCCGAGAAAACCAAAACACTTGCTAATGTCAATCCCTTAAAAACAAAACCACAAAAATTCTTCATGTTACATTCTCCCTTTACTTGTTAACATTAAATAAAAATTGACCAATTAATTGCTCTAAAATTAACGCTGAATTTGTGCGCTCAATGGTATCACCTGCTTTGTAGTTCGTTGGCGCATAACCCGGAGTAATCCCAAGATAATTAGAGCCCAACAAGCCTTGTGTAAGAATGCTCGCGGTTGAATCTGTTGGAATAGAATAAGTATCATAGATTAACATCGTCGCAATCGCTTTATACGTTTTCGCATCTAATTCAATATTCGTTACACGCCCTACAACCACCCCGCCAATTTGAACAGGCGCACGTACTTTTAGGCCTCCAACATTATCAAAATCTGCCTTCATCACATAACCATGTGACATACTGCTTTGTGTTAATCCACTGACTTGGAATGCTAAAAAAACTAAACCGGCAATTCCCAGCAATATAAAAAACCCTACCCATAACTCCACAACACCTTTATTTTTCATTTACCATCCCCCCATCATCATTGCTGTTAATACAAAATCCAACCCTAGTATCACTAGAGAAGAAAACACTACTGTTCGCGTTGTTGCATGCGAAATACCTTCTGATGTAGGGACGCACGCATATCCTTGATACACGGCAATCCATGTCGTAAAGAAGCCAAAAACAATGCTCTTGATAACACCATTGACAATATCAATTCTAAAATCAACGGAAGCTTGCATGTTAGACCAAAAGCTCCCTGCGTCTAAGCCTATCCAATCTACCCCGACAGCATACGCTCCAAAAATAGCAAACATACTGAAAATAATGGTTAATAACGGCAAACTATAAAACCCTGCCCAGAACCGTGGAGCAACTACTCGCTGCAAAGGATCAACGGCCATTAACTCCATGCTAGAGAGTTGATCGGTCGCTTTCATTAATCCAATTTCAGCTGTTAAAGAGGACCCGGCCCTTCCTGCAAATAGCAAACCTGTCACTACGGGTCCTAATTCTCTCGCAACACTTAATGCGACAAGCGGACCTAACTCATCTGCAGCAGCAAATTTATCGAGAATATTATAGCCTTGTAACGCCAACACCATGCCGATAAAAGATCCGGCAACAATAATAATGGGCAATGATAAAAAACCTACTATATAAATTTGCTGAACCAATAATGGAAAGCTTTTATGCAAGTTTGGCTTTTTAAAAATCGCGCCAAATAATACTAAGCCGGCATGACCTACACGGCTAATAAAATGAACACCTGATGCACCTAAGGCTCGAATATTTTCTATGACGGAAAATCGGGACATCAATCTTCTCCCATTAAATCAGTGATATATTCTTTGGCTGGATAATGAAACGGCACAGGGCCATCAGGCAATCCATTTAGAAACTGTCTGACTTCTTCATTAGTACTGTTGCGCAATTCATCCGGCTTACCTTGACCAATCACTTTTCCACCGGCCATCACAAAGGCATAGTCCACTAAACCAAAGGTAATCTCAATATCGTGAGAAACAATAATACTGGTCATATTGGCGTTTTTATTTAATAAACGCATCAATTTAACGATCATTCCAACAGAAATAGGATCTTGCCCAGTAAAGGGCTCATCATACATAATCAAATCAGGATCCAGTGCGATTGCTCGCGCCAATGCTACACGACGCGCCATACCTCCGGATAAATCACTAGGCATTAAATAGCGTGCTCCACGCAAACCGACTGCCTGTAATTTCATTAGTACTATATCTCGAATAATTGCCTCTGAAAGATCAGCGCGTTCACGCAAAGGGTAAGCGATATTGTCGAATACAGATAAATTCGTAAATAGTGCATTGCTTTGAAACAACATGCCCATTTTCTTTCTTACCTGGTAAAGTTTAGTACGTGAAAGTGTGTTAATTTCGTCATCATCAAAAAAAATACTGCCTTGATCAGGAGAAAGTTGACCACTGATTAAACGCAACAAAGTTGTTTTACCAGTTCCGCTTGGCCCCATTAGCCCCACAATACTCCCTCGAGGAATTTCAAGGCTAATATCATCAAAAATTTTTCTTTTCCCTCTACAAAAGGAAAGATGGTCAATTCGAACACAAGCTTGAGAAGTCATTGAGCTCTTTTTATAGTTAAATAAAACATGTCCCTAGTTATAACAATAAAACCTTCATCTAATCAACTAGATAAATACTTTACTTTTCCCACAGCAGCCTGCGCTGGCATGAAAATGGATGTTCAGGTAGAATGCTTGCCTTTTAGACAACAAGATAGCCCAAGATTATGCGACGAGCAGAGAATTCTGAAGTTCTGACTTTAGCCAAACAAGTCTTTGAAACAGAAGCGCAAGCGCTTCATTATGTTGCGAGTAAATTGAATGATCAGTTTGCAGAAGCGGTTGACTTGGTTTTAGAGTGCAAAGGCCGCGTTGTGGTGACGGGCATGGGGAAATCTGGTCATATTGCCAACAAAATTGCCGCTACCCTTGCGAGCACTGGCACTCCAGCCTTTTTTGTACATCCTGGAGAAGCCAGTCATGGCGATCTAGGGATGATTATACGAGATGACGTAGTCATTGCCATTTCCAACTCAGGAGAAACCCAAGAAGTCCTTGCGCTGCTTCCTATGTTAAAGCGTTTTGGAATTTTATTTATTGCCATGACGGGCAGGCCTGGATCAACCTTAGCAAAAGCTTCTACAGCTCACTTAGATGTAGGCGTAGAGAAAGAGGCTTGTCCACTAGGCCTTGCTCCAACCTCAAGCACAACTGCAACTCTTGCTATGGGAGATGCGCTGGCGGTTGCTGCACTGCAATATCGAGGATTTACAGCTGAAGATTTTGCTTTATCGCACCCTGGGGGCACTTTAGGTAAACGCTTACTTATTTTAGTGAGTGACTTAATGCACGTCGGAAATGCGGTACCTCGAGTGACGATAGACACATCACTTCCTGACGCAATTACTGAGATAACCGCTAAAACCTTTGGCATTACTGCTGTCACTCATTCTGACGGTACTTTCTGTGGAGTATTCTCTGATGGCGATATACGCCGAGCGATAGGCACACACAGTCAGCCTAATACAGCCACGATGCGCGAGCTCATGTCTACTCACCCCAAGACTATTACTCAACATCATCTAGCCGCTGAAGCTTTAGAATTGATGGAAAAACACAAAGTCACTTCTCTGTTCATCATTGAGAATAATAAACCCATAGGGATTATTCATCTTCACGATCTATTGCGAGCAGGAATCACTTGATGGGCCTAACAAACTCGATAAAATGGCGTAGCACGCTTATCTATAACTTGATACTTCTTATGTTTGCTACGCTCACAGGAGGCCTATTATGGAGCATTATGGCGCCATCTCATCAAAAACCTTCTCAACTCACTGATAATTACGATGCTTTTGCGACTGAAATAGTCTCAACTAAATTTTCTGACCTTGGCGTCAAAAAATATGAGCTTTCATCTCCTCGCTTAAACCATTATAAAACCAATAATCAAACCTATGTAGAGACCCCTGCTCTGTATATTTACAATAGCCAAAATGAAAGCTGGTTAATCACCGCGCAATATGCAACTGCAACTCAAGGCAAAAGCGTCATTGAATTTGTACAACATGTTGATGTGTCCGGAGCGGGTACAGTGAACCACAAAAATACACAGTTACTCACAGAAAAAATAAGCTACTATCCGGATAAAAACATGGCAAATACGCGATTGCCAGTGACTATTGTTCAACCTGGCTCGATAATTCATGCTACAGGCATGGAAGTCGCGTTTAATGCTGGTACAATTGCTTTACTAGGAAAGATTAATGGGAGCTATGATCCTAATGTCAATTAAACTGCCATTGTTTTTATTTGTGCTTGCATTATTCTTGAGTAATCCGCTAATAGCTTTGCCGGATGACAAAAACAAGCCCTTACACGTTATCGCAGATAGCGTTGTTGTGAACTATGCTGATGGAATAACTACTCTGCAAGGTAAGGTAAAAGTAACCCAAGGGAGCACAAAGCTTCAGGGCAACACAGTCATTGTTTATACAGATAAACAACAACAGTTGATTAAATTAATCGCCTATGGAAATTCAAATGAACCCGCAAATTACGAAACGCTGCCTACAACAAAAAGTTCCCCATTTATCGCAAACGCCGATATAATCACGTATATGGGGGTAGAGAAGCTGGCTATATTTGAAGGTGACGCACACGCTACGGATGGCACCAACCAATTTGATGGGCCTTCGTTTAAATATTGGACTGAAAAACAAGAAGTAGTCACAGAAAAAGTCGCCAACCAGCGCTCAACTATAATTATTTATCCAGGATCAAACTAAGAAATGACGATACCTTCTCACACACTTGCAGCACTCGACCTACAAAAAAGTTATAAAAGCAAGGCTGTAGTAAACGGCATCTCAGTCTCTCTCAATAGTGGTGAAACTGTAGGATTACTTGGCCCAAACGGTGCCGGGAAAACCACGTTATTTTATATGATTGTTGGTCTCGTCAAGCCTAATATGGGCCGTATTCAACTCGATGAAAACGACATTACTTCTGCTCCTATTCATGAGCGCGCACGTTTGGGCATTGGTTATCTCCCCCAAGAAGCGTCTATTTTTCGTAAACTTTCTACCCAACAAAACATTATGGCGGTATTAGAGCTGCGCAAAGATTTAACCGATACTCAGCGAAAAGAAAAGCTTGAACAATTACTTCAAGAGTTTCACATTACCCATATCCGGAACTCTCGAGGGATTAGCCTTTCAGGCGGAGAGCGTCGACGGGTTGAGATCGCGCGTGCCGTAGCACTTGAACCTAAATTCATACTGCTTGACGAACCCTTTGCTGGAATAGACCCAATTTCGGTGGTAGACATTAAACATATTGTCAATCAGTTAGCCGCAAAAAATATTGGCATTTTAATTACTGATCATAATGTACGAGAAACTCTAGACATTTGCCAAAGAGGGTATATTGTAAGTCAAGGAAAGATTTTATATGAAGGAACTTCGCAGCAAATTCTAAATGATAAACAAGTGCGCGATGTTTACTTAGGCCATGGATTTGGTGGTACAGCATCAAATTTACATAAACAAGGATATTTTGAACCAAAAACGACCATAGGAGATGATGAAAAATGAACATTAATTACACTTGGCGTAATGCAACTAAATCTGAATCTATTGAAGATTTACTTCACAAAAAGCTCGAAAAACTCGAACGTCATTTTGATAAAGTCAGTCACATTCATGTAATTTTTGAAACGCATGGCAAACAAGAACACACCGCAAAAGCAACAGTTCATCTTCCGGGTATTGAAATTAATGCGCATGCCACAGACGAAGATATGTATAAAGCAGTTGATGCTATGGCGCATAAATTAATTCGACAAGTAGAAACGCATAAAGACAAAATCAATTCACATAAAGGAAAATGCTGCGAGCACGAGCATAATGAAGAAAACTAAATGACGCATCCATCTGTTTCTCTACATGGTGTCTATATGGACATTTTTGGTGTCGGTGTTTTTCTTACCGGCAATAGCGGTATTGGAAAAAGCGAAATCGCACTTGGTTTGATTAGCCGCGGACACCGACTTATTGCAGATGATTCAACAGAATTCTATTTACGAAAAACTGCAGAAAATTCGGAAATAGTCGGAAAATGCCCGGAAATTCTTAGGAATTTTCTAGAAGTACGCGGATTAGGGATTATTAACATCAAAGAAATGTTTGGCGAAAATGCGATTAAAGATAATGTCACTCTACAACTAGTGACACATCTAACAGACCTGAGCGATGAAGACATTAAAAATAGTGATCGATTACATGGCATGCACAGCAAAATCACTATTTTAGGAAAAGAAGTTGCGCGCGTTGTAGTCCCTGTCGCTGCCGGAAGAAACCTTTCGGTATTAATTGAAACCGCAGTTCGTAATCATCGTCTACGCGTTAACGGATACATAGCAGCCAAAGATTTTATTGACAAACAAAGAGATTTTTTAGATAGCCAACGATAATCATAGAGTGATCCATGACCAGCGCCACCGCCTCCAATCTTATTTTAATCATCACCCATGCACCTACTGGAAGCAGTTTGACCTCCGCTTTACGCGACATACTACCCAGTCATTTCAATGAGTCGATTCTTGTAGTAGATATTAATATTAACGACACCCCAGAAACAAAAGTGCTTGACGTGCAACAAAAACTTTCTGACTGCCCGGCCGAAAGCATTCTAATTCTTACAGATTTAATCGGCGCAACGCCCTACAATATTGCTAGACAAGTCATGTTGAACAGCGTCCATAAGCGTTACGCACTAGTTACCGGAATCAGCCTGCCAATGTTAGTGAAAGCAGCAAATTATCGGACACTTTCGCTTGAATCATGGGTAGCTCAAGTCACTGATTCTGCGCTAGAATGGGTTATCATTGAATTCTCCAGGAAAACACATCCATGATCGAACAAAAAGTTATTATTATCAATAAACTTGGCTTGCATGCACGCGCTTCTTCAAAGTTTGTCTCCCTTGCCTCTAAATTTCATAGTCAAATTGAACTCTGCCGTGGTACCAAAATTGTCAACGCTAAAAGCATTATGGGCGTGATGATGCTCGCTGCTGCAAAAGAAACTGAATTACTTTTAAAAGTAGACGGTGATGATGAAGTGCAAGCAATGGAAGCGTTAACGAAATTAATTGCAAATCGGTTTGATGAAGCAGAGTAAACGTTGGTTTCTCGGCTTAGAGTCAATTGATTGAGACTGCTGATTCTTTTCAAAGAAATCCTGCGGGAATTTGAATAATTTTTTCTGTTAACCATTCAGCAACATCAGCTTGATTAATGATTATGCCAAACGGTAATTTATTTTCAATCACAAACTCGTCTAACCAACGCAATTGGTGACGCGTGACTCGCTGCCCGTATTTAATTTCAATTGGAACTGCGCCAAAAGGTCCTTCAAGTATTAAATCAATTTCAGCGCCACTGCGTGTTCGATAATAATAGGCGTCCACATTTCGCAATCGAGCATCTTGGAGACCTTTTAAAATTTCTTCAATCACAAAAGATTCAAAAGAAAACCCTACAATAGGATCATTTTGTAATGCTTCTATATTCCTAATTTTAAGAAAATGGTGTAATAGCCCGCTATCACGAATATGACCACGAGGCATCTTCACAACGCTTTTACTCACGCTATTTTCAAAACTTAATAATTGCCGCCATAAAAAAGTACCGCTGGCAATATCAAGATATTGCGTAATTGTTGGCTGAGATACGCCTATCGATCGAGCCAGATCACTCTTATTGATAATTTGGCCCGACAGCCTTCCCAACATGCTAATAAAACGACGATAGGCAATTTTATCAAGTTTTGGAAATAATTGTGCAATGTCTCGATTAACGTAAGTTGACTGGTAGTCCGTCATCCATTCTTGATGAAAAAACCCTACTGAATCCGCAGGTTCGGGATATCCTCCCATAAACCAAGAGTTTTGAACTTGCTCACGATTGAGCGGCGGAATACCTAGTGGCACATGATTAGGATTTAACGCTGTATTAAACATCTCATAAAAAGGACTTAATGGCTGATGATAGTACTCATTCGCTTTTAATGTCCCCAACTCAATAATTGCGATTCTTCCTGCTAAACTCTCAGAAATATTACGCAATAACTCTAAACTACTTGATCCGGTTAAAATAAATCGCCCTGTAGCAGAACGATCTTCATCAATCACACTACGCAATACCGTAAAAAGCTCGGGATAAATTTGCGCTTCATCAAAAATGACATGACTAGGGTGTTGCTTGAAAAAAAATTCTGGATCACGAGAAAAGCGATCGAAATCACTACCCTTCTCCATGTCCATATAGAAATAACCTTCTCCGACAACTTTGGCCAAAGTTGTCTTGCCTACTTGCCTCGCACCAATAATCGCAACAGCGGGGTATTGACGCATTAACTCAGCAAGGTAAGGCTCAATATTGCGTTTAAAAGTCGTTGACTTCATATTTATATGTATATTTGAAGTATAATGATTGAAATATACATAATAATTCAAAAATATCAAGAAAAAAGCAAGCGATAAGGCTTATATTTGACTAGCACAAGGATCAACAACCCCATAAAAAATTGATTTAGAACGCAAGTGTTCACATCCTACACTCAATTATGGTATCCCCTACAAATTTAATGGCAACCAAACGAAGTGTCATTCCTGCGAAGGCAGGAACCTAGTCTTATCAATGAGTTAAAAATGCTGACTAGGCCCCAGCCTGCGCTGGGGTGACACCCGCCCTGG
>JAIXPZ010000055.1 GCA_027486005.1 Legionellales bacterium
AACCAAACGAAGTGTCATTCCTGCGAAGGCAGGAACCTAGTCTTATCAATGAGTTAAAAATGCTGACTAGGCCCCAGCCTGCGCTGGGGTGACACCCGCCCTGGTTTATGTAGCGGATGTTCTCGGTTTGCGCAATTAAAGCACACTTTACTTACAAGGGGGGCTTCTTTATACTGCCTTCCCTAATATTTACAGTAGTGTCGTTTAATGACCGCCTCTCTCACCCAATCTTCGTCGAGAACCTCGACACTTGCTCTTTTAGCGCTTGGCGTTGTGTTTGGTGACATCGGAACCAGCCCACTTTATGCTTTGAGAGAAACCTTTAACCCTCATTACGGAATTCCCTTAACCACGAATGCAATTCTCGGGGGTTGTTCAAGTATTTTTTGGGCGTTAATGTTGGTAGTGACTTTAAAATATATTATGGTTATTTTGCGCGCCACTAATAAAGGAGAGGGCGGCATCATGGCGATGCTGGCATTGGCTTCTTCAGTGTTAAGGACTCAATCGCGAAAACGTAATTTTGTTATTGCCCTGGGCTTGATCGGGGCGGCTTTATTTTATGGTGAAGCGGTAATAACTCCTGCAATGTCTGTATTGTCTGCTATTGAAGGCTTAGAAGTAGGCTCGACGATATTTAAGTCATACACAGTGCTCATCTCTGTGTTTATCATTATCGGATTATTTTCTTTTCAACGCTTTGGCACGCATTTGATCGCGCGATATTTTGGTCCGGTTTGTGTGATATGGTTTATTGCTATTGCCGCTATAGGTGTCGTGAATATCGTGCGCTTTCCAAAAATATTATTCGCCTTGAATCCATATTATGCATTCGAATTTTTAACGACCCATGGCTTGTCATCTTTTCTAGTGCTGGGTTCGGTGTTATTAGCCTTTACGGGAGCAGAAGCTTTGTATGCGGATGTTGGCCATTTTGGCCGAAAAGCCATTCGCGTTGCATGGTTTATGGTGTTACCGGCCCTAGTATTAAATTATTTTGGCCAGGGCGCTTTGTTAATGAGCACGCCAACTGCCGTGGGCAACCCATTTTATTTATCTTGTCCTGCATGGGCGTTATATCCCATGATTGGTTTAGCGACTTTAGCGACTATTATTGCGTCACAAGCCGTAATTACCGGCGCTTACTCAGTGACTTGGCAGGCAATCCAATTACATTATCTCCCGCGTATGCAGGTTCATCATACGTCTAGAGAAACTATGGGGCAAGTTTATATTCCTGCAGTGAATTGGATTTTGTTTTTAGCGGTTTTTGCAACAATAATGATTTTTGGCACCTCATCGCGATTAGCATCAGCGTATGGAATTTCAGTGTCAGGTACCATGTTAACCTCAACCTTATTAGCCGCATTCGTTATTCGTTACGATTGGAAATATTCCTTGTGGTTGACGATTTGTATCGTCACTTTTTTCGCCTGTATTGATGCTCTTTTCTTTTCATCAACCTTTTTAAAAATATTCCATGGCGCCTGGTTTACATTAATGATGGCGCTACTTTCTTTGATAGTCATGTTAACCTGGAATAGGGGACGTGGCATTGTCTTGTTGCGTAGAAGAGAGTATTGCTCAGAAAATTTATCGAATTTCTTGAAGTTGTTACTCAAATCTCCACCTCATCGTATTCCGGGTACGGCGATTTTCTTTTGTCAGTTTGCAGAAAATGTGCCTGGCGCCTTCACTCATAATTTGAAACATAACAAAGTATTACATCAAAATGTGGTGTTTTTAAATTTATCTAAAGAAAGTGTTCCTTCGATTGCAGAGAAGGATAGATGGCAGGTAAAAAAATTAGAAGAGGATTGTTATCAGATTATTATAAAATTTGGTTTTAACGAACAGTTTGATGTTCCCAAAGTGTTGGCTGCATGTGCTAGCCAAGGCTATGATTTTTTAAACAATCAATTATCTTATTTCTTGAGCGACGAGCGTTTAGTGATTAATCGACAATTGAAAAATATGATGCTGTGGCGAAAACATCTATTTGCTATTTTAGTAGCAATGCAAAAAAATGCTGCAGAACATTATCATTTGCCAAGCAATCAGGTCATTCGCCTTGCGTCGCATGTTGAGATTTAAACTAAAACTTTGACAATACTTAAGTTTATTTTAATACTCTCCACCTATAGTGATCAAGATAAAAGCAACTAAAGGGGCGGCTTCATGTTATTTCTTAGATTTCTAACGTTATTTTTAGGTGCACAGGATGTCGTAGTAAGCACCTCTGCTTACTCAAAATCATCTTATTCTTCTGTAACTTTGCCTCGCCCAGAAGGGCGTTCGGATTGGCATCATGAGCAATTTCAACAGCTTTACTTAGCCTCTCTCGATCCGCAAGCGCAAACGAACTTTGGCTATTGGTGTGGTCCAACAATCGGTGGATATTGTGGATCAATGAGTTTTGATGATATTAATACTAATACTGTTACGCATGTCCCATTTGCGTTTGCCTCTATCACCTCCGATGGAACTGTCAGTTATGAATATGATCAAGGCAGTGTGCAGCAATACAATTCATCTATTTTGATTGCGCAAGGAACGATGGCTGGCCTTAGCCTTGGAGGATCGGGTACCGATGCTGATAATTGCTTAGAAAATATTGATAACTGTGTCACAACGCTAGGAAAGACCCTGGGGTATTATGAAAGTGTTGGCTCACCTTTTTACTTTGTTGATTCTGACTTTGAAAAGCCAAAAGACGCGCAGCAAATGCAAAATTTAATTACCTTTTGGACGATGTTTAACGAACAATTTCCCGGCTATCTTATTACGATGGCTCCTGAATGCGCCTATCTGTGGTGCGGAGCTGCCAACTGGCCTTATAATTCTTATGTCCCAGTCGTGAATGCGCTTGGGCCCTATGGTGCGAATATTATTTATAAAATCAACGCGCAATCTTATAATAATTGGTGCAGTAATTCTCCTGCGGGAACGGCGCAATTTTTTGAAGATGTTGCCACCACTTGGATAACGGCTTGTCCTTCTACAGGTTATCAAGGTTTAGAAAGCAATCCTGAAATATTTGGTCTTGGTGTGTTAGCAGCAGATAAAGATGGTGATGGTTATGCGTCACCCTCTATTGTAGTTGAAGCTTTGCAGTGGATTGGAGGAACTTATGGTAGTTACAATGGCATGTTTTGGGATACGCTGACCGATCTAGAAAATAACTGGATAATTTCCAATGGTATTGCATCTGCAGTGCCACAAGGATCGGCTGCTCCAACGCGGGCTCCAACCTCTCACTCGCCAACAAGCCATCCAACCATCGCCCCTACCAGTCCGACGGGTCAACCGACTAGCAATCCTACGTCACCAACAGGCCAGCCTTCGTTAGCTCCTTCAGCAAGTCCAACTGTTATGAGCGCGCCTAAATCAGATTCTAACACTATCGCTCTGTTAATTTACTGTGGCGCAGGTCTTGTTGGGGTTATTGCTATGTGTAGTATAGCCGCTTATGTTGTACGTAAAAGAACGGGAAGTGTTTTTGGATTTTTTCCGCAGGAGTCATATCGACCAGTTAGTGGAGATTACGCAAATGCAGATGATGAATCACAGCTTTTCATGTCTGGCTCATCAAGTGTTGCACATAGTGAACATAGTAAGAGATCAGGAATGTAAAATTTTCGAGAGCGACTGCAGAAACCAGTCGCTCTGATCAAGAAGAATTACTTAGGGTCTGATGTACTAAACATCAGCTTCGTTAATAAAGGCGCCGCAAGAAAAAGCACGGCAAACGCCACAAAACCAAGATTAGCAAAATGTTGAAAAGCATTTTTGTAAATATGCATTTGAACTGCCAGCGATTTTGTTGTTTCTAATATACTAGCATCTTGAGCAAGAATACCGCTCAGTGCGCCACCGTAGCCTAAAGTCAGAAACCAAACCCCCATCATTAATCCCACATATTTAGTTGGGGTGAGAGAGGTAATCATTGATAAGCCAATCGGGGATAAAAATAATTCTGCAAAAACAAAGAGAATATAAAATGCAACTAACCATATCGGATGAATGGCGGCACCTATTGCTGAATGATTGACAACAACCGCTAATAACTCAAATGCCAATGCGACAAATAATAGGCCATAAGCAAATTTATAAGGCGTTGTCATAAAGCGCATCCTTGGATTGGTGCGTTGCCAAACAATTGCGAACAGCGGACCCAGGAGGATGATAAACGTTGATTCAAGCCCGATAAATGCTGCTGTAGGAATGGTGAAGCCGAAAACCACATGATCCACTGCGCGATCGGTAAATAAATTAACGGAAAAATACACTTCAAAAAATAATCCCCAAAACACCACGGAAAATAACAACATCACAATCAATGCCGTCATGTGTTTGCGTTCTACACTGGTTTGTCTCAGAGTTATGATCCCCAATCCAATGAGCAACAACGCGCCGACTATTTTCAACAAATTAGTGGTAAGGTCTGGAAAATTAAAGAGCGCAAATATTACAGCCATTGATAATGCTAATATAAAGAGCATCTGTGGTTTCGCAAAAATCAGCTGATGCAATTTGGTTAACTGGGGGTAGCGTGGCGATGCTCCTTTATCTTGTAGCAAAGGAAAGCTGGCTCGAAATGTTAAAACGCCGATTAACAAACCTAGGCTGGCAACGGCAAAGCACGTATACCATCCAAACCATTTTTGAATAAAGCCGCCTAAAACAGGCGCTAACAAACCACCAATATTGATGCCTATATAAAATAAAGTGAAACCGCTGTCTCTGCGCGGATCGTCTTTTTCATAAAATTGTCCAAGAAAGCTGGAAATGTTAGGCTTAAAAAGCCCGTTGCCCAGGACTACTAAGGTTAGTCCTCCTAGAAGTTGGTGTGGAAATAAGCCAAGGCAAGCATAACCTGCGCATAATAGAAGCCCGCCCAAAATAATACTTAAACGATAACCGATTATTCGATCGGCTAAGTACCCTCCTAGTAAAGGCGTGATGTACGCAAGAGCAGTGAATGAACCTATGACAGTGTAGGCGCGGTCGTCGCTAAAATTCAGGGCGCTAACCATGTAAAGGACAAGCAGCGTTTGGACGGTATAAAATCCAAATCGTTCCCAAAGCTCAGTGAGAAAAAAATAGCGTAAAACAGCGGGTTGTTTCATAGAAGACTTCTCCTTTACGGGGGTTGGCAATAATACCAGCTTATGCTGAATATGCTAGTTTTGCTAGGGCGATATAAAATCGTAATGACAATGTCATTTTTATTTGTTAAGATGCTGGCATTATAGGAGATGCCGCATGACGATTGCACCGCCGCTTGAAACTAAACGTGAAACATTAAATATTCGAATTAAAGCAGAAGAGCGAGGATTAATTGATCGAGCCGCTCGCGCTAAGGGAAAGAATCGAACTGACTTTATTTTAGACGCAGCGCGTGCTGCTGCCGAAGAAGCTTTGCTTGACCAAGTCATGGTAAGTGTCAATGAGCAGGCTTACAATATGTTCCTAGAAAGATTGGATGCGCCGCCGCGCTCTAATGAGAGCTTGCGTAAAACCATGCAGACACTGGCACCTTGGGATAAAACATGAATATCTCAGCGCCAGGGCCTATTTCAGAGTGCCATCAAACTACTTTCTTTGATTCTGGTGTAGAAAGTCTCAATACTTGGTTGAAACGTCGAGCATTAAAAAATCAAATAACAGGCGCATCACGGACTTATGTGGTTTGTGAGGCTAGACAAGTCATGGCGTATTATTCTCTAGCTTCTAGCGCAGTAACTATGGAAATAGCCTCAGGAAATCTGAGGCGTAATATGCCAAACCCAATTCCAGTCGTTGTTCTGGCGCGTTTAGCGGTTGACTGCTCCTTGCATGGAAAAGGCCTGGGGCGTGCGCTCGTGCGTGATGCCGGCATGCGCGTCGCTCAGGCCGCCGATACGATTGGTATACGCGGAATGATTGTGCATGCCATTTCAGAAGAGGCGCAGATTTTTTACGAAAAAATAGGATTTGAACGCTCGCCGCTAGATTCCATGATATTGATGGTAACGTTGGCGGATTTAAAAGAAAGCCTGCCTTTTGAGATGAATATTCCCAATCCTGTGACGCGTTTTGCGATGCAAGATTCGGTATCTTTCAATATGGAGGATTAAAACAACAAATATTGATTTTCTTCTCCGTTTATATGATATCACCCACTTGTTTAAATTATTTTCTCGGAGTATGATCCGAATATGTCGCGCAAATCCGGAGTTAGCTCCGAGGGGAACATGGCCAAGCGTTTTTTGAAGTTAACTACTGATTATAGTGTGTTGCTGCTCGGAGCGAGGGGGACAGGCAAAAGCACCTTGGTCAGAGAAATATACCCCGCAAGCAATAACCTTTACATTGATCTACTGAATCCTGAAGAAGAGGCTCGATTCGCTAGAAATCCTAACTTGCTTATCGAATTGGTCGAGGCCATGCCATTTGCAGCTCAATATGTCATTGTTGATGAAGTTCAGAAACAGCCTAAATTACTTGATGTCGTTCATTTATTGCTGGAATCGCGTAAGTGCGGCAAATATTTTATTTTGACAGGATCAAGCGCAAGAAAGTTAAAAGCCGCCGGTGTGAATTTGCTAGCGGGTCGAGCGTTTGTTTATCACTTATTTCCTTTCTCTTATTTAGAATGCGGAGAGTGTTTTCGATTGGAAGACGCTTTACGGTATGGCATACTTCCCAAAATTTTTGCATTTACTTCTTCCGAAGATAAACAACGATTTCTGCAATCGTACACCCTAACTTATTTGAAAGAAGAAATTTGGGCCGAACAATTGATTAGAAATCTCAATCCTTTTCGCAAGTTTCTAGAGGTCGCTGCACAAAGCAATGGAAAAATTATTAATTATTCAACGATTGCTCGTGATGTGGGCGCAGATGATAAAACAGTCAAAAATTATTTTTCTTTACTAGAAGATACCTTGCTCGGATTTATGCTGGCACCGTATCATCATTCCTTCAGAAAACGTTTAAAATCCGCGCCAAAATTTTATTTCTTTGATGTAGGTGTGACAAGAGCATTAGCCCAAATGTTAACGGTTACTCCAAAAGAAGGAACAAGCTATTATGGCGAACTCTTTGAAAGCTTTGTCATTATTGAGTGTATGAAATTAGCGTCATACTATTATTCGGAATACAGATTTTCTTATTTTATGACAGGCGCTGGCCTTGAAATTGATTTGGTGGTAGAGCGGCCTGCGCAGCCATTATTGTTGATTGAAATTAAAAGTAGCGAGCAAGTCAGGTCAGAAGATTTAAAATCTTTGCGAAAAATCTCCGTAGAACTGGGTAACTGTGAAGCCATTTGTTTTTCCAATGATCCGCTTCAGAGAAAAGTCGATGGCGTGATGGTGTATCCTTGGAAAGAAGGCATAGCAAAATTTTTCGCACTACAATGAGCGGGAGATGGAATCGCTTTTAAACTGTTTTCTCGGAGTATACTCTGAGTATGTCGTGCAAATCCGGACTTAACTCCGAAATGAAGGGAGGTTGGAATCAATTAATCTCCGTACCTGCCCCACCATGTACAAGGGTAATGACAAAATTCTGTAATTTTCTTGATTATTTTTTTCGGTTATGGAAGGTGCTTGTGTTGAAAATCTGACGCCAAGTGGCGACTGTTTTTCTTGTAAAAATAAATGGAGTGATCTCAACGTGCCTGTTTTTCCCGACTTTACTTCAATCGGAATTATCATTTGCTGTTGAGAAATGACGTAATCTATTTCTGCTTGAGATGATTTTTTCTCTCTTTGCCAATAATATAGCTTAGGTTTTTCATAACTTGGCTGATCATAAAGTAAATGTTGTCCAATAAACTGCTCTGTAATAGCGCCGCTATTCGCAAAAATTAATTCATCAACATTAGCTAAATCAAGAAAACTTAATTGTAATTGTGTCGATAATAATCCTGCGTCAAGAAATAATGGCTTGAAAATTTTTTCGTTAATTTCTGCACCTAATGGTATGCCATTACAAGAAGAATGGTGAATTAAATGGATGACGCGTGCAAGTGCGAGCTTGTTGAGCGCGTCTGCAATGAGTTTGCTTTTTACGTTGGGGTTTAGTTTGCTATATTGAACTTTACACGCAATGGATCGCCCTATTTTTTCAAATACCTCGCGCAATCTATTTTCTTCTCCACGCTTTGCGTACTTTGAAAAGTCATCTTGATAGGTGGCAATAATTGTGTTTTTTATTCGCTCAACGTCCATAAAATCTTTATTTAACGCATAGACTTTTACAGCTTCTGGCATGCCGCCGACAATCAGGTAGGTTTTCAAAAGGCGCATGAATTTTTCATGAATAATCTCAGGGTAGTCTTCTTTGAGTTGATATTTTTTTAAAAAGTCATGCAAAGGTTGCTCGCCAATGGCCGTTAAAAATTCTTCAAATGTCAGGGGGCCAAGATACATATATTCTATACGCCCAACCGGCATAGAAAATTGAGGGCTTTCTAAAGCAAATTCGAGCAAAGAGCCGGCGCAGATGAGATGAAGCTTGGGTAGTTCCTCGTAAAAATAGCGTAACGTAGCAAGCAACTGCGGTGCGGCTTGGATTTCATCTAAAAATAAAAGGCTCTTGCCGGGTTGAATCGATTGACCTACTTGTAGCGAAATTAATTGAGTGATGGCTTGTGGGTCGTTGCTGAGAAACAGGTTGGACAGTGCTGGAAAGCGTTCAAAATTGAGCGTGACTAACTCCAAACCCAGCGCTTCCGCAAGTATTTGCACGGAGGTTGATTTGCCTACCTGCCTCGCTCCTCGAAGAATGAGTGGCTTGCGGCCATCACGTTTTGCCCAGGCAAGTAAGTCTTGAAAAACCGTTCTGGACAAATTAATACCCATCTTTAACTATTATATAGATAATATTGGGGGTAATTTTATCTATTTTGTAGATAAAATACAAGGGTAATAAATCCCGTTGCTTTTATCTTGGCTTAAGAGCACGAATATGTCGTGCAAATCCGTAGTTAATTCCGAGAAAAATTGGTGACTTGATAGCGCAAGCGTTGCTTTTCTTACTACGTCACAAGCCCGCGTCCTGGGTGGCGCTAGAAAAAAGCAACTTATCTCTCTAATGGACTCCTCTAGGGGGCGCTATTATTCGATTTTGTTTCGGCTGTGCGGCAGCAGAAGGGCCGTGAAAAAATCCACTCTTTTTTCCTGGCGAAGCAGGCTCGAGCTCTTGGGTTGTTAACTTGACGCTGCCAGTGCTTTCGTTCTCGCGTTGGCTGCCAGGCGGTAAAAATGTTGTATTGCTAGGCAATGATTTGCTATATGCGGTAGCAATGGAGCTCGTTTCTCGGCGTGAGGTAGTAGCACCATCAGGCATATCTACATTAGTTTCCGGACCTGCCGCAGTACCCTTCGTTTCATAGCATGATTTAACAGCACGCGGTGATGGCATGCCACCTTGCAAATAGCCTATTCCATTGTCTATGACCTCAGTATTGAGTAAAATGTGAGGCTTTTTTTCTTCCTCATCATTAGTTCTTTCAAGGCTAACTGAAGTTGGTTCTACGGTGATATCAGTAGATCGCTCCGGTGAGCTTTTTTGCTTGGTTGGTTTGTGAAGATTCAACAAGATGAGTTTGTCTGCGCATAACTGCCCAAAACAATTAAATACATCCTTGTTGGTTGAGTTGTAACCAAAAGGGTAAGCCATATAGAAGGGCGCATCCCCTTCTAGTAGGCTCGGAGGAATGCCTTCTAAATCAGGAAGAATTTTATCTCTCCACATGGCGACGACTGCGAGCTCCTCTAATAAATATCGCCTAGATAAATCCTGAGCTGCGTCCAGGTCAAATTTGATAACCTTATTGCTTTTAGTTTTTTCTTGTGACCTTCTGAAACCGTTAATAAATGTGAGTATCACCAGGTCAACGAACGTGTGAAAATCTGACTCGTCTTTATAAAGGTACATAGTATCAATATCGCGTTTTTTTTCCTGATATCCATCTAGCCTGGTCCAATCAGTCCAGCGTGTTATGGTGTAAGGAATGGTCAAGCCAGGATGAAACGCTTTAGATCTTTTTTTGTTTTTTTTTCTTTCCCATTGCTCTTTAGTATCTCTTATCCATTCTTCGCCGCTTTGTAATGCTTGATTACGAGTTTCCTCATCTGTTAATTTGCTGTCTCTCATTTTTTCAGTAAATCGGTGTAGCTCATCCACTACGACGATAACGCAGGCCCCAAAAGAGCCATTAATTAATGTGATAGTTTCATCCCATTCTGCTCCTTGATGGTAGGGCTGGCCAACGCTTATTGGTAGAAAACAGACAGACGACTTGTCGATCGGCATCGCGCCGTCTCGCTCTAATCTTGACATTTTAAACATAGGTCCACTCCAAACATTAAACCGATTATTTTCATTATTATTTTTTAAAAATCGACGAAAGCTTACAAATACTTCTCAGCTTTCAGATACGTCACGTGGTCCGTCACCGCAGCAATTTAAATCAATCCTGCACATCGCTTAACACCATCTATTATGACAAAATAATAACGTTTAGGCAAAGCGCTTCTTAATGATCACGCAACAAAGGTTGATTATAGATCAAAATAGATAGTAATTATACTAATTATGAGAAACATAAAACCTCTAGTATTGACTAATAAGCTTCTCTTAAGGTTGAATACGCAGGTTGCCATTTATTAAGATAAGGACATCACTTTGTCTAAGACCAATAGTCGAGTTAGTTTGGAAGAAATAATCTCCTATATGCCAGGGAATGTATATTGGACAGATGTAAATGGTATTTATCAGGGATGTAATACGAATGTTGTTAGGGTGCTAAAGCTATCGTCGGCAAGTAGTATCGTAGGCAAAAAAATACACGAATTACTAGATGATCAAAAGATCGCTGATGAGGTATACAGGATTGACGCCGAGGTTATAAGGACTGACCGCGAAGTCGTGGCTGAGCAAGAGGCATTTGATGCAGACGGTAAATGGGCAGTCTATTTCACCAGAAAACAGCCGTTGCATGACGCAGATGGTCATGTCATTGGCGTTTTGGGCATGTCTCTCGACATCACCGAAAGAAAACTTGCAGAACAAGAGGCTATAAGAGCTAAAGAACAAGCAGAAGCAGCAAGTCGGGCCAAAACCGAATTTTTAGCCAGCATGAGTCACGATGTAAAAACTCCATTAAGCGGCATTATTGCCCTTTCAGAGTTGTTGTCGGCGCGCTTGTCTGCGGATGAAAAGCAAAAAGTCGATGATATTTCTCTTTGCGCTAAAAAGTTAATGTCTTTTTTTGAAAGTTGTATCGAGCTTTCTAAAATGGATATGGTGCAGTTGCAAGACGTGGAGCAGGCTTTTTCTATATCGAAAATTACTGAAGCGATTCATGCGCTTTTTGTGCCTTCAGCGACAGCAAAACGACTTATTTTCAATGTGTATCAAGATGCCGCGATACCAGCAGTGCTCGTTGGAAATCAAATCAATATTTATCG
>JAIXPZ010000032.1 GCA_027486005.1 Legionellales bacterium
ACTGGTTTATTATGAAATGCACGATGATATTTTAATGGCGCTCAAAAGAGAAAAAAATCTTAAAGCTTGGAAAAGAGCTTGGAAGCTTGGATTGATTGATCACAATAATCCTGATTGGATCTTTATTTTACGCTGGTATAAAAGAGAAGACTGGGCCCCAGCGTACGCTGGGGTGACACAGTCGCTACCCCTCTGCTTCTGTGTATCTGATGGATATAATTTGAACAAAAATTGTCAACACGCCCTAATTTGAGCCTCCTTTTTATTATTTTATTCATTGAGTCAGCCACCAGCTAATTCACGGCGAGTATTGTATCACTATTTAATGTAAATTCAAAAAAAAACACTAAAAACTTGAAGGCTTGTTGCCCAAAAAATTTATTAGAACGCCACAATTCCGCTATGAAATCGAAAAACAGTATCAGGAGCATGGATATACTCCGACTCTTTCTTGGTAAATAAAGCAATTCTGTCAGTAATATCTTCATTGGCATAAGTCTTAGCCAGCATTAAATAATCTTCAAAATGCCGACTTTCTGATGCTAATAATGAAGCGTAGAAAGTCGCCAGCTCTTCATCAAGGTGTGGAATTAAAATTGAAAATCTTTCGCAAGAACGTGCTTCAATAATAGCTCCTATAATGAGTTCGTCGACCAATTTTTCGGGTTCGGTTGAGCGGACGTAGCCTCGCATATGTTTAACATAAGTGGATGGCGGTAAATTTTCATAATGAATGCCACGGCGGTGAATAATGGCTAACACTAACTCATAATGTTTAAGCTCTTCACGTGCTAATCTCGACATTTTCTTGATTAAATCAGCGTATTTAGGATATCGGTGCATTAAACTTATCGCAGAAGACGCTGCCTTTTTTTCACAAAGCGCATGATCGACCAATAAGACGTCCTGTTGCTGAATCGCGGCTTCAAGCCACTTCGTAGGTGTCTCCGACTTTAGGAATTGACGTATTGGGAGTAGAGAAAGCAGTTTTGTTGTCATTATGTTCCTTAAACGATTCCATCAGTGGAGCAATTTTTACCACTACGTAAGATTTTTTCCAATCGACAGATTCATTACTTAAGCTGGAATGGTTAATTGAATAAACAATCAAAAGAATCACAATTGAACTGCCACAAACTCCTAAAATAAATCCACCCACTTTATTAAAAAAAGTAAAAGCATTAATTTTAAATAAACTTCCTAAGATAAATCGAGTGAGGAAGTTAACAAAAAAGCAACTTACCATAACCAGAGCCAACAAAAACCAATGCGCAACAGCAGGAGTCATATACTTAGAAAGAATAACTTGCTCAACCAACTCATTGTCAAAATAATAAAATGCGATGCCTCCCAGCCAAACAAAAATAGATAGAAGCTGCACCCAAAATCCCCGCGCTAGACCAATGCACGCAAAAAACATAATAAATGCAAAAAATATATAGTCATAAAGATTAAAAAGAGTCGACATGGCCAGTCCTTAATTGATTATTGTTTATTGGGAATTCGCTTCCTTAACATCCCCAGGTATGTATTGTTTCAGAATTCCAGTAATTTTCAACCTTTCTTGAATAGTACTTAGCGCAGTAATTGCCACTGACTGTTCAGTAAATGGTCCGACGCATACTCGAAAACTCTGTTTATCTTGCAAAGCGAAAGGGAAAATAAAGGCATCAAATCCCAAAGATTTAAGTTGAGTCAACAAGGTTTGAGCAGCTGATTCATTGCTAAGACTGGCTATTTGCACAATCCAAGCAGGAACAACGGGCACAATATCAGGAGCATCGTCAAAATTTTTCTCCATTACCGTCTCTGCGGATTGAATCGATGGCGCATTATTTGGAGATGTTAATTTTGCACTCAGTGGCGCAATCGGTGGCGATCTATAAGCCTGTAAAGGATGATTAGTTTTTTGGTAAGTCAAAAAAAACTGAACTCCTATCACCACTAAAGCAGCTAAAACTATAAACCCAACTATTCTATGCTTATTCATAAACCCTTCCGCATCGCTAAAGCAATCACTTATTGGTATTATGTCATCTCTTTATCTTTTAAGGAAATCAATATGAAATTGGCAGTTGGTGATATTGCGCCCGCTTTTTGTGCGATGTCTGACGAAGAGCAATTAGTTTCGTTGACACAATACGCAGGAAAACGAGTTGTGTTATATTTTTACCCAAAAGATAATACTCCGGGCTGCACAACTGAATCATGTGATTTTTCTAGCCATATTGGTATTTTTCAACAACATGGCGCGGCAGTGCTTGGGGTCTCGAAAGACAATACAAAAAGCCATCGCTCTTTTAAAGAAAAATATAAACTGCCTTTTTTACTTTTATCTGATCCCGAGGCCAAAATATGCGAACAATATGGCGCTTGGAGCACTAAAATGAGTTTTGGTAGGACATTCCTCGGTATTGTGCGATCGACTTTCGTGATTGATGAGAAAGGAATTATTCGCGGTGTGTGGTACGGCGTTAAGGTTTCAGGGCATGTGGAAAAAGTGTTGAAGTGTTTGGGGTCTTGGTGAATCACAAAAATGTCGACCAGACGACAGGCCCTACTCCTAGCCAACGATAAATCTAACGTCACCATCGATTCACAGCTAACATAAAAAATTAATCTTACGAACCGACGCCCTGTCGCTCTGTATAGCACTATCAGAAAACATAGTGACCAATGTAGGGGCTACCGGCTGGTCGCCCTCTTAAATTCCCAACAATTCCATAGACAATGGGGCTTCTTGCTTCATTAATTTAGCAATCAATCTTGCCGCTGCCGTGCGCATATCCTGTCGCGAAACAATCATATCAATCGCTCCATGCGCTAATAAAAACTCGCTAGTTTGGAAACCTTCTGGAAGTTTCTCTCTTACGGTTTGTTCAATAACACGGGGGCCTGCAAATCCAATTAAAGCTTTTGGTTCTGCGATGATCACATCTCCCAGCATAGCAAGGCTGGCAGATACACCGCCCATAGTAGGATTGGTTAATACGGAAATAAACGGCAAACCGGCTTGATGTAGTCGAGTTAAAGACGCGCTGGTCTTCGCCATTTGCAATAGAGATATTAATCCTTCTTGCATTCGTGCGCCCCCGCTTGCAGAGAAACAGATAAAGGCAGAATGGCTTTTCAAACATTCATTAACGCCCTGAACGAATTTTTCTCCCAAAGCAGATCCCATTGACCCGCCAATAAAGTCAAAATCAAATGCGCAAGCTACCACGGGAAGGCCGTGCAGGCGCCCTTTCATTACGACAGCGGCCTCCTGCTCACCTGATTTCTTTTGTGCAGCAAGCAAGCGATCTTTATATCTCTTGGAGTCTTTAAATTTTAACCAATCTGTCGCTACAACTGTGGTCGCAATTTCGACGATACTGTCTTGATCCAAGAAGCTAACGAGTCGATTTCGAGCAGAAATTGCCATATGGTGGTTGCATTTTGGACAAACTTGCAATGATTTTTCTAATTCTTTCGCATAAAGCATGGCGGTACAACAAGTACAGCGCGACCAAATACCTTCAGGCACCCCTCTTTTTTCAGAGGCTGAAGACTCTGTTCTAATTTTAGATGGCAACAAACGCTTTAACCAACTCATGAATTACCCTTTTTTTGACCCGTAAAATACTGGGGGCCGATTATATCACTAATTAACGGCTAAACGGAAACGGAGCCTCAGGAAAAATATAAGGAGAGGGATAAATGACATCAGCTAAATATAAGCCCTCTGCGGGAGCCGTCATTCCTGCATAGCGTCTATCTTTTGAAAATAAAACCTCTTCTAACCAACCTGGCTTTTTCTTAGCAAGGCCAATTTCTAATAAACTTCCTACTATATTTCTGACCATATGATGTAAAAAAGCATTTGCTTTAAAAGTAATATAAACAAAATCTCCGCTTCTTTGAATACGGATGGAGTGCATTGTTCTGACTGGCGAAAGGGACTGACATCGACTGCCTCTAAACGCGCTAAAATCGTGCTCACCTAGCAAAGCTTCAGCAGCTTCTTGCATGCGATCAATATTAATAAAGGGACGACAGCATGTGGTTAAATCTCTTAAAAACACTGAATCAATCGGCTGATTATAAATAACATAGTGATAGACACGCGCAATCGCTGAGAAACGCGCATTAAAATCTTCATCTACAATTGTAGCGCTCAAAATACGTACGTCTTTCGGTA
This sequence comes from Legionellales bacterium, assembly GCA_027486005.1. GTDB lineage: Bacteria > Pseudomonadota > Gammaproteobacteria > JAGOUN01 > JAGOUN01 > JAGOUN01. The sequence goes on from JAIXPZ010000032.1 coordinate 4,181, forward strand.
AATAGAAGTTCGTCCCTTGTACCCACTGAAAAAGCTCTCGTATTGTAGTTGTTTGAAAATGAAAAACTTGTTTGGAGGCATGTACTCCAGCATCCGTTCTTCCTGCACAGTGAATAATGAGTTGATGATTCGCCATGTGACTTAACGCGTGCTCAATAGTCCGTTGCACGCTGGGGTGCGCCTCTTGAGCTTGCCAACCACAATAATTAGTCCCTTTATACGAAACACACATGGCAATTTTCATACAATATCTTCAGTTTTCATTTCGCGATCTTGTTTTAACAGCAGCATAAACATTTTCCTGGCCTCTGCAATTTGATTAGGATTGCCGTTGTTTACCACTGACTTTAATAAATACTTGGCTTTTTCATTTTGAAGCAGCTCTATATATGCTTTTGCAAGATCTAACTCTGTGTCACAGCGATTATCACCAGAGAACTCATCTACCAAAGAAGGCAAAGATAATTTTTGTATTGCTATTTTTTCCAAGGCCTGCTTTTTTGAATTACTCGCCCTTTTTACAATAAAGATCATAACGACTACAAGAATCATCAATACACTAATAAAAATAATCTTCGTTAACATATTATGATCAATAAACATATTTTTCATGATAGTAATAGGATGAAAACTCAAAGTCACTATTTCGATAACACAATTTCTTGATATTTTCCAACATAAATTTATTAAAAGTTACAAAAATACTTTCAGTTATGCACATTTTGCCGTGGACCCCCTAAGAAGCTGGGCTTAGAGTAAGGCCATCAAATTAAGACTATTAAAAAAAACATAAGTATATGATTTTAAAGACAAATCATAATATTGGCTTAAAAGTGTACATTCATCTCAATCACTGATTCTTAGAGGGTTTGGGGTATTCATTAAACTTATATACACACACTTATCCACAGAAAATGTGAGTAACTTTGTGGTCAAGTTATTTTTTGATCATAGTGAAAAAAGAAAAATATCTTAAGTGAAAAAATAAAACATCTGCCTCACAAAATGTAAACAAGATTTAGTTTTGTTTAAAAAAAGAACATTTTTTGCCGGGCCTGTGGCGCCGGGGGTTGTGAGTTTAAGTCAAAGGTATTGCACATACTTATCCACAGAATTCTTGGATAAGTATTTAAGAAAATCTTAAATATAAGTTGTGTTTGAAAAAAACATAACAAAGATAAAAGTAATATTATAAAAAAAATTTAGGATTATAGGGCTAGTTACGCTTTTGGACGAACAGTTTTTTGTAAGACAAGGAGAAACCTGAGCTGGGGTGACGCAATAGTGGCGTCAAAAAATTGCAGGGGCGACTTACTGATCGCCCTACAAAAAAAAATTACTTATGTGTTTCTAGGAACTGAACTAGGGCGAAAGTTATCTCTGAATTGAGCAACTTGACGTTCGAGTTCTTGAACAACATGTTTACGATTTAAACCAACGCTATCGCATTTACGATCAATTAGCGCAAGTGCCGCAGGATTAAGTTTTTCGAACTCATATCCTTCATTGTGTAAACCTTCAATAGCCGCTACAACACTTTCTTGATTATTAGCAAACCCATCATCAGTAAGCTTGCGAAACTTCTGTCCCACAGCAATACTAGAAAGATTAGCAAATTCTGGTTGCTCAGGCTTATAGCCAAAAGAGCTTCCAAATAAAGTCATCGCCATAAAAACACCTTGCCTTAAGCATAGCGTCCTTTCGTAATTCCCTCGATCAAGCCATTGATCAAAGACCCTGAGTCACTGATTTTGTCCAACCCCCTTCAAAGAGCGTAAGACAAGATCGGACCATTGCACTTGAGTATAGCCAAAGATTCTATATTATACAAATTCTTTGGCTATAAAAATTTCTGCAATCTGCACGGCATTAAGTGCGGCACCCTTTCTAAGATTATCGGCCACTATCCAAAAAGACAGCCCTTTTTCACCAAATGCCAAATCTTGCCGAACGCGGCTAACAAAAACATCGTCTTTCCCAGAGACTTCTTTAGGGGTTACCCAATGATCCTCTAACACGATAAGCCCAGGTTTATTATTCAAACACTGAATAGCTTGAGTCACACTGAATGGCTTTTCTGTCTCAATCACTACTGACTCGCTATGCGCATTTATCACTGGAACGCGCACTGCCGTCGCAGAAAGTAATAAATCAGGAATATTAAGAATTTTTCGACTTTCCCACAGCATTTTCATTTCTTCACGGCTATAACCGTTATTTTGTAATACATCAATTTGAGGGATGACATTATGGTGAATACTTGCATCATAATGTTCGCCATTTTTAAGTGCATCTACTAACATTTGACCTGCGCCAGAAACAGCTTGGTAGGTAGAAACAAACACTCTCTTGATGATTGCCGCGGCATGGATAGGAGCAAGCACCATAGCTAATTGGATCGTTGAGCAATTCGGATTGGCAATGATTATAGAGGGCGACCGCCGGTAGCCCCTACGCTGTGACATTGATTTCAGCTCATCACCATTCACCTCTGGTACAATCAACGGGATATCATCGTCGTAACGAAACGCAGATGAATTATCGATCACAATACAGCCGCTATCACGAGCGATTGGCGCGTAATGCATGCTCACTTCATTCCCTGCACTAAAGAAAGCGATATCGACTACTTGTTTTTTCCAATCAAACTCAGCGAGCGGTAAAACGGTATAATTGTTGTGATTAAATGACATGACTTGCCCAGCAGAGCGATCACCTGCCAATAAAATCAAGTGATCCATCGGAAAATTGCGCTGCTCTAAAACGGTTAACAAGGCCTTTCCTACTAAACCCGTTGCACCTACAATGGCTACGCGTAAACTCATTTGTCGGTTTCCTTACATGCAAGATTGGGGCTGCTAAATGTCACCCTAGCATTAAGCGTCAATTGCTGGCTAAACGGCGCAGCCGCGGGAGAGCTTGTCCGCCTTGCAGAATCCATATTCGCCGTATACGCTAGCATAGGTCTTGAGGGCGTTGCATAAACTTCATCAAAGCTCAGGGTTTGTAACTGATAACTACTTCCTGTAAATGCAGTATTAATTGCTTTTTGCTGCTCTAAAACATCACTGTAGATTAGACTTCGCAAGCGCGTATTTTCCGCGGCAATTTCAGCAAGCTCAGGTTGATAATCAATGTTTTCAATTTTATATTGCTCGCCTGCTTTGTTAAGTGTATCAATAGCACCTTGTAGCTGTGCGACTTGATCATTATTTAATCTTGATGACATTTTTGCGGAAATAGCCAATAAACCTGCGGGGTTTTTTTCAGTTGAAAGGTCAAGGAGTCTCCAAGGTGTTGAGTCAGTCACAATGCTTTTAAGCTTGTTAGTCACTTGCGCAATTAATTTAGAAGAGCTGTCTTTACTTGTAGCGGCTTGAATATTAACCGTTACCAACGCGGTTTTACTTGTGACCCAACCTTCTTCTTGAAGCTGCATGGAGATCTGATTTTGGCAACTCTGATCCTCTGCATAGGAAGTTGCAAAAACTGATGCACAGGCAAAAGCAACTAAAGACAATTTTAACGTATTCATGACAATTTCCTCTAATAAAAAAACAGCTACTACAAAAATCCCTCCGTATATATTACACTGAACGTCAATGTGATTTCTATGTAACCATGAAATATGAAAAAAATTGTTATCCTAACTTCTGGTGGCGACTCTCCTGGAATGAATGCCGCCGTCAGAGCCGCAGTCCGAACCGCCCTTTCACGCGGCATAGAAGTGTACGCGAGCTGCTCAGGCTATCAGGGGCTGGTTTCTGAAGAATTAATGCCACTGAGCACCATAGGAATGGCTAACTGCATTCAATTAGGCGGCACTATTCTTAAGACTGATCGATGCCTGGCATTTTTTGACCCTAAAGTACGCGAACGTTGCTGTCATTTTTTAAAGCAGAAACAAATTGATGGCTTAGTGGTGATTGGAGGCGACGGCAGTTTTCGTGGCGCAGCATTATTGTATGCCGAAGGCGGTCCACCCGTAGTCGGAATTCCTGCGACCATTGATAACGATATCGAAGGAACAGAATATACTATCGGATTTGATACCGCGCGCAATACGGCACTGAATGCTATTGATAAAATTCGCGATACCGCCTCAAGTCATAATCGCAACTTCATGGTCGAAGTTATGGGCAGACGTTCTGGATTTTTAGCGTTAGATGTCGGCATTGCCGGCGGCGCGGAATATATCCTGATCCCTGAAGCTCCAACTTCTGTAGATGAACTATCGGCACGCATTCTAGATCCTTCTCGAAAAAAACTAAGCTCTATTATGGTAGTTGCTGAAGGGGAACATCCTGGGCATACCTTGGAGCTCGCCAAACAACTAAAGGAAAAAACCGGCGTAGTTTATCGTGTTTGTATTTTAGGTCACACACAACGTGGAGGCTCGCCTTCAGCCTTGGATCGAAAAATTGCTTCGTTGATGGGCGCTAAAGCAACTCAAATGCTGATAGCGGGTGAGCATAACAAAATGGTGGCGCTAGTCAATAACCGCCTTGTTCCAACAGAATTTCCAGATCCAGACCATCCTGCGAGAAAAGTAGTGGATAGAGAGTTATTGGAAATTAATGAGATGATTTGCAAATAAACACTAGCCGCGTTACTTAATTCACACGGCTTCATGCTTGGGTTTAACGAAAGAAATCTCTGGCGCTAGCGCCAGAGACAAGGGCGATGGGGATTCCCAAGGGGAGCCACGCTAAGTGCTCCCCTTGAGTCGCCGTAGCGCAAACTTGTTTTGCGCAGGCGAAATATAATTAAGGAAACATCTCGGTCGCTTGCGGCCGAGTTGTTGAAAGAACTCTATTTAGAAAATTAAATGCCTCCCGTGCCTGGTCTTCCGTAATTTCTACGTGCAATTTGACTCTCATCTGCAGGACCATTTCCAGTGAATCCAGCTATTCTTGCCTTGATATCATCAGACATGAAGAAAAAAATTCTATGTGCATTTGATGAAAACTTTTTTGGAAGTGTGGACTGAGATAAAACACGAGAATTTTTTCTTATTTCAGCAACACCTTTTACTAACTTAATTAAGTCAGTAATGTTTTCTGCATTTAACCGATATCCTTCAGGCAAAGCTCCTAAAGTGGATAATTTCTCATTAACAAAATTTTGAATAATTGGGTATGGTGTTTGATTTATCAAGCTTATTGCAAGTTTTGCCTCTGTAATGATGTTATTGATGATTAAATACTGATGAGTTTGTCGAGCACTTATCATCAAGTTAATGATCTGATAACGATTAGTGATTAACTGATCCACCATCGCAGGTTCTAGGTCTACCAGCGTTTCAAAGGGGACGTGAGCCTCTGTCATGAGCATGATGATGTAATAAGAATTCGTGATTAACTGATCCAACATCTTAGATTCTAGGGGTATTAGCGCTTCAACGGGGATGTGAGCCTCTGTCATGAGCCTGATGATGTGATAAGAATCCGTGATTAACTGATCCAACATCGTAGATTCTAGGGTTATTAGCGCTTCAAAGGGGATGTGAGCCTCTGTCATCAACTGCAGGATTGTCAAATACTTCGTTTGTGTTGACTTAAAATTTCCCGCTAATAGACCGTTGCGCGCCATAATTTTTAGTGGGTTCAACAAGGTGACTGAAAAATCTTCTGTGACCATAAAGCTTGCGTCAAATAATTTTACTAACATTTGTGCGACACACATATCAGTTGCGGTGTTTTTTTCTAAAGTCCACTGATGGCGCTGTAATACTGGAAAAATTGAATCAGGACTAAACTCCGGAAGAAGTTTTTTTATAGCTACAATTGTTCTATTAGGAAATAGCGAAGAATAACCTGTTTTTTTCTGATCGTAGAAGTCTAGTATCTGAAGAATCGTCGCTTTATCAATCATTTTTTTCTCTCATAATATTATTATTAGAATTTTTTATTTGAGCCGTACCAAAAGTCACGCGTGACTAAAAATAAAGCATAGTTTAGAAATTCAAGCCTGTCAATTTTATATGACAGGAATAATAATCCTCTGCAACCGAATACTAAATATTAATTAATCATCTGCTTATCCAGCCACGCGCGTACATTTTTCCATGCCGTCATGCTGTAATTGGCAGCGGTGGAATAAAGGTCTTTTTTAGAGGTAATTTTCTTTTTGACGACTCGAATATTAGGCGCAATTTTATTGAGATGCGAGGGATGCACATGAATACCTAAATAACGCAATGTGTTAACCACGGTATCTCTATCAACAAGACGAGATGACCAAGATTGCATGTTGGCGATAATCATGTCATTAAGCTTCATCTTTGCTACATCTAATTTCATGACCAAAGTCGCTCTTAAATAAGGGCTGTCCATTACTTCGATACGTTGTAAACGTGAATCTACAGCTGCCAATTCTTCCTCAGATGAATACAAAATTAAATCATGCAATTTTGATTGCCAACCTGGAATTTCATCAATCACACTGTAATCAGCATGGTGTACATTTAAGGTGTCTAAATAGGTTCGAACACGTGATAGATTATTTTCCAGCGCTTTAGTAATCGCGGCTAATTTTTGACTCAATTCTTCCGTAACTTCTACTATCTCATTAAAATCTGTCAGCTCTGTTAAAGAGTCTAGCAAAGCTGTTTGATACTGCGCTAGCTTTGTGGCAATTTGTCGAAACAAAGGGAATAAAGTAAATTTTCCATAACATGCTTTAACACGACTAGAACACAAAAGCTGTAAGCGATGCAAGGACACTTGCTTAATAACTGTTTCCAAAAGTTGCTCTCTAGCAGTAAGCATCTTCTCTAGCTTCTCATGTGTAACGCCAGTGCTAGATAGTACGGAAGTTTTCTCTGGGGCTGTCTCATAAAAAGATTCGTTTACCGTTAAAATTTCATCAATATGCTCAAGAGCGTTTTCTTCATCGTAAAATTCTTCTTTATCAAAAGTTTCCTCTTGAATTTTCAACGATGACGGCGCGTAATTTTCATAACGGTGCAGTACCGCATCAACCTCTATGCGCTCAAGTCTTTTTGTAATTCTTTGTGCTAGCTTAGCTGGAAAAGTGCTTAAGCTGCTTTTCAACATTTTTGATTGCGTTTCAATAAATTTGCACAATTTATAATTCGCTTCAAATAAAAAAGTTTGTCTGGCATCAAGGCGATCAAAAGGAGTTGCTGCTTGAGTCAAACGATTTAAAAATAGCTCAGCCTGCACCGAAATAGTTCTCGCTGACTTCACTAAAACATTCGATGAATTTACTTTTGCATCACAAAGCAAACGATCCAATGCTTGAGTGATATTTTCCTCGTCCAATATCACCGGCGGAAACACGCCACGCCCTTCGGCAAATTCAATAATTTCTGATTGCACTTCAGCCAAAGGAATCTGCTCATTAATGAGCATGGAAATGCCATGAATAATTTGCTGACAAGCAGTATAGATATCAGCATCCCAACTTTCGATTAAATAATTTAATTTCTTTGCAGCATCATCCCAAAGTACTTGATCTAATGCTGACACTGCTGCTTGAGCTTGAGTTTTTGCAAACTCTCTTTTGGCTTCTGCCTGAGATAGACATTCTGCTTTGTTTAACCAAGAGTAAGGGTCAGATAAATGATACTGATAAATGTCGAGATATTGCTCTCCTTGAGGCAAAGTCAAGAATGACAAATATGAGGTCATCGCACGGTAGAGTTGAGCAAGATTAATGGACTCAACCTGTTTAATATAGACGCAAATAGCAGCGTAATCAGCCTTGTTTAGGACCGCGCCCACTTCTCTTACTTCCATAATTCCCTCTCTGGATACTATACTATGGGTAAAATTTTACCAAAAATAAGTTAAGATAGACTTAACTAAAGAGGATTTTCACTACATTTTTACCATTAATCCGATTTCTCTTAAGCGCTGAGTTAAGAAGTCATGCGCTGTAAAGCCAGGCTTCAATAACACATCTGCTTTTGGGTGTAAAAATAATGGAATCGACATTCTTGATTCTCTTGCGGCCCCGCCTTCTGGATTCATCACACGATGTGTCGTTGCAGGTAAATACCCTTGAGTCACCATATCAATCATATCGCCGGTATTGATAGAAATACTGCCAAAATCGCAAGGAACAGTGTGCCAATTGCCACGCACATCCTTGACTTGTAAGCCATTCGTCGATGCAGCAGGTAAAACCGTCAATAAGTTGATATCTTCATGCGCTTGCGAACGTAACGCCCCAGGAGTTTCATCTCCTTGTAGAGGAGGATAATGCAAAATTCTAAAGAGAGTTCGATCATTACTGACCATTTCTTTCAAAGAACGATCAAACCCTGCAGAAATATGCTCTGGCAATTGTGTCTGGACCATTTCCAACAAATGTTTAGCCAAGTCATATAAACGAGTTCTAAGCTCAAACGTCACTTCACGCAACTCATCTGGAATGCGCTTGCCAGGATATACATGAAAAAACTCTTTAATATCCGCCCTATCGTAACCTTTAGCGGTTTCTTGACCTATAGGAAAAAATCCATCCTGCTCTTTAGGATCATATAAAAAGTCATTTTTTCGATCAGAATCAAAAAATTTTTTCCACTCTTGATACACATTTTGGATCATTTTGTCAGGAATATCATGATTGGTGACCACGCCAAACCCTGTTTCTCTTAGAGATCGAGTAAACTGCTCGGCAGCATTTGAGGCTTGAAGATCAACTTTTAACACATTCATGGAGACCCCTATTTTCGTTATGTGACAGACTATCGAAAGGCTACAAGAGTTTATCATAGATGGCAGTTTGTAAAAAGAGGACTTTTCTTTTAAAATGATGGTTTAAGGGGTTAAGCATGAAAGTTGCTGTATTCAGTGCGAAAGAATTCGAGAAGCCTTTTTTAACCGCCGCCAACGAACGGCATGGGCATGAGCTCGTGTTTTTTGAAAGCACGCTTGATGAAAAAACGGCGATTTTAGCAGCGGGTTTCACAGTAGTGTGTTGTTTTGTGACGGATAAACTCCCAGCAACCGTTCTAACTATTTTAGAAAAAAATGGCACTCGCTTAATTGCACTTCGTTCTGCCGGCTTTAATCATGTCGATCTTCATGCTGCAAAAAATTTAGATCTAACCGTTGCGCGCGTGCCGGCTTATTCGCCTTATGCAGTTGCTGAATTCGCAGTCGGGTTAATTTTAACCTTAAATCGCAAAATTCATCATGCTTATAATTTAGTAAGAGAACATAATTTTCTTTTAACTACCTTATTGGGATTTGATTTACATGACAAAACTGTTGGAATTATTGGAACAGGAAAAATAGGCACAGTTTTTGCTAAAATTATGCAAGGATTTGGTTGTCGCGTACTTGCGTTTGACCCTTACCCAAATGAAATATGTACTAATATGGGAGTCCAATATGTAGAGCTAAAAGAGCTTTATCAACAAGCCGACATCATTAGCTTGCACTGCCCATTAAATAATGAAACACAGCATATCGTTAATGCACAAGCCCTTGCTCAAATGAAAACGGGCGTAATGTTAATTAACACCAGCCGAGGCGGACTAATTGATACTAAAGCCGTTATTCAAGCGTTAAAAAAAGGTATCGTCGGTTATTTTGGCATAGACGTTTATGAAGAAGAAGATGAATTATTTTTTCATGATCTTTCAAACACTATTATTCAAGATGATGTTTTTTCTCGCCTACAAACATTCCCTAATGTCGTTATTACCGGGCATCAAGCTTTTTTTACCAAAGAAGCGCTCACTAATATCGCTGCAGTAACGCTTAATAACATTACTGCATTTGAGAAAAATATGGCGGATATTTTTAAGCTTTAAAGACAGTCAGCCAATAAAAACACTATCTCCAAAATGAATTAACTTAACCAAGCGAACAACATCTTGGTTTGCCATGCGAATACAACCATGCGAAGCAGGCACCCCTAATGGCGCTTTATCAGCACAGCCATGAATATAAATAAAACGTTGATAAGTATCGCAGCTGCCGCCTTGATTAAAGCCGATTTCTTTACCAGCCAGTCGAATAATACGGGTTAATATCCAGTCCTGATCAGGAAATAATTGCTCTAACTCAGTATTATAAATTTGGCCGGTTGCTTGACGCGCTTTGAACACCGCATTGATAGGCGCATCCTTGCCAATAATATCAACAATTGAGTGCCAGCCTCGCGGGGTGCAATAGCTGTTGGCTATTTCACCCACACCATTTTTAGCGGTAGAGATAAGAAAATTTTCAGCGCATTTTCCATCTTGAAAAAAGAAAATACGTTGCTGTTGAATCGAAATATAAAGATGACGAATCACACCATGTCCCAACGCACTTGTATTCCTAATACATCGTTGCTACCCGAGAATTGCCCAGCTGTTGTCGAGTTGCTTGTGGCATTTGTCGTATTTACATCTTGTGTTAAATAAAACATATGTGTCCAACCTAAATCAAATGCCAGCGTTTTTGAGTGCTTGTACTGTAACCCTGCTGAGGCATCGTAGCTACTGCCGACAGGCGCACCTAAGTAAACTTCATTAGCATCGGTATAAGGAGAAGTTTCATAGCCAAAACCACCGCGCAGCATCAACTCTTCAGTCAAAGAGTAATGTACGCCTAATGCTGTTCGCCAAGTATTTTGTAAATCGTAGCTTTGAGTCGTTTCTGCAGTAACGCCTATATCAGTAGGAAGATTTTGATAAGTCGCTTCACCGGCTTGATCCCACTGCGTATAACTGACACTGCCTTCTAGAGCAAGCTTTGGATTAATTGTGTAATAAACACTTGCTGTCGTATAAGCAGGTAGCGTCGATGAAAGTACGAAATTATTCGTAGAATTTAATACTGCCCCATTAGCATCTGTCGCTGAAGCATCTCCAGTGGCTTCATAATCAACTTTTGAATGATACGCAACTCCGACTCTTGCAGCATCAGTCAGTTGATAAAGTATTCCACCGTGCCAGCCTGTGTTCCACTGCTTTCCAGAAAGCGATGTATCGTAATTCGCATTTCCTTGTGCCACATTATCATAATCAGAAACAATCACGCGCACAAAATCAAAACCAGCACCCACTGAAAACTTTTTAGTGACCGCATAAGCTAAATCGGTACTGACATCATAAGTCGTCATGTTTGTTGTTGTTGCGCTTCCTGCCGCGCTAGAGTCATCGCTCCAGGCAGTATTCGTTGAAAAAGGTGAAGAGACACCAAATCCAAACGCCCATTGATCAGAAATCGGCGCGGCATAATGCAAGAAAACCCCTGGAGCAAAAGTGCCGCCGCTGCCATCCTCATTAAGTGTGGAATTATTTCCATAGTGAGTTTCACCACTCATATCGTAAGTTGACATGGTTAAATTAGTACCCGCAACCACTTGCTGCTCTTTTATGTACATTAAACCCGCAGGATTATAAAATTCAGTGCTGGCATCCAACGCAGCAGCAGCGCTTCCTGCTTGAGCATCTCCCAATCCAGCAGCATCTTGATTCCATTGTTGATTAATAGCAGCACTTGCTGGCTCAATTAAGCCTAAAATCCCCGCTAAAATAGACGGTAATAACGCAGCTTTTTTAGTGAATCTCACAATATCCCCTTAATTTTACTCAGCAAATGCTATTAAGCTAATACTACACAATCATGCTCAATAATAAAATCATCGTATCGTTTAGATTTGATAAACCATTAGCATGGCATATAAGTCTTGTTCATTTTCTTTCCTGGCAATAACTCGAGAACGATGAAGCAGTCGCATAGAGTGAGAAAGAAGTACTTCATGGATATAATCGGGGTTATGGCAAAAACGCATACTATCCTGGATTTGCCAAGGCTGTTCATCACTAATCTCTGCGCTTAACACAATAATTCCGTGTTTTGATAAACGTGGAATTAAAGCAGCAAAAAGCTCGTTCAATTCTCCAAAATAAGGCAATACATCCAAGGCTTGAATAAGATCATAGTATTGAGCATCTGACTGTAAGAATGAAACAATATCCGATTCAATCAAGTGATCATAAACATTTTTATGACGTGCATGCGCTAACATTTTTTGTGATAAATCAACGCCCGTCAGCTGTGCACTACAATCTCGCAAAACCACACCGCTTAACCCTGTACCACATCCTAAATCCAACACATGTTGAAACGAATCAAATTTTAATGTACGTAAAATATCTAACCCTTGTTGAGGCAAATTGTATTGCAATATATTTTGTAAATGCTGCTCATAATACAAAGCATAATTATTAAATAAGTTGCGAACATACGCATGGCTAGTCGCGGGATTTTGTTTCTTATCCATCAGCACGTCAAGCATGAATCGACTTGCTGTATCATCGGGACTTGCTTGCAATGCTAGCTCCAGAAACTCTTTTGCCTCAGAGCGTTCTCCCAATCGAATATAAATAGCCGCTAAATTATTGAGTGCAGCGTTATGTTTATTGTTATACGCAATAACTTGTTGATAATAACTTATTGCGAGTGATAGCTGACCTAAAGCAGCAGACGCAACTCCCATATTATAAAGATCATCAACTTCAAGCTGATTATTTTTTTCTAGCTCAACATAATGCGTTAATGCATTTTCAAAACGATCATAATGCATGAAAGTTGCCGCAAGGTTGCGACGCGCGTCGAGATTATTTTCATCCAAAATAAGTGCTTGTGTGAAATACGCAATCGCTAACTGCCCTGCATCTCGCTTTAATTCTAAGGCGCCAAAATTAATTAACGTTTGCACATGATCCGGCTTAACTCCTAAGATAAACTGAAAATGTTGCTCAGCCTGATCGAGTTTTTCTAGATGAAAAAATAGCACGCCGATATAAAAATGTGCAGAAATATGTTGCGAATTTAATGACAAAACCTCTAAGAATTGCCCTTCAGCTTTTGCCCAGTCATGATTTTTGAATAGTAATAATCCGAAATGATAATGCGCATCAACAAAATTCGGCTCAGCACGCAACGCCGCTTCAAAGTGTTGTCGCGCTTTTGGATAACTATCTTCCTGTGAATAATACATTGCCAAATGGTGATGTGCTTTCGCATCATTAGGATTCAAATCAACAGTTTGTTGATAGTAGTTAATAATCTCTTTCAGCTCAGGTTTATTCATGAAGGTTCAGCTACTATTTTCTTGTGCTCATATTTAGATCAATAGACTCGATGAGGTATGCCGATAGCCCGAATCGAACGGGCGACCTACTGATTACGAATCAGTTGCTCTACCAACTGAGCTACATCGGCAACGATATTAATTATAGAGCGGATTACTTACGTATGACAAATATTTTTTAAAAAGCCATTGAGTTTTCTTTCAAATTTTAGTACAAATAACGCTTCCCGCCCTTCGCATCTTTTTTATCCTTTATCTTTTTATTTGTTATCCCACCGGGAGAACGCTTATGTCTATTCAAAGCAAAAAAGGCTTCAGCCTGATTGAATTAATGGTTGTTGTTGCTATCGTCGGAATTTTGACAGCGCTCGCTGTACCTTCGTATCAAAAATATATTGAAAAAGCAAAATTTAGTGAAGTAATTTCTTCAACAGAACCCTACAAATTAGCCGTTGCATTAGACTTACAAGAAAGCATTCCAATGAATGAATTAAATTCTGGCGAACATGATATTCCAACTTTTACGGAAGCCACTGAAAATTTGGCTGATATTACAGTAAGTGCTGGAATAATAATCGCTAAAGGAACCAAATCAGTTGAAGAAAATACTTATATACTCACCCCTAATAGCCAGGGGACGGAATGGATAACCTCAGGAAGCTGTAAAGAAAACACTCTGTGCTAGGAATAATAAACAATGGACAGTCTACGCATTACTATAAAAAACACTATCAGCTGGTTAACCCATCACCCTCAACAAGAAAATGATTTTTCTTCCAAAAAAAACGATCAACTACTACAAAATCTTGTCAATGACCTTATAAACTACGCTGAATTAAAAATGAGCTCAGATATTCATCTTGAGCCGCAAGAAAATGGCATACGTATTCGCTTGAGAATCGATGGAGTTTTGTCAGAACATTTTCAAGCTCCAAAATACATTTATAAGCAATTTTGTTGTAAATTAAAAATACTAGCTAATATTGATATCGCTCAAACAAGACTACCACAAGATGGTAAGTTTATTTTTCAGGTCAAAAACAATCTACAAATTCACATTCGCATGAGCACCTGCCCGACAGTTTTAGGAGAAAAAATTGTATTGCGCTTACTGAAAGACAACAAAAGCACATTAAACTTGAACTTTCTTGGAATGAATCCAGAGCAGCTGACAGTTTTTTCTCAGGCCATTTCTAGTCCGCATGGTCTAGTACTAATAACAGGACCAACTGGCAGTGGAAAAACTTCTACACTGTACTCAGCTCTGAGCAATATCAACGCAGATACTAAAAACATTATTACGATTGAAGACCCAGTTGAAGTGCATCTTCCAAGAATAAACCAAATCAATATTAATATTAAAGCAGATCTTACTTTTTCATCCGCTCTTCGCGCAATTTTAAGGCAAGACCCTGACGTTATTATGATTGGAGAAATCAGAGATGAAGAAACTGCTCAAATTGCGATTCAAGCTGCAAATACAGGCCATTTAGTATTGGCTACGCTTCATACAAACAATTGCATTGAAACAGTCAATCGACTAAAACAAATGAACATTGACCAAAATGAATTTATTTCTTGCCTGCGATTAATTGTATCTCAACGTCTTTTACGAAAAAAATGCACTAAGTGCGATCAAAGAAGTATACGTTCTGAATGTGAGTGCACTGATGGATATCATGGTCGTTTTGGCGTGTTTGAAATGCTTTATTTTAATGAATCATTAAAACACCACATGACCCAAAATCCATATTGCAACGAATCCACTTTAATGCAAAATTATCAATTTACTCCTATTAATCAACAAGTTATGGATTGCATTCGTTATGGAATTACAAGCCCGGAAGAAGCGAAAAGAGCCCTCAATATATGTTAAAAAAAAGATTGTATCAATTTTCAGGAAAAGATGAAGAAGGCATAGATATTAAAGGGATAATTGACGCTCCAAATAAAGCAATAGCACGCTACATGCTATTGAAGATAGGGTTAAAAAAAATTAATTATTTAATAATTACTTTGTCTTCTTGTAAAAAATTATTTACTCTTAGCTTAAAAGATAAATTACATCTATTTTCTCATCTCAGTCTACAAATTAATTCAGGAATTTCTATTTTAGATAGTCTTAACAATATAAAGCTTGATACCCATTCATTTAAACTAAAATATTTATTGTTTATTATTTTAAAAAACTTAAACGAAGGGCACCGCCTATCTTTATCTCTGACAAAAATCGAATACAGTCCTTTTTCTGAAAACGAAACTAGTCTTATCAGGGCTTCTGAAATAAGTGGAAGCCTAGAATCCACCTTAGAGTTTATTTGTGATGGGCTGAAAAACAAGCTTATTATAAAGCAAAAAATTGTTTCATCATTAATATACCCTTGCATGACAATGGCTGTGAGTTTTGTTGTGATATTCATTATATTTAAATGGGTGATTCCACAGTTTGAACTTATGTTTTATAAAAGTAAACATAACCTTCCGTGGTTAACTGAATTAGTTTTTTATTTTTCTAATAACATAACACTCTTATTGACAATAACTCTATGCTCATTACTACTTTCATCGATAACAATAAAATTGCTTATAAAAAAGAAAATACTATCTGAGCTTATTTCAGAAAAACTTATTTTAATAATTCCAATTTTTGGTAAAATATTGATAATGACGAATAGAATTAATTTTTGTTATACTTTGTCTATGCTTTTAAGCGCTGGGGTTTCTATCCACGACGCGTTAAACGAAACTAACAAACACATTACCCTCCCCTACTCGAGACGCCAATTTAAACAGGCTCTTAATGACGTTATTGCTGGGAAAAGCATCTCTACTGCGTTGAAAAAGACTCAATTTTTCCCCCGCTCTGCTATTCAAACAATTGCATCAGCTGAAAATTCTGGCCGCTTAGACCAGGCGTTTAAAATTATTAGCCAACAGTTTTATAATGACCTTAGCGTATTTTCTGACCATGTTGGAAAAATAATTGAACCCTTTATCATTATTCTTTTAGGCGGTATCATAGGCATGATTGTCATTGCAATTTATTTACCTATCTTTCAATTAGGCAGCTTATATTAATGCTTTATATTTTATTCGGACTTACTTTTCTTGCGGGCGCACTGATTCATGGAATTGTGATGTATCTTCCTATGGCGTTACATCAATCCTGGCACCAAGAATGCAAAGCGTACCTTCAAAGCATCAACCAGCCGGAAACCCTAGCTCCGGCAGACACCTTATTTAAAATTCAACTTCCTAATATAAAATGGCGCCGCCTTCTACCTTTTTCCTCTTTTTTTTGGAAAGAAAAACTCACCACCAAAATAAGTTTTCTTACCTTGGATATGGTGCTATTCGTCAGTTCACTGTTCCTGTTTTATCACTTTGATAACTATGCTTACTGGGCAAGCTCTCTGCTTTTTAGCTGGGTACTAATCACTAGTAGCTTTATTGACTTTGAGCACCAAATTCTTCCCGATGAACTTACCTATATATTGCTGTGGGCCGGTTTAATGGCTAGCTGCTCCAATCTATATACTTACTCTACAAGTGCGATTTTAGGGGTAATCTGCGCTTATCTTTCTTTATTTTTAGCTTCTTTATTATTTAAACTTATTAGAAAAAAAGAGGGTATTGGCCAAGGAGATTTAAAACTATTTGCCGCTATTGCTGCCTGGGTAGGAGTCGCTCAGCTTCCCCTTATCCTTTTTGCCGCCTCTCTATTTTCATTAGTTTTCATTTTGCTTAGAAAAATAATTTGTCATAAAGAATGCTCAGCACCTGTTTCTTTTGGTCCTTTTCTTGCACTTTCTGGCTGGCTAGTATTATTGTGGGGAAGCGAGCTCACTTCTTACCTTTTTTTGTAGGATAAACACTGATGCCTAGGCTCACCGTTGGGTTAACAGGAGGACTGGCCTCTGGAAAATCAACAGTACTTGGGTTTTTTCATAAACTGGGCATTGAGACACTTAGCGCCGACAAGATTGTACATAGCTTGATAGAAAACAGTGGAATTGCGTACTCAACTATTATTGATCATTTTGGGCCAGAAATCTTAACCTCAGAAAAAAATATCGATAGAATAAAATTACGCCATATTATTTTTTCTTCTTCAGAGGAAAAACGCTGGCTAGAGCAATACTTACACCCTCTTGTGAGAAGTTCGCTATTGAAGCAGCTAGAAAAAGTAACTTCCCCCTATGCTGTCATAGAAATCCCTCTTCTTGCTGAGTCCGAAACCCCTTTTGAGTGGCTTGATCGAGTTTTAGTGGTTGATACTGATGAAGAAACACAACAATTACGTGCACAATTGCGCTCTGGGCTGACACAACAAGAATCACGTAATATTCTAGACCAACAAGCAAACCGTCAAAAAAGAAACAGCATTGCCGATGATGTTATCATAAACCAAGGAGGCTTATTCGAGCTTGAGATTCAGGTAAACGAGTTACATAATCAATACTTGAAATTAGCTGACTTTACTCTTTGCAAATAGTATGGATAGTTTATTTTTTCATCCACCACCAATAAACCAACATGGGAACCACAATACAGATAACCCCAATCACAAAAGCGATCCAATAAATTGGATCATTATCAAATAACAACATCACCAAAGCAAAAAGCATTAAAACAATCGCTATAATTCCGGTGTAAGGCGAACCAGGTGTTTTATATTTTAATTCACCGACAGAACGACCTTGCTGAATCCAATGTTGTCGAAATCGAATTTGCGCCCAGCATAAAACAATCCAAGATGTTGTTCCTGTAAATCCTGAAACCAATAAAAGCGCTAAATAAAAACTATATTGACCAAAAAAATATCCCAATAACAAAACCAGCCAAATAGCTACCAGCGTCACAAAAACCGCATTATGCGGCACATGATGTCGATTTAGTTTTGAAAGAAAACGTGGAGCCATGCCATGATTACTCAATGCTCGCAGTGCCCGTACGGTGCTATAATACCCTGAATTCGCAGACGATAATGCAGCAGCAAGCGTTACAAAACTGATCACTGTAGCCGCCCATTTTAAACCATGAAAACCAAGTGCATCCGCAAACACCGAGTTAGATAAATTCGCTTGTTGCCACGGGAAAATAAGTACTAAGCAAAACACAGGCAAAATATACAAGCATAATATGCGAAAAGAGACTCGACTAATGGCCTTAGGAATCATTTTTTCAGGATGAGTTGACTCTCCTGCAGCGATACCAATAATTTCCGAACCTTGGTAATTCACCAGCATCAACACCATTGCTGTCAATAAGCTTACCCCCCCATGCGGGAATAAACCTCCTTGGTGAAACAAATATTGCCCGCCAATCCAAGCCGTATCTTGTGGACCACGAAATACTCCAAAAAATATCAGCAATGAAAGAATCACAAATCCAATCAGTGCGGCTATTTTTACTAACGCTAACCAAAATTCAATTTCACCAAATAAGGTGACGCGACACAAATTAACAAACGTAATAAGTAGTCCAAAACAAATCGCCCAGAGATAGCCATTAACCCCTGTAAGGGTTTCCATGATAATACCACCGGCAACGCATTCTGCTGGAATATAAATAACCCAATTGAGCCAATACGACCAACCTGTCCCACACGCCACGGCAGGTGAAATATAATCAGCCGCATAAGTAATAAATGAACCAGAGATGGGAATAGCAACAGCAAGTTCGCCCATGCAAAGCATGGTCAAATAAACAATAATCCCGCCCAGGATATAAGCAAGAAAAGCGGCAGGCCCGACTTGGGCCAGGACTTGGCCTGTCCCTAAAAAATAACAAGATCCAATTATTCCACCTAAAGCGATTAGCTCGATATGTCGCGCTTTCAAACCACGGTGCAAGCCATCAGCCGCCATCATACTCATTGTGAATGATACCTTTATGGTCAATTTTTAGAAAACGCGATTCTACAATTGTTCCAGTGAATATGGAATCGCTTTTAATCGCTTTAAAAACTAACGCTTCGTTCTCACCATAAACGCTCCCGACAACGCTATTACCCCGCCTATCAGTGAAATAGTCGTCGGCACTTCTGCAAGTACTAGCCATCCCATTAAGGTTGCAATAATCGGCATAGCAAAAAGAAAGCTTGCTGCTTTGGTAGCAGGGAAATGTTTAAATCCGTAAGACCAACAGGCATATCCAATAACGCCTGAACCCGCCCCTAAAAAAGTCGGCCATAAAAAATGCCACCATTCTTGATGAAGTATTTCATGAGACAAAGCTGGCAAATATCCCATCAAGGACAAAGTGCCAAACCAAATAGCCCAGGCGGTGAGCTCCAAAGGTTGCAATTTTTTTAACAATGGCTTTTGTAATACAGAGTACATCGCGCCACAACAAACTGATAAAATAATCAGCAAAACGCCTAAGTTAAAATGCCCCAGTTGATGGGCCTCTCCGGAGGCAATAAGTGCTATGCCCAAAGTGCTCACGCACAAACCCACCCATGACAACTTTGTCAATCGCTCATGTAATATGAGAATGGCTAAAAGAATTGTCGCAACAGGGATTTGGCTGCCTATAAAACTGGCGATAGAGGCAGAAACCGTTGTTTCGCCTATGTTTAACAATATATTATAAAGCCCAATGCCCAACACACCCAATATAAAAAGTCGCGGCAATTCTGATCTAGTGATTTTAGCTCGTGAAGATAAACTAAAATACACTGGGATGATTGCAACTGACGCAATCAGATAACGCAATAATGCTAGAGGTCCTGGCGTAAAATAATTTAGGCTAGCTCGAATGGCCACATATGACGTACTCCAAAGCAGCAAGGTCACCAACAATGCTGCAAGCGCTTTTTTATTCGTCATTTTTACACCGAATTATTTTCAAACCTTTCATATACGGTTGCAACGCGCTAGGTATAGAAATACTGCCATCCGCATGTTGATAGTTTTCCAAGATTGCAACAAGCGTACGCCCCACTGCCAATCCAGAGCCATTTAGCGTATGCACAAATTCAGGCTTGCCAGATACACTACGATAACGCGCTTTCATGCGCCGCGCTTGAAATGCTTCGGTATTACTACAAGACGAAATTTCGCGATATTGATTTTGCCCAGGAAGCCATACCTCTAAATCATTGGTTTTCGCTGAATAAAAGCCAATATCCCCAGTACATAAACTTAATACTCGATAAGGCAGCTCTAATTTTTGCAATATTTTTTCTGCATGCCGCGTCATTTCTTCTAATATTTCATAAGAGTGATCGGGATGAACAATTTGCACCATTTCAACTTTTTCAAATTGATGTTGGCGAATCATGCCTCGGGTATCTCGACCATAAGAACCGGCTTCACTTCTAAAACAGGGAGTATGACACACATATTTGATAGGCAGTTTTTCGAGTGGAATAATTGTATCTCGAACGGTATTGGTTACAGGTACTTCAGCAGTAGGAATTAAGCCATATTTAAATTTTGGTTCTGCAGATTCTGTATCATTGATTTGAAAAATATCCTCTTTAAATTTTGGAAACTGACCTGTGCCTTCTAAAGAAGCGTTATTCACCAAATACGGCACATAAATTTCGTCATAACCGTGTTCTTCTACATGCGTATCAATCATCAAATGAATTAAAGCACGATGCAAGGCCACCAGCTGTTTTTTCATGACTACAAAGCGTGATCCGGTAATTTTCACCGCAGTTTCAAAATCCAACATCTCTAAAGCTTCACCTAAAGCAACATGGTCTTTAGGTTCGAAGTCAAACACTCGAGGAGTTCCCCAACGTCGAATTTCAACGTTATCGCTTTCATCTTTGCCGATAGGGGTTGAGGCATGCGGAAGATTCGGAATCGTCATATAAATTTGGGTTAATTCATCTTGAATGATTGAACTCTGATCTTCCAATGTCTTTAACCTTGAGCCCATATCATCGACTTGCGCTAAAAGATCTTGAATATCTTCTCCTCGCCCTTTCGCTTGTCCGATCGCTTTAGATTGCGCATTGCGGGTTTCTTGTAAGGCTTGCATTTCAACTTGTAAAGTCCTGCGCTGCTTATCCAAGGCTTGGATGCTATCAACTTCTAGCGTGTAACCACGCTGACTTAATGCTTTAGCAATTTGTTCAATATCGTTACGAAAATGGTTAGGATCCAGCACTGCGCGCCCTTAAATCATAAGAAAATATTAAATGATTATAACGGGTACTCAATAGGGAAAATAGTGGCTGTTTGAAAATTCCAGCCACTTAATTGCACATTTTTTAACAACTATTTTGCATATCTTAACCAAAGAGTTAAAAAAAGCCATTACAGCAAGTTATCTTTTCATTTCTTACCCGGCTGATATATATCACTCTCTTCGGCGTGAACGGTAAAACGATCCGATCCCCTTCTCTAAACAAAGCGTGGCTCTTCCGGAATGAGTGGAGTCAGTTCAAATCGTCGCAATCCTTCGTGCTTGGCCGAATAGAGCGTATCCATAGCAGTCAAAAAATACACGACAATTTCTGTTTGGTATTTTTTAAGCGCCTTAGGAATTGTCAATAAAAACTCTTTAATTACTGCCTTTTCTTTTCCCTTGATCACAGGAAGCATGAGTGTTTTATTATTATCGCGGCTTGTGACCAAGGTCATAAAATCTTGATGGCCTTTTAGCAAACTGATTTCATCAATCCCAAGTTGTCGTTAGATAGTCATCACAGTTCTCACAAATGCCACGCTTTGGTTTAATTGTAATGTAACTGGCCTTACCTAACACACCGAGATGGCGGAGTTTGCGAAGTTGGATCTCTTTTCCTGCGCCTTTAGGCTTTGTAAGCTTGCCACATTTTTTGCAGGGGATTTTTAATTTGGTACTTTTTTTGGAAAGTGGCGGCATTTAAAACTGATCATACGAGTTCCCTGCTAATTGAAACTAGTCATATTTTAACGCATTTCCAGCCTTTATGCGGCAAAATCAATTAATCTGCATACTGTTGATATTTTAACCGAAATAAAAGTTTTTATCCACGTAATAGATTGGAAAAATCAATGATCTTAAAAAAATAATTTCTGTCAAAAACACTATCCTGCGCACCATTAACATGTATTAGTACTGGCATACAGGAGAATCCTTTCGGAATACTAAGTTTTGAAAGTTTTTCTTTCATTTCATCGATCACATTAAGTCGCAGTTCATTTCTACTAAACTTAACTTCGCAAACGTATAAAACAGAGGTTCTTGTTTGAATAAGATAATCAATTTGGCATCCTTTTGTTTTTGTTGTGGCGCGTTGAAAAAATGGACCATCAATTTCAACATCATCACGACTAATGCCAAGCATATTAAAAACAATCTCACGATTAGATAAAACTAGATTTTCAAACTGTAGCCCAATTATACTAGACCACCCCGTCAAATTAGAAAGAGAACGCACTTTATACTTTTTGTCTCGAATTACTTTAGCCTGCGGCTTAATATAGTTAAGATAAAACCTTAAATAATTGTCTGATAATCTATATTGGCTCAATATTGAGATTTTTTTATTTTTAATATGCCAAGTATTGTCTCTAGTCACAAAGCCAGCAGAAACCAGATGATCAAGGTATTCGCTAAGATCACCTCCAGGTGCCCGCTTCAATTTTATAAAAATTTCTTGTCTTTCTAGTGGTTGATCCACAATCGCTAGTATGATTAATCTGTAAATGTCTGCTTCAGATGAAATAGAATCATAGAATATCTGATCGAATTCATTAAATAGGATGCCGCTTTCATGAAAGCACATTTTATTAATATTTTCATCAATGCTAATATTCGATTGCCACTCTTCTAGATATCTTGGTATTCCACCACAAATAGATAGAAATTTAAATTTTTCATATGAAGATAGTTGATTTGATCTTTCATTAAAAAACTTGTTACAAGCATCAATCGGTAATTCACGCAAGGTAAGCTGTAAAGAAATGCGCCCTACAAAGCCTGTACTTGATAATATGTTTTTTTGTATCCAGACTGATACTGACCCACATAAAATTAAAATTAGTTGAGAATTTTTCTTGAAACAAGTATCCCAGACTGTCTTTAGTTTTCCTAAAAAATCAGGGTCTTTAGAACCCATCCATGATATTTCGTCCAATAAAACAACCACCCTACCCTTCTTTGACTTTTCGGCAAGAAACCACAGCATGTCAAACCAATCCGTGCTCTCTGGAACTTGCTTTATGAAATATCGAGTCAGCTGTTTATTAAAGGCTTCTCTTTCAGATAGGTCGGAAGTTTTTTCATGAGGCGGAAGACCTGAAAAACTATAAAAAATATAGTTTTTCGCAAATTCTTCTGCTAATCGACTTTTGCCAATACGACGGCGTCCTTTAATCACAACAAGGCTGGCAGATTTTTTTGTGGTTAAGCTATTTAATAGACCCAGCTCATATTCACGGCCAACGAAATTTGACATAGCATCTCCATTTAGTCTCCCAAAAAAGCATTATAGCCATTCTAGGAGACTTATTAATATTATGCAACCCTTGATTAGGTGTTTACTTCATCGCCAACAAACCCACCTTGGAGAGGCGTAAGCGCCGCATAAACTACATGGGTTGCATTATTTCTTGATTTCGTTTTACGAATTTTTAAAAATATTCCAAGGCAGAAGTTTTTCGTAATCTTCGACTGTTGTGCAATAAGGAATAAGCTTAAGTAAGGCGGCATAATAATCGTATGGGCTAAGGCCATGCAGAAGCGCGGTCCGTATCAAACTCATATGCAAGCACAGCGCGCGAGCGCCGTCCATGGAGTCAGAGAACAGACAATTTTTTCTGATCATGACAAGCGGTTTGATCTCTTCTTCTTGCAAATTGTTATCTATTTCAAGGCGTCCATCGTCTAAGAAACGCGTGAGCCCTGGCCAGCGATCTTTTTTAAGGCAGTACTCAAACGCCAGACCTAAGGGTGATTTAGGAAGTACGGTGGGATAAACCTCAATGGCACTAACCTAACAAAAAGTCTTTTACAAACAACAAGTTAATGAAAAACGCCTCCAACAAGAGTATGTTTGTTTTTGCAAAAAAATAAACTATTCACAGAAGGAAGCGTTCA
>JAIXPZ010000037.1 GCA_027486005.1 Legionellales bacterium
CCTAGAAACCGCAGTTAGAACCTGAAATAATCCGCGCTTCTCCGTAGCATTGAGGCGTAGGCGATGAAAAAAGCACTTTCCAAGGCTCACCCATTGGGTGAAGCACAAAAAAACGTTCTAGTTCAAGAGTTAGACAAGGTTGCAGTTGACACTTACGCAGGCTGTGTCCACATTCACTGGGATCATTCGACTCCTGTCACGCCCTTTGGTCAGCTGGCTTTTTTTATTGAATTCCTAAAACGCACAGAGTTGTGGGATGACTTTATTGAGGCATGTCCATTAAATTTAATGAGCAATAACGCACCTACGAAACACGATATTTTAGGAACGATCTTATTATCCGTATTGTCAGGTCATACGCGTTACGCGCATATGTCGACCATTCGCACCGATAAAGTAAATCCTGTTTTATTAGGAATGGAAAAAATTGTCAGCGATGATTCTGTTCGTCGTGGTTTAAATAAAATATCAAAAGAAGATGGGCGCGCATGGTTGCTGGGCGCACTAAAAAATTCTTATTGGGAGATTTTAAATATCCCTTGGATTTTAGATGTTGATACGACAGTAAAATGTTTGTACGGTCATCAAGAAGGCGCGGTCGTTGGGTATAATCCTAAGAAACCAGGAAGACCGTCGCATACGTATCACTCTTATATGATTGCTGCGATTCGCATGATTTTAGAAGTTGAAGTGATGGCTGGGAATGAATCCTCTGCAAGCCATACGTTGCCAGGCTTATTTGAATGGTTGGATAGCATACCGCTTGAAAAGCGTCCGCAATTTATTCGTGGTGATTGTAATTTCGGAACCGATAGAGTGATGACAGCATGTGAAACTCGAGATCAACCGTATTTATTTAAACTCAAGCAAACGCCTAATATTAAGCGTTTTATTGGTCAACAAATGGCATTAACCGAAGATTGGGTACATGCAGGACAGGGTTGGCAAGGGATTGACGGGAGTATTAAATTAGACGGATGGTCACATTCAAGAAAAATTATTTTGTTACGACGAAAAATAAAAAAAGAAATTGGCATTGTAAACAATACATTGCCTGCTGCTGCACAATTAGAATTTGCATTTGCTAATATAGGAGAGAAATTTGAAGCCTATGAATATGCCGTTTTAGTCACCACCGTAGAAGGCAGCATTATTTCAATTGCGCAACATTATCGTGATCGAGCAGATAGTGAAAATGATTTCGATGAGTTAAAAAATCAGTGGGGTTGGGCGGGTTACACCACACATGATTTGCATCGCTGCCAATTGATGGCACGTATCATTGCGATTATTTATAATTGGTGGACCTTATTTGTGAGATTAATTGAACCCAATTCACATTTAGAAGCCATTACTTCTCGACCTTTATTGTTGCATGCGATTGGAACAAAAATTCGTCATGCAGGCCAAACAATTATTCAAGTGAATAGCAACCATGCGGATGCAAAGCGCGTACAAAAATCACTTTTTCATGTTGCGACTTTTTTTAAAACATTGCAATCGTCTTGTGCGGAGCAGTTAACCAAAGCTGAAAAAATGAAGCGTGTTATTGAGCGTGCATTTAGAAAATTCATTGAGAAAATCCATATTCATCCGCCGAATCTACTTCCAGCGCCTACCTAACATGGCGACATTGGATAGAAAGCTATCAGATTTCAGGCGGGGTTAGAGCGGCAGGCGAATGGTCAACTGCGGTTTCTAGGTTAATTCAAAAAATTACAGAGCATCAAGCACAAGCTATTTCATCACAAAGGATATCTTTAGAAGATGCGTGGAGTGCAAGCAAATGCCATGTAGCGTGTATTGATAAATTAAGAAGATCACTTAAATTCACGGCTTAACACGGGAACCAGTAATTTTATTACAGGCTCTTGTCAAAAAGACAGTCAAGTGTGACAACGTTGCTCACCAACTCTTCAGAATACATGGATGGTTTCAATCCAGACGATGCTATGAGTGCAACAAACAATTGTTTATCTGTTTTGGTTCTTGTGCTAAATACGTCAATTTTTCTCTGCAATTTTTTTGCGTATTCTTTGTCAATAACAAATGGTAAGACAGTATATTTAATTTCACATAACGTGATTGCGCCATCGTCTCGATCAAAAAGCAGATCAATTTGCGCACCTTCTTCTGTTGAGCCTTTGGTTGGCGCGTATCGCCAGGTATTGGGAATGGCTGTAGGACTTAAGTTAAGTGCTTCGCTAATTTGAGCGAGATGCTTATAACAAATAGATTCAAAGGTGTACCCCGACCAACTTCTCCAAGTTGGAGATTGCTGTGTTTTTTCCCAATATCCTTTTCGAAAGCCTTCCTTTAACAAGGTGGCCTTAATAGGCTCAATCCATTGAAAATAAAACAAAATATATTCGTCAACTATTTTATAATAGACGCCTTTATTTTTATGCGAATAAGGCACAAAGCTCATAATAAACCCTGCTTTTTCTAGTGCATTTAACTTGCTTAAGCCACTGTAACCTTTGAGTGACGCATTGAGTTTTTTAAAAAGCGCTTCTTGCCCGATACCGTAACGTGTTGCAGCAATTGCTCGAATAATCTCTACATAATGCTCATGACTATCGAATAAAGATGAAAATAACGTATCAAACTCATCCAATAAAAAGCTTTTCTTTCTAAAAGCAAGTTCTTCTATGACTTGTGCAGCGGTTAGGCCTTTCTCAACTTTATTGAGATAATGAGGAATCCCCCCTATTGCCATATAAATTTGTAATATTTGCTGATTATTTAATCTAACGTCATTTTGATTTAAAAATCGTTTAGTGTCTCTCAAGTTAAAAGGTTCAAGATGAATCGTTTCTGTGACTCTATTATAAAGCCCACCTTGATTGTGAATAATTTTTTCGACAATCCATGAAGCAGATGAGCCACAAATAATAAGTTTAATGCGCTGATCATTTGACCAATGCTGATTCCAATAGTAATCAAGATTCTGCAATAGGCGAGAATTTTTTGTTGCCATCCAGGGAAACTCATCAAAAAATAAAACGATAGTTTTATTTTTTGGAACAGAGCGTATAGCTTCAGTGAGGATTTTAAATGTTTGATTCCAATTTTTTCCAGACTTTGGTACAACACCACCGAAAAACGCTTGCCCCACTTGTTCCATGAAATGTTCAATTTGCTCGCTCATTGGAGCATCTTTAGATCCAGCCACACTTAAAAAAACGATTTTTTTCTGCTTAAAAAACTCACGTATTAAAAATGTTTTTCCTACTCGACGACGACCATATACTGCCAAAAATTCAGGTTTTTTTGACAGTAATATTTTTTCTAATAACCGTTGCTCTTTTTCTCTTCCGACAAAAGCCATAGCCTTTCCAAATATGAAGTTCTATTTGGAATGATATTTGAAACAGAACTTAAAGTCAAGTTTTAAATGCCATGTTCTACTTGGAATGCGTCTTCAGATAGAACTTCCATTATTTTTTGAGTTTACTTATTAGGTTCTGAACGTCGGAACACCCGAAATCTTGCATCAAGCGGCTTAACTCATTGATTTATAATGAGAAAAATCGCCTGATAACTTTTGAACAATTTTGTAACTCATTGATAAATAATCACTTTTTTCTTGGGATTTTCAACACCATTTTCCGGTTAGGTCATCGGTTTCTTCTTTGCGGATTTAGCGCGCTCTTTTAATTCGACGTCAATATAACGATCAGTAATCGCGCTAAAACTATGGCCTGCATCATCACGCACATGCTCTCTGGGGCGTCGTTTCACATCTTCTGAGATGCCAGTATGACGCAGCCAATGCACAGTCGCAGCACGCAATAATGTTGCCTCATGTTTATCGCCTGCTGATTCTAACGCATCTGCGGCTTGATCCTAGAAACCGCAGTTAGAACCTGAAATAATCCGCGCTTCTCCGTAGCATTGAGGCGTAGGCGATGAAAAAAGCACTTTCCAAGGCTCACCCATTGGGTTCATCATTACACACAA
>JAIXPZ010000051.1 GCA_027486005.1 Legionellales bacterium
GGGCAGCATGCAGAGAGTATTGCGTCGGCATTACAGCGATTAAATCTCGCTGGATTACTGGTTGATAATAACGCAGAAGCAAATCTTCGTACGATTCTTATAGATGGCGGGCCGCATGCAGAGGGTGCAGAGGGTATTGCATCGGAATTACAGCGATTAATTCGCGATCGTCGTGCTATTCTTCAAGATCGTCGACAGAATGTTCCAAATCCGCTAATTGAATCATCTCGTTTGGGATCTCAACCGGTAACGGTAAGTCTAGCGCCTCCTTCGCGAAATGTAGGTCTTTTTTCTAGCCAAAATTCAGTTCAAGAGACAGCTTCTTCGAATTCGGCGAAGTTGAGAGCTATAAACTTTCCTGATGAAACGATTCCGGCAGAGTATACGTGCTATATTTCTACTGAAATTATGGATGATCCTGTCATTTGTTCTGGTAGCGGTAGTCTAATCGCTTTTGAACGATCAGAGTTGCAAAAATGGCTCGCGACAAAATCAATACATCCAATTACACGTAAGCCAGTCAGTGGAGTGGTTACACCATGCGATGCCTTACGAAATGAGATCAATGCATTTGTTAGTTCAAAAGTAAAGGATTTTTCCCTTAAACCTAAATTCAGGAGTTAAAAACTACTAGAGTCTGTTTAGTATCCGCTACATAAACCAGGGCGGGTGTCACCCCAGCGCAGGCTGGGACCCAGCTACGTTTCCAACTAATGCTGAATTTAGGTTAAAAGAATCTTCCCTCTCTCAGCCATATGAGAATCATTCTCATTTAGATTGACACGAAGTCTCTTTTTGGAGAGAATATACTCAATAATAAGAGAGAGGCGCCGTCGTGAGTACAACACTAGCAACTTTCAAAACAGGCGAAACCGGTTGTGTGGTGAATTTGTCACACAATAATCCGCTTTATCGGCAGAAATTGCTGTCAATGGGTCTAACTCCTGGCACACGGTTCTTGGTTAAACGCATTGCTCCTTTAGGAGATCCTGTTGAAATTGCCGTTCGCGGCTATAGTTTAAGTTTACGTAAAAATGAAGCCGATGTTTTGCACGTGGAGCATGATAATGACCATTGAAATTGGTATTATTGGCAATCCTAATAGTGGCAAAACCACCTTATTTAATGCCTTAACGGGCGAAAAACAACAAGTGGGTAATTGGCCGGGAGTGACAGTAGAGCAAAAACTTGGTCGTTTTAAGCATCAAAATCAATCTATTAAAATCGTTGACCTTCCTGGTACTTATTCCTTGATGGTTGCTTCAGAAGATCTTTCTCTTGATGAGCGGATTGCCTGTAATTATGTGCTCTCCCATCAAGCTAAATTAATTGTCAATGTCGTGGATGCCAGCAATCTAGAACGTAATTTGTATTTAACTTTGCAACTATTAGAGATGGGCGTACCCGTGGTGGTTGCACTGAATATGATGGATGTTGCACGCAAGAAATCGATCATGATCGATGTGGAACAACTGTCTCAATATTTAGGTTGCCCCGTTATTCCATTGGAAGCCGTAAAAAATCGTACGATAAAAGCATTAAAGGATTGTATTGTTAAGAGTGCAGGAACTGTAGATATTCCCATGTCACCGTTTGCGTATCCTGCGCTAGTAGAGCGCGCGGTCAATGATATTATTGGACAAAGTCAACTCGGCTTGCCGCGCATAGATGCGCGTCGTTTGGTGCTGCGATTATTAGAGGGCGATTGTTTAGCACATGCTTGCGTTGCCCCGTCTGTGTTACTGCAAGTAAAAAAATGGCAATCGATATTATTAGAAACCTTAAGTTTTGAACCTGATATTTTAATGGCAGAAGCGCGTTATTCTTATATTGGCGATTTAATTCAGCGTGTTGTCCAACAAGGTCATTCGAAACGCAAAATGATATCGCATTGGGTGGATCAAATCGTACTGAATCGCTTTTTAGGATTGCCTATTTTCTTGATGGTGATGTACCTGATGTTTCTTTTCGCGATCAATATGGGCAGCGTTTTTCAAGATTTTTTTGATATTGCTAGTGATGCATTGTTCGTGCAAACGCCGACTTATTTTTTAGAAAAAATAGGCTCTCCACCCTGGCTCACCGTACTGATTGCAGAAGGTTTAGGCAAAGGGATTAATACGGTGGTAACGTTTATTCCAGTGATTTGTGGAATGTTTTTCGCGCTTTCATTTTTAGAACAAAGCGGTTATATGGCGCGTGCTGCGTTTGTCGTGGATCGCGTTATGCGCATGATTGGCTTACCAGGAAAATCATTTGTACCGATGATTGTTGGATTTGGGTGTAATGTTCCGGCGGTACTCGCTTGTCGAACGCTAGAAAGTAAACGCGATAGAATTTTAACCGTGATGATGAGCCCATTTATGTCTTGTGGCGCAAGACTCGCAATTTTTGCGGTATTCACCGCGGCTTTTTTTCCAAAAGGTGGCGCTACGATTGTTTTTTCTCTGTATATGATTGGCATCATTATTGCGGTATTGACAGGATTTATTTTGCGAAAAACCCTATTAAAAGGTGAATCTGCGCCGTTCATTTTAGAATTGCCAACCTATCATTTACCTACCTTTCGTTCCTTGCGATTACACACTTGGCATCGCTTACACGGATTTGTAGTGAAAGCAGGGATGTTAATTATCCCGATTTGTCTGTTACTCAGCGTGTTCAATGCGATTACTTTCGGTGAGACTTCATTATTGGCATTATGCGGTCAATGGGTAACGCCAGTTTTTTCCCCCATGGGGATTCACCCCAGTAATTGGCCGGCAACCGTCGGGTTATTAACGGGTTTGCTCGCCAAAGAAGTGGTGGTGGGAACGTTAAATAGTCTTTATGGACAAACCGACGCAGCATTAGCCGCCATGAATACGCATTGGCACCTTGGCGGTCAATTGCTAGAGGCGGTTGTCTCTATTCCAAATAATATTATGGGGATTTTAGGGAATGCTTTTTGGAATCCGGTTGCGGCAGGAGTTTCCGGAGATACCGTAGATGTTGGCGTGATGGGGCAGATGTATCAACGCTTCGGTGGTCCTGTTGAAGCTTTTGCGTACTTATTATTTGTGTTGTTGTATTTTCCCTGTGTTTCAACGACCGCTGCAATATCCCGGGAGATAGGTAAAAGTTGGGCCTGGTTTTCAGTCTTATGGACCACGTTTGTCGCCTATGGTGTGGCCGTATTTTTCTATCAAGCGATGACTTGGTCAAAACATCCTGTCTTATCCAGCAGTTGGTTAATCGGCGTGAGTACGGCGTATTTTCTCGTATTTTATTTATTAAAGCGTTATTCGCCAAAACAAACGCTTGCGGTTGATACGCCGGTATCGGTCGGGGTGCAGCGACCAAAACCTCCACGATGTGGCGGGTGTCTTTCTTAGTATCGTGAAAATAATATGACCAATTAAGCTTTCCTTAATGATTGACTACTATTCTTATTTTTATAATAACAAGAATCGGTCAAAACCATGCAACAGCAACAGTTTGCTACGATCCCTCTTGATGATGACGGTAAGCAACTCACGCCATCAATAATTCAGCCTGTTTATTCTAGTACTGAGACAGCAACTGATAAAAGCAAATTTTATCAATTACTTATTGGCCAGTTGCAGGCGCGAGATTTTATTCCTTTTTTTGAAACCGTCGGCGCGAATTTATGCCAAAATTTTTATTTCTTGAGTAAAAATGCCGATCTTTGGTGTTCGTCTGACAATACCTGCTCAATGGGATTAGGTTTATCGTTATGTGTGTTGGATTTTGTGGCGAGCGGCATTCAAAATGCCTATCAAAGATTTTGGAAGTCAGTGATGTGGGCCTGGATGTCACGGCTTTCTTCCCCTGCAAAATCATTTATCCATTCTGTGGATGAATTTATTCAAGCAACACAAGCAGAGAATAAAGGCAAGACGTTGGTGATTTATATTAGCCAAGAAAATTATGACGCTATTAAAGACGAAAAAGAAATTAAGAATAGTTTAGATTTATTAAATGCTTATTATGGAATTGGTGTTTCTCTTTATATTGGCGAAAAAGATCAAACAATCAATCAAGTTGAAAGCGATGATGTAGAAAGCCAGATAGAAGTTGCGAGTACAGTGAAAAGTTGGGAGTTTTTTCACGAAAATAAATCCCATTGTGAACTATTGACAGAAGCTGCGAACCCGTTAAATATATTTAGCTCGATTTTTTTATTGTCTATTCCTTGCGGAATGCTGATGGCTCAAACCATCGGAATGATGTCACAAATAAACCCTAAGGGTAATGACAGCATTATTATTGCGAATATGGTGTGTGTATTGGGCGCAGCTTTTGGAATTGGAAAATGGCAGGTAAACAATACTTTAAGATTGAAGATGGCTAATGATAATTTGCGCGCAATGATGAGTCCTTCCTTATATCTAGCGTGTGGTAATTTTTTCTTTACTTCTGTGATGAAATTTTTTTATGGCTTTCTATTTTTAGTACCTTTTTTTTCTTGGAACCCTAAGCAGGCGATGTCGTATACTCTTCCTGCATTTTTTCGCTTATTTGGAATATTTATTGGGATTAATATTGCACTTTTTTATTTATATGTTGGCTTGTTTACTAAACATGGCATAGAGTTTTTTCTTAATACCATCATGAAAAATTGTGGTGTTGATAGCCAAGAGGTGATTGCTTCTTATGAAGGTTTTCATATTTATATTGATATTATATGTGCTATCTCCAGTTTATTTTTTAATGGCATACTGACTCAGTTGCCAGAATCCATAAAAAAATGTGATGATCTTGCTAAAAAATTTGAAAAGTGGGCTGACTCTTCTGAACAATCTTCTAGCGTTAGTGTTTCTAAAAAAGAAGTGACACCTGCTTGGATACATGTCGCCAATGTTATTGATATTTGTGTTTTTGCGTTATCGGCTATGACCTCTATTGCGGGTTTGTTAGTTTTATTCAAGATGAGTCGATGTTCTTCAATTGTTTCTTTCGCCTCGTTTCTCGAAAAGTGGCACTATGATAAAGTTGCCGGCGTTTGTGCTGGGTTAGCGAATTTAATTTTTACTTATGCTTCTGCTGCGTCTGGTCAAATGGGTGCCTGGGAAGCTCTTGGTACGAAAGTCTCTGAGATTATTGCTGGCCCTGCTCGTTCAGTTAGCGCCGAGAGTCAACAGCCGCTTTTACAGGATGACCAAAGTAATGACACAGACGGCGAATTTACGGATTCGTTAAGCAGTGATCAAGCTGTGGCCGAGCAGATTATTTATCCTAGATTTTTTTCTAGTTCTAAGCAAAGTGATGAGAATAAGGAATTACATTACTGCACGATATGTTGATTATTCTGAAATCATTGCGCGGTTTTTAAGGGGGCAGGCCTCTTGATTTATGGGTGAGGGCGACCGGTTGGTCGCTCGTTTCTAAAAATTAGCCAACATATATTTGAATTTCCTTCTTCATCAAACCTCTTTTAATCTTCCGGTAAAATATTGATGCAAGATATTTGTTAATAACGTTGCATAAGGAATGCCCTCGCGTAAGGCAACCGCTTGTGCTTTTTCTACATCTCGTGTTGTCATGCGAATATTAACCCGCTTTATCTTTGTCCCGCTTTCTCTGAAAATCTCAGTGTAACGTTGTATTTCTGCAGCTTCATTTTTAACAGGCGCATACCCGCCAGCTTCTAATTCAGCAATCATTGCATGTTCATCATCTAATAACGGCATCGTTTTTTTGCTCATTTTATTAAATCTCCATGATAGTGTTTATGTAATACCCGTGACGGATAAATCGTTTTAAGAAATATTTTATTATCGTCTTCCACAAATGGAACTGCGTAAGTATAGCCATCGACAAAAACCACAAAAATATTCTGATGTGAATACTTTGGTTCCTTTCCTCGGGTAACTCCTAATAATCTACCATGTTGAATAGCAACAACAATTTCCTCGAATCCAATCCCTCTCTCAGCGATAAGGAGCTTATTTTTATCTTCATTCCACTCGAAAATTTTAATCGACGCCATGTTATTCTACAAAAACCGCCATCGTGGTATTATAGGACACAGATAAATCATTGGTCAAGGCTAAGTTTATGGTGTATTAGCCAACATACATTTGAATTCCTCCCTGTCAAGCCTGTAGAATAAGATTGATATATACGTTTCGCGCAGGCGCGAAACTTGAATCTCGACTATAATTACGCCTGAACTTTGTGAGGCTTGCGCATGACAGATGAATTAAAACCGCCGTTGTTACTTAAGCCAATCCCTAAACAGCAAGTCACTGTGGGGGCGTCTTTTCGCTTGGATTTAAGCGACTTTGTGCAAAATAGCGTGGTTGAGAGTGACAATCCGGACGAAAACCCGGCATTTGGGTTGTTGTATACAGTCGAGCTAGAAAATGATACTGGCTTGCCAGCCGATTTAGATTACACGATTACGGGAATAGTGTACGGACAATGTCGTCCTCCGGCGCTAGAGGCGTCTCCGTATAAAATCACCGTCACCGTCAGTAATGGCTCAGAGACTCCCTTAACGACTGATTTTGAACTAGAAGTATTACCTGCATTGTCTGCTGAAGATGAATGGGCCATTGATAATACGTTGGCGGATGAATTTGAAGAGGAAACTCAACTCGATGAAGACGAAGAGCGTGCTCTGTTTAAATCACTACAAGAACAAGCCGAAAAAGAAGAGCGGTTTTCTGAAGAAAAGCAGACCATTTGGGAAGCCATTATTCAAGGCCAAACCATTCCTGAACTATCAGCATTAATTAATCGGCCGATTACCCATCAAGAAGTGTATCATTTATTGAGTCGCATTGCTTATTTTGTTATCTGGGATGCCAATAATTCTGCCCCGGCGGGCGCCTTACATGCGCTGACTCTTAAAGGGGCTAGTGAGCACTTTAATGTCTTTGATCGCGGTGCCTGTATCGTTGCCACACCCAAACAATTATTTGATCATAATCGAACATTGCAACATGCGGTACACACGGCTCAAGCGATGGCGCGGGAAGTGTTTCAACGTGGTTGGCGCGTGGAGTTTGGTGGCTTTGATAAAATGGTGCGTGCGGCATGGGTAGAGTTAGAGCTGTTATCAGAGAAATTTGATAAGCAAGTCAGCTATTCTTATTTTCAGCCATCTCCTCATGATGTGGATATTTTAAAACAAGCACAGAGTATGAAGTTTAATTAAAACATAAAAGAATAAGAGAGTAAGATCATGATGTCACTGCGTAATTACGAAAATGCCAGGAATCATTGGCAGCATTGGGCTTCAAAATTACCCGACGATGAAAAGAAAAGTTATACCTTATTCGAGCCCAAGCATAGTACGTTTTTAAAGAAACAATGTGCTCTGCTTGGCGATTCGCTGCATGGTCTTATGGTTCAACAAGAAGCCGCCAAACAATATAGAAGAGATGTTACGCAGGCTCAGCAGAGAGACATCATCAACGCTGAAAAAGGCTATTACCGTTGGCAAGATAAGCATGTCGAAAGCATGGGAGATAAGCATTTCCAAGAAAAAAGTAGCATTCAACGAGTGACTGGGAGTTATGTATTTGAGTCGTATCGCTTACTGAAAGATGAAAAAATAAACGAAGAAATTCAGCGTTTGGAAGCAGAACAAAAGAAAGAAGAACGCAATAAGACAGCCAATCATGACGCAGTTATTGCGGCTATTAAGAAAGAAATTGAAGAACTAAAGAGTTTTTTAGCACAGCTTCCTAAAATGAGAGAGGCAATAGAAGAGTTTGCAGAGCAACAAATACAAGATGAGTTATCAGCACAAAGTATTGCGAGAGCTCAACGAGAACATCGAACGCTGGGTTCGGCAACAGGCGAGCCAGGAGCGGTGAATGATGGTTATGCGCTGACTAAGGCAGAGAGGGATAGAAAGCTGTCACAAATTGTTGAGATACCGATTCGATGGGGAAGAGGAACTTCTAACGTACCTTTGACGGTGAAAGAATCTTATGACGCAGCAGGTAACCCAGAGATTGAGTTTGAAATTGCTGCCAAGTATATCAAAAAACATCGTTGGGGATTCAGGGGGATAGACCAACTCAATGGCGCAGGGCGAAGGGCTCTACTGGCAGAAATGCATGATAGAATGTCGAAGAAGAACATCCTTGCCTTTGGTCTTAATTTTGAAAAAATTGATAGTGATGATTATGAGTGGTATGTCAAATTTTTGACGACGTCGCTGATGCTCTCCAATGAACATGCAAAGAAACAGTTGGTGTTATCTCCCGATAGTTCTGCTACTCCTTTTAGTTCGGACATTATCACCCACGATGCGACGATTGCCAGCATGATGAAGTTGATGGAAAAAGAGCGTTCTATTAACCGGTCTTTGAATGGTCTTTTTGGAGGCGAAGCCTTGGCAGTCAAGAGGCTCAATCATGATAATTGCAAATTTAAAACACAATTAATAGAGAGAGAAACAAACTATGTCCGTGATGGCGTAGAAAAGCGCGGTCCGAATACGGCGCTGATGGCAGCGACGAATGCTGCAGTGGCGAGTGAAAGACTAGCACGCGCAGCTCGTAATCATATTGCTTTGGCACTCGATAAAATTAAGCTGGGAGGAGGGGGTGTTGCTAAAGCCGCCGAGGCCTTGGGTTTACTGAATATCGCTGAAAAATCAGCCGAAGCTGCGTATAAAAATGCACGCACACTTGCAAGCCAGGCACGTGTTGAGCTTGAGCGCCAACTGGCAGAGTCTCGTGGAACGCGAAAACCTACTGAATTGCGAGAGCTTGAGGTACTGGTCGCCAAAGCTGACGATCGAGTGAGAGAGCTGGCTGCTGCGGTAGCGAAGATAAAAAGTGTGAGAAACAGTTTTCATGATGCGTTTGATGCGAGTAGGTTTAGTGACGATGAAAAAGCAGCGTTGCCTCGAGCGCGTGGCGATAAAAATGCCGCGTTTCGTGCTCTTGCGCCAGTGATTGCGGCAGATACTGCGAGTCTTGCAGAGATAGCGAAGATTTTATACGCTGCATGTCAGGCTGGGATTAATTTTGGTAATCCTCCGTTTAATCCGGCACTTGCTGCATGGGGTACTGTTGTAGATGCTGTAAATTTCTTTAGAGATGCAACTCCCGCTAACAAACTTGCGATGCTCGAACGTGCGTTCAGTTTTAATGCCGCTGGGACAATGGCCGTTCTGCGTACTGCGCATGCAAAAGTCGCTGGGCATGCGCCTGATCCAGGTTTGATGAGAGCGATCCTCAATGGGCTCGAAGCTCAGCTCCAAGCTGAGGCTCGCCGTATTGTGGATGCGCGTCCTGGGGACTTTGCTGAAATTGCGCGTCAGAATGAAGCTCAACGTCGTGCGATTGTAGAGGCAAGTCCAGCGAGTTTTGCAGATATAGCGCGAGCGAATGATGCTCAACGTCGGGCGATTGTAGAGGCAAGTCCAGCGAGTTTTGCAGATATAGCGCGAGCTAATAATGATCAACGTCTAGCGATTGTAACAGCAAGTCCAGAAAGTTTTGCAGCGATAGCGCGTCAGAATGATGCTCAACGTCGTGCGATTGTAGAAGCAAGTCCAGACAGTTTTGCGGCAATTGCGCGAGCTAATGCTGGCGTTCTCCGAACTATTGTAGAAACAAGCACAGAGAGTTTTCTTGACATTGCATTAAATGACCCTGCAACTCTTCAAGCTATTATCGCTGCAAGTCCTGAAATTGTGCGAGATAATCCTGAAGCTCTCAGAGCAATCATTGCTGCAAGCCCTGAAAGTTTTGCTGAAATTGTAGTGGCAACTCCTGACGCTATTAACATGATGGCGAGTATAATTTTTAATTATAATTCTGTAGATTCGCTAGAGCAAGTTACGGC
Source organism: Legionellales bacterium (assembly GCA_027486005.1). Lineage (GTDB taxonomy): Bacteria > Pseudomonadota > Gammaproteobacteria > JAGOUN01 > JAGOUN01 > JAGOUN01. The sequence continues at coordinate 9,817 of JAIXPZ010000051.1, forward strand.
GGTTGTTAATAGCGATCCAGTACAAGCAATCACTTTAGTAAACAATATTCTGAATACAAATGTACCTGAGCTAGTTTTAGAAAATCAGCGAGTGATTCCTCCTCTACCAGTGTTGCAAGAATTAAACCGGTCTGGTTTAGCGTTTAATAAAGTTCGTGATAATGGGAACTGCTTCTACTATGCCATTGCTAGCAGTCTAGTTGAGAATGGGGTCGCACTTGATCAAGCAGCTCAAGATGCTGCAAATATTGAGTTTAGGCGCTATGTTGCTCAGATACTTTTAGAGAATCGTGCACAATATCAACCTCTGTTTGAGGCAATGGTTGCTCAAGCTACTGAAGAAGGTAGGCAAGATTATGATGGTTTATCGTTTGATCAATATGTTGATGGGGTGCGTAGTGGTCAAGGGCCTTGGACCTCTGCATGGGCAGATAATCTAACGATAGGCGCACTTGCACAGCACCTAGGTAGGCCCATTCATATCATAGGGCCAGACGGAGATTCTATAGCCTCTGCGACTGAAGATCACACAGGTGAGCCATTGTTTGTTTTCTACAATGGCACCAATCATTATGATGCCCTTGTTTCACGCCCAGGCATGGCAAGAAGCCAGATTTTATCCCACTTGAAATTTTCCCAAGCAATCAGAAATGCAGTGAGTACCGCTACACCTGACCAAATAAATGCTGGAATTGCGCGTGCAGCTGGTACTGGTGTGCTAAATGCAGAAGTTGCAAAGGCCACGATTTCACACGCAGTTGAAACTCAAGGCGCCGCTTTTGATATTCTTTTTGATAAAGTACAACAACTTGCTCAGGCTGGTAACGATGCTGATGCAGCAATTGTTGCTGCGGCAGGTGGGGCACACGGAGATGCAGTAAAAGATGCGATGTCCGCCGCGCTGGGTGCAGCGGATGCAGACGTAGCTAATGCAGCAATTGTTGCTGCGGCAGCCGGGGAAGACGGGGTTGCGGTAATAGATGCGATGTCCGTCGCGCTGGGTGCAGCGGATGCAGGCGCAGCTAATGCAGCGATTGTTACTGCAGTAAATGTTGCAGACAATGCTAAAAATGCGATGTCCGCCGCGCTGGGCGATCCAAATTTAGATGCAGCCGTAGCTAATGCAGCAATTGTTACTGCGGCAACTGTTGCGGGGCCGACCGGGAATGCAGTAAAAAATGCGATGTCCGCCGCGCTGGGTGCAGCGGATGCAGGTGTAGCTCGTAATGCAATTGTTACTGCGGCAACTGTTGCGGGGCCGACCGGGAATGCAGTAAAAAATGCGATGTCCGTCGCGCTGCGCGAACGCGCTATCGCTCATCCAGATGATCCTGCTGTTCAAGCCGTGATTAAGCGTGTACTGGCCATAGCGAATCCTGATGCGGTTGCTGCTAATTCGGCCATTGATGCGCTTGCGTCAGTAGTGAGGGAAGATGCTGTAATAATAAGCTTGCTTGCAGAAATTCTTGTGGATGCTCAAAATCTGCCTGTTGATGCAGCTAATCGCGCTAATGTTATTCACACACAGCAACAGCATATTCAAGAAAATCTAGATAATGCTAAAGCTGATATTAGGACGGCCCTTTCACACAATCCCGCTGCTGCCATCATGGTGCTAAATACAGCTTATGCGAAGTTAGCAGGCCCAGAAATAGATCCTGAGGCTCTTGCAGTTTTTGTGAATACTTTTCCAGCCAGTGCTGCTGCGATTGTCGCTCTTCTTCCTGAAAGAAATCCTGCTCGTGCTGCCAATGCTCTTGTGACTGCTGATGATATTCGTATAGCCCAAACTCAGAAGGTTGCTTTTCAAGCAGCGATTAAAAACGCACTTGCTATAGCAAATCCTGCCAGCATTGCCAAAGCATTGAATAGCGATCCTATCGCGAAAGAAATATTGAACCAAGGCGCTGCTCAGTGTCGCAAAGCAGTGCGGGATGCACGAAAAGACGTGACTGTCGATGATTCTGCCATGAGTCTTTCTGCCGCGAGTAAAGATATTGCGTCAGTGCAGGTGAATTATGCTGCAGCGATTGCTGCGCGTCGTGTTGCGATTGGTGCGCTGACGCGTGTTGTGACGGGCGGTGGTGATGCTGCTGCACTTGCGGTGATTGAGAATGTAGATTCCGATGTTTGGGCGAGTTTAGTGGTTGCTGGTTTTAGCGATGCTAGTAAAACTGCGATTGCCGCTACAATTCCAGTAGCAGCTAATCCTGGAGCAGTGGCTCTTGATGCAGCTGCGGCGCGGTTGATGTTAAATAATCCCGAATCAGCGAAAATAGCATTAAAAGCAGCGCTTAATAATCCTCCTCGTACCGCTGAGGAAATTGCTGATGCTCGTCAAGCTATTCGCGCTGGCATTCAAGCGCTCGGGCCAGTTCGTGGCCAACAATTAGTGCGAGTTGCATTAGAAGCTGAGCCCAGGGTGACAACAATTCTTGTTGCAGTAATCCCTGCGGACTTAGAGGCTCTTACTGAGCAAGACGTTCGTGAGATTGCAAAAGTCGATCTTGCGGCGTGCGCGTTAATTTTGAATGATGCCTTAGCTGCCCCAGCTCCAGCTGTTCGAGCTGTCTCAGATGAGCTGATTAGGGCGATTGCGAAATGGGTACCAAGTCCTCCTGCTGGCGATGTTGGCCAAACTCGAGCTCAGCAGTTAGGCGCAGCAGTGACAATGTTGCGTGGCGCTGCTGCTACTGACGCACTCAGAGCGGCATTATCGGCTAACCCGGTCGAAGCACAAGCGGCTATTAATGCGGCGATTGATGGCGTGGGTTCTGGTGTATTAGCTGGCGATTTACTTCGAAATGTTAAAGCTGTCATTGCACAAAATCCTTTAGCGGCAATTGACGCTCATCCTGAAGTGCGAGCAGCGAGAGATCGTTTTGTCGCGATTGATCCAAGGATAATGGCAGCTCAGCATGCGTTGGAAGTAGCGCGTAGGCAAGCGCGTGAGGGTGTTCCTGCGGGTGCTAAACCCAGAAGTGAAGCGGGTGATGCCGCGTTAAAAGCTGCGTTAGTGAGAATTGTTACACTCAGCACTAAAGCGAGTGCTAATCTTAAAATCGGCAGTTATGATCCTGTAGCATTCGGTGATCTTCATCTTGTTGTGCAAGCAATTCTTAATGGCTCTCCTGCTCTTCCTGCAGCGTTAGGAAAACATCTTCCGACTCTGCTGCTAGCCACGGATGAGAGCAAAATTGCGATAGCACTGACTTCAGCTGACCCAGAAGTACTGGTAGCCGCGTTTACCGATCCTACCGTAGTAAAACTGCTCACGGTTACCACTCAGCCATTACCGGCAGACTTTCGAGATGCTATTCACAATTACGTTGCAAAAAGTGACGCGGCGATTGAAGAAGCCGTCGAAAGAGACAGAGGGGTGATTGCAGCCAGAAACGCTCTTGAAGAGGCTTCTGTAGCCGCTTCAACTCATGCCGGCTTTGCTGCTTTCATTGCTGAAGCGCGAGGTAAGGTAGCTGAGGGTGCGAAACAACATATTGTTCAAGGTAAACTGCGCCAGCAACTCGCGGAAGGCAAACTATTAACCGGCGATTCGATTAGTGGAGCGATTAGAACAGTGGAGTTTACTCCTGAAGGCGCCCAAACGCCTATCATCGTCAGCGCTGATGAAGCGCGAGAGACTGCGATTCAAGTGTTACAAGATTTTGAGAGAGATTTAACCACGATCGCAGCGGCTTTTGATAAACAATTAAAAGATGCTGAAGCTTGCAAAGCAGGAACTGAAAAAAGCGAGATGGGTGAAAAGGCCATAGGCAGATTAGAGGTAGCCTTGGCTGCTTTGAAACGCATAGAATTGCGGGATTCAGAAAAGGCAATGGTTAAGCAGGCTCATGAATTTCTGGATCAATTAAAAGATCCTGAGTCTCTTTTAGGCAGATTGTTTGATGATTCCTTGGTCGAACAAGCGCAAAAAGAGGTCAAAAAAGCGACTGATGACGTCACGAAGCTTGAGACAGAGCTTACGGCGTACCGTGAGCGTACTCCTGCTCGTGTTCGAGATGCACAATTGAGTGGTGCTGTTCTAGCAACTAAAAATTCAAAAATTCCTGACGAGCTTATTTCCGCTGATGTGATTAATGGTGTAACAGCAATGCCAGAGGGGTCTAGTGAAATTGTACGCGCAAGGGCGAAGGAGTATATTGCGCAGCTTAAAAATGACAGAAACATTACACGCATTTATGATAAAAATAATCAGCCTACGGATGAGGACATTAATGCTTCCAAAAGACGTGTTTTTCAAAGTGATCCTACAATGAGGGCTGCTCGCGCATCCGCTATTCATCATTCAGACAACCGAGATATTCGACAATTTATGATAGCAGCAGGCAATGATTCTGCTAAAGTCTTAAAGACGCTGGAAGAAATAGCAGTTAAATCAGATAATTCAGTTGTTATTAATGGGAATAATTTTAATGGAGTAGAAGCTCGCGCACTTCTTGATATCATTAATGCGCAACCTGTTGTGTATCAAGCATTAAATGAAACACTGGATAAACAACCGAGTGTTAAAGCAGTGTGGTCGAAAGCCATCGAAAATGATCCAGAAGTTAAAAATAGAGTGACTGGGCTTGCTATTGCCAAAGAAAAAGTCACAACTGCCACTGCAAACGTGGCAAAAATAGAAGACCAGGTCGCGAGCGTTAAGCAAGGGGTAGTTGCTTTGAGCAAGGTTTTAGATGAAGTAGAAACTACACAACCTGAAAGAGCCGAGGAGGTAAAAGAAGTGTTGCAGGCAACGAAAGTCCGGCTTGATGCAAGTGCAAAAGCGGCAGAACAATTCAGCCTTAATTACAGTTTGCCGAGTAATAGAACGTAAACAGATTTAGAAAAAGAACAGGGCAGGCACAAGCCCCTACGCCATCTAGGGTGTTAGCAATGATCAGACAACCATGAGGCAAAAGAGGTCCTAAAAAAGAGATGATGCTGCTCATTGAATCGCCAGTGGGCTGTAGGGGCCGTGCCTTGTGCGTGCCCTGTTCCGCAAAATATTACACGATTTGAAATGACAAATGGACGATGAATTGATTGTCACGCTAAATTTTTCGTTGGCCTCTAGGGGCAACCGGCAGTCGCTTTCTTTTGGAGCTCCCACCCTTATACAAATATCATTAACGGCAGAATGCAAAATCAGTCAACTTATATATTGACCGACCGCATTCATTCTATTATTCTTTAAACAGCATTAGAGAGAAAATCAAGGTGGATTACAAAGAGATTTTAAAAATTCTCAAGATGGAAGGTTGGGAGATTCAGACGGGTGGTCGTCATGTTAAAGCGAGGAAAGGGCAGCTAAGAGTGCCCATTCCTGTGCATGGAAATAAAGATATTAAATTGGGTACGTTGAAAAGTATTGAAAAATTAACAGGCGTTAATTTAATAAAAAGAGGCGAATAATGAGTGCAATTCATTTAGCTTATCCAGCTAAAATTGAGAAAAAAACTGATGACGGAACTTACTATCAAGTAACATTCCGTGACATTGAAAATTGTTTTACACAAGGTGAAACCAAAAAGGAAGCGTATGAAAATGCCCAGGATGTGCTTGGCTTTATGCTACAAGATTATGTTGATGATGAGCGTCCCTTGCCTGAGTCTAGCGTTGCACGTAAAGATGAAGTCATGATTGAACCACTTCCTGAAGTGAGTATTCCGTTGCTGATTTATTTGGCGAGAACAGTGCATTGTATGACGCAAGTACAAGCTGCTAAGCTGTTGGGGGTCAGCAAGCAAAGATATTTTGATATCGAGCGCGGAAAAAATCTTACGATGAAAACGCTTGGCAAAGTCGCAAAAGCAATGGGGTTTAAGGCGAATATCGCTTTGACGCTGAATTGATTGTAACGCTAGATTTTTCGCTTACCTCTTGTAGGGGTAACTGGCAGTCGCCCTCTTAAAATGGGGTAATGCCACATTGACAATTTTTTAAAACACCCTACCATTACACGTAGCTAACACGTATTAATTGAGATGAAATTATGCACAAAAAATTAACCATTACCATCGATGAAAAAATTTATCGAGGACTCTATGCGACAATAGGCGCCGGGAAAATTAGTCAATTTATTGAATCTTTGCTTGAGCCGCATGTTATTAATACAAATTTGGCTGAAGCTTATCGAGCGATGGCTCTTGATGAAGTTCGCGAAAAAGAAGCTCATGCTTGGGTTGAGGGTGTAATTGGAGATGTTTCTGATGCAGCGAGGTGATGTTTGGTGGGTGAATTTTGATCCTTCTATGGGCGGCGAAATACAAAAAATAAGACCTGCAGTTATAGTGAGTAATAATGCATTTAATGACATTATGAATCGCGTGCAAGTTGTCCCTTTAACCAGCAACATTGAGCGATGTTATCCGTGCGAAGCTTACGTTGAAATAGAAGGGCGTAAAAGCAAAGCAATGGCGGATCAGTTGGTCACAGTCAGTAAGTTGCGCTTTAAAACCAAAATAGGCCGAGTATCGGCACAGCATCTTGAAGATATAGAGGGTGCAATTAAAGTCCAATTGGGTTTGTAATCAATCGCCCTGTTCCGCAAAATATCACACGATATTTTTACGAATGGCCTTTAGGATGTTTTTTTTGCGCCTTTGCATGATTGTGGCAGTAAATTTATCGTTGGCCTCTTGTAGCTACTGGCAGTCGCACTCTTAAATTCAATTAGGGTCTGCCCAAAAGAACTCTACTAGATTCAATATGCTTTTTAAAATTCTCTGAAATAGCATTCCAATCAACTAAATCAACAGAATAAGGTAATGCGGAGTTATCAAAGGCTTCTGCCATCGCTGTCAAAACTATATCGGGAAGAGTCTCGCCATGTTGATCAAATAGTAAATCAAGATCAGAAAATTTTCTTGCTTTATTTTGTGCGCGTGAACCAAACACCCACACCGTGGTGTTTTCAGGCAGATAATTATTTAAAATTTCATGAACAATAGGCAAGTGATCTTCCGAAATTACCACTTTTTTATTTGCTCCTCTAAATGTTCACTCAAATAGAGCGCTTCTTGTAAAAATTGAGGAACAATTTTTAATACGCTGTTCGCTTTATCTTCATCATAGGTATGACTAGTAATATTGCGTTTTTCACGATAGTTTATCCACGTAGCCCAGTCATGTAACAATAAATTTCGCTCGCAGGCAGTTCTGATTAAGGTCGGAAAAGACATCTGCTCAATCTCATCTGCGCTGGCCTCTGTCATTTTTAAGTAGCGCCGTAAAAATTTACCACACAACTCATAGGTATATTCAAATCGTTGAATACAAGAATCCCGTACAAACTCATCTGTTGGTGTTAAGCTGAGTTTTTCAACCGCGCGCGCTAAAGAGCTAATCGCTTTGTTCAAGGCAAATGTATCTAGCAAAGGCTTTTTATTCATAACGTTGTTATACAATGGCTAGATTTTGTTTTCAATAGTCTAATTTGTGGAGCAGGGCAGGCAACAAGGCGCAGCACCCACTTTCCGTTTGCTTGATTATCTTGTAGAATCATTTCCCTCTGTATTGAACTGGCCTAAATATGCGAATCCCTTTAATTGCGGGTAATTGGAAAATGCACGGTTCACGTGCTTTTGTTGCTCAGATTTTACCTGCTTTAGCGGCGAGCGCTTCATCTTCGGTCGAAGTGGCGGTTTTTCCTCCTTTTGTGTTTCTCCCGCAAGCCCAAGTATTGTTAGAGGGAAGTAGCGTTAAGTTGGGAGCGCAGAATATGAATGCGCATGACCAAGGCGCTTTTACCGGTGAAATATCCGCGGCGATGCTTAAAGAATGCGCTTGTGAATATGTATTGATCGGTCATTCTGAGCGACGCGAAGGTTATTATGAGACGGATGAGTCTTGTATGCAAAAGACACTGGCTGCGCAGTTGGCTGGGTTAACTCCTATGCTGTGCATTGGGGAAACATTAGAAGAGTATGAGCAAGGCAAAACATTTGAAGTGCTAGAGCGCCAACTTTCGGCGATCTTTCATGAGTCAAAAATTAATCCAGCGCCTATGGTATTGGCTTACGAGCCGGTCTGGGCGATTGGCACGGGGAAAACGGCCACCCCAGAATTAGCGCAAACGGTGCACGCTTTTATTCGTGAAAAGTTGGCGGGATGGCTAGGTCATGCCGTGGCGCAAAGAATGCGAATTTTATATGGTGGTAGTGTAAAACCTGATAATGCGGCGCGATTATTGTCACAACCTGATATTGATGGGGCTTTAGTAGGAGGTGCTTCGCTACTAGCGGAGTCGTTTATTCAAATTATTAATGCGGTGTAAATGTAGGGGCGGGTCTTGTACCCGCCCTGAAGTTATGAGGAAATAGCGATGGGCGTACAAATTATTTTGATTTTTCATATATTAATTGCGATTAGTTTGATTGCATTGGTATTAATCCAGCAGGGCAAGGGCGCTGCCATGGGTGCTGCATTTGGCAGTGGGGCGTCTGGCACAGTATTTGGCAGCCGTGGTTCGCGCGGCTTTTTGTATAAACTGACAGGCAGCTTGGCCATTGCCTTTTTCGCGACGAGTATTATATTGACCTATCTTGCAGCGCACAGTGTCGCTGATGCGCAAAAAGAAGATGATATCCCTGGGTTAACTATTCCTGTGAAACAGGTAAACTCAGCTCCTGCAGCGCCTATTAAGCCGAGTGTGTAAAACGCTATTATCGTGTTATACTTTAAGCAGTAAAAAAGGGGGCGGGTTATGTTAGCTGCGTCGGCGAACGACTTAGTATTGACCAAAAAAGAATTAGAGCTAGCGATTGAAGAAGTACGCAAAGAGATCGTAGTGCTTCGTTATGATACTTTGAAATTTATAGTATGGACTGGGATTGCTGTTGTTATCGCTCTTGGTGGCATGATGGCCAGTTTGGCGGCTATGATTGCCAAAGGTTTTCACTGGTTTTAGTGATCGTTAAAATTATGTCGAAGTGGTGGAATTGGTAGACACGCCGTCTTGAGGGGGCGGTGGCGCAAGCTGTGCGGGTTCGAGTCCCGCTTTCGACACCAAATTAAAAAAATTGTAGGGGTGAGTGGTGCTCGCTCTTCTTAAACAAAGAATGACATAGAATTATGCTAGAAAACTATTTTTCCATTCTCGTTTTTATTGCCATCGGTTTTGCGATAGGCATTGCTTTACCTATTCTTGCTTGGTTCATCAGCCCAAAATCACCTAATCAAGCGAAAAATGCCGCTTACGAATGCGGGTTTGATCCTGTTGGTACGGCACGCTTGCCGTTTGATGTGCGATTTTATTTAGTCGCTATCTTATTCATTGTGTTTGATTTAGAAACTGCTTTTCTTGTGCCTTGGGCAGTGGTATTTCGCCATCTTGGTGGGTGGGGAATGATTAGTATGGCGGTTTTTTTGGGAATATTAGTCGTTGGCTTTATTTATGAGTGGAAAAAAGGTGGATTAGAATGGGAATAAAAACCGGCCACCCTGGCTTTATTACTACCACAGTCGATCAAATTCTCGATTGGGCACGTACTGGTTCTTTGTGGCCGATGACGTTTGGATTGGCGTGTTGTGCGGTTGAGATGATGCATGCGGGGGCGAATCGTTACGATCTAGATCGTTTTGGCGTGATATTTCGACCTAGCCCGAGACAATCGGATGTGATGATTGTTGCAGGCACCTTATGTAACAAAATGGCGCCAGCATTACGACAAGTGTATGATCAAATGGCCGAACCTAAATGGGTGATTTCCATGGGATCCTGCGCCAATGGCGGTGGTTATTATCACTATTCTTATTCAGTGGTGCGGGGATGTGATCGCATTGTACCCGTTGATATTTATGTTCCAGGTTGCCCTCCAACGGCAGAAGCGCTGATTTATGGCGTATTACAGTTGCAAAATAAAATTAAACGCAAGACAGTTTTGTCGCGTAAAGAGCAGAAAAAATGACAGAATCCGTCACACTCGCTATTCATTTACGGGAACGTTTTTCCGGCGTATTAGTAGAATGCCGTGAAGCGCAGGATGAAGTGACCATTGTTTTAGCGGCAGCCGATTTAAAAGAGACCTGCCTCGCATTACGCGATGAACCTGCGTTTGAATTTAAACAATTGATGGATGTAACCGTCGTTGATTATCTCACTTACGGTAAGGCAGAATGGGAAACACAATCGGCAACGTCCGAAGGTTTCGATCGTGCGGTGTCATCAAATCCATCGTTGGCCGATGTAGTGGCGACCGGTTGGTCGCCCTCCGAAAAAGAACGTTTCTCTGTCGTTTACCATCTACTATCGTTGACCAACAATCAACGCCTACGCATCAAAGTAAATTTACGTGAAGTTGATTTGGTTATTCCTACTGTTGTGAATATCTGGCCCTCCGCGAATTGGTTTGAGCGCGAAGCCTACGATTTATTTGGCGTATTTTTTACAGATCATCCTGATTTACGTCGAATACTTACGGATTATGGTTTTGTTGGACATCCTTTCCGCAAAGATTTTCCGCTCAGTGGTCACGTTGAAGTGCGTTACGATGCAGCGCAAGGGCGAGTCATTTATGAACCAGTAGATATTGAACCACGCATACTCGTGCCCAAAGTAATACGCGAAGATAATCAATATAAATAAATGTAGGGGCGAGTGGCGCTCGCCCTCATAAAACGGTAAAAAAACTATGCCAGAAATAAAAAGTTACACGCTAAATTTTGGCCCCCAACATCCTGCCGCGCACGGTGTTCTACGTTTAATTTTAGAATTAGATGGCGAAATAGTATTAAATGCTGATCCACATGTGGGTTTGTTGCATCGTGCTACTGAAAAATTGGTAGAAACGAAACCCTATAACCAAAGCATTGGTTACATGGATAGACTCGATTACGTTTCGATGATGTGTAATGAGCATGCTTACGTATTAGCCATTGAAAAATTATTAGGCGTGCAAGTTCCTGAGCGCGCACAATATATTCGCGTGATGTTTGATGAAATCACCCGCATTTTAAATCATTTATTATGGTTAGGCGCGAACGGCCTAGATTTGGGTGCGATGAGTATGTTTCTTTATACCTTTCGCGAGCGTGAAGATTTAATGGATTGTTATGAAGCGGTTTCAGGTGCGCGTATGCATGCGACGTATTATCGTCCTGGGGGTGTACACCGCGATCTTCCCATGCGAATGCCACAATATAATGCTTCATTTGCACGTAGTGAACGTGAAGTGAATGCGATGAATGAGGCACGTCAAGGCTCTTTAATAGATTTTATTGATGATTTTGCGCGACGTTTCCCCAAATGTATTGATGAATATGAAACCTTGTTAACAGACAATCGTATTTGGAAGCAGCGCACCGTCGATATTGGCGTCGTTTCTGCAGAGCGTGCAATACAGTTAGGATTTACCGGCCCTATGTTGCGTGGTTCAGGTGTTGCTTGGGATTTACGTAAAAAACAACCTTATGAAGTGTACGATAAATTGCAATTTGAAATTCCTGTTGGTAAGAATGGCGATTGTTATGATCGTTATTTAGTGCGTGTTGAAGAAATGCGCCAGTCCAATCAAATTATTCAACAATGCGTCGATTGGTTACGTGAGAATCCAGGGCCAGTTTTGGCTGATCATCATAAAGTGACACCGCCATCGCGGGTTAATATGAAAAGCAACATGGAATCATTGATTCATCATTTTAAATTATTTACCGAAGGTTTTTGTGTTCCTGAGGGCGAAGTTTATTCCGCTATAGAACATCCTAAAGGTGAGTTTGGAATTTATTTGGTCTCTGATGGTGCGAATAAACCCTATCGTTTAAAAGTGCGTGCGGCAGGATTTTCACATTTAGCGAGTTTAAATGAAATGTGCCGCGGTCATATGCTGGCTGACGTCGTGGCTATTTTGTCTAGCCAGGATATTGTTTTTGGAGAAATTGATCGATGATGCTCATCAGCTTTTATAAAGTAAAATCTATCGAGCATCAAAAAAAGCAAATGGTGGTTGTATGAATATTTTGTCTCACGAAATCTGCAATGAGATTGATCAATGGACAGCGAAATTTCCTAAGGATAAAAAACAATCGGCTGTTTTAGCGGCATTGCATATTGTGCAGAATCATAATGATGGTTGGTTACGACGTGAGTTATTAGATGCCGTGGCGGATTATTTAGAAATCCCCAAAATGGCGGTGTATGAAGTTGCCAGTTTTTATAGTATGTTTGATTTAAAAGAAACGGGTAAATACAAAATTAATGTGTGTACCAATATTTCCTGTTTATTACGTGGTTCAGAAGGTGTTGTGAAACATTTTGAAAAACGCTTAGGCATCTCTTTAGGTGAAACAACCCCCGATGGTAAATTCACGTTACGTGAAGTGGAATGTTTAGCGGCATGTGTCAATGCGCCAGTGTGCCAAGTGCTGTGTAAAGGCAAGGGTGATTATCAAGTGGATTTAACGCCAGAAAAAATTGATACTTTATTGGAGGGCTTAAAATGACTGTTCCTCTTTTAAATCAAGTGTGTTATCGCACGCTTCATCTCGATCAACCTTGGTTGCTGTCTAGTTATGAAAGCATAGGCGGATATTCTGTTTGGAAAAAAATTCTTGCAGAAAAAACTCCACCGGCAGAGCTTCTCGAAAAAATCAAAACCTCTTCTTTGCGTGGCCGTGGCGGCGCTGGTTTCCCAACAGGAATCAAATGGAGTTTTATTAAACCTGAATCTCCTGGCCCTAAATATCTCTTATGTAATGCAGATGAAGGTGAACCAGGAACAGCGAAAGATAGAGATATTTTACGTTTCAACCCGCATCAACTCATTGAAGGTATTTGCATCGGTGCTTATATCATGGGAATAGATGTAGGCTATATTTATATTCGTGGCGAATTCGCCGAACCAATTGAACGTATTGAAGCGGCATTAACCGAAGCACGTCAAGCAGGGTATTTAGGGAATAATATTTTAAATTCAGAGTTCAGTTTGCAAATTCATCATGCACTTGGTGCAGGTTCTTATATTTGTGGTGAAGAAACTGCGATGATGGAATCCTTGGAAGGTAAAAAAGGTCAGCCACGTTTCAAACCGCCTTTTCCAGCGAATTTTGGTCTTTATGGAAGACCCACCACCATTAACAATGTCGAAACATTTACGTCTGTTCCAGTGATTTTAGAGAAGGGCCCCGAATGGTTTTTAGGTTTGGGTAAACCGAATAATGGCGGCACAAAAATTTTTAGTGTCTCCGGTCATGTCAATAAACCCGGCAATTATGAAGTGCCATTAGGTACGCCATTCAAAACTTTACTCGAGTTAGCCGGTGGCATGAAAGACGGTCGAAAGCTTAAAGCAGTGATTCCTGGAGGCAGTTCAATGCCAGTTTTGCCAGCGGATATCATGATGGAAGTGGATATGGATTACGATTCACTGCAAAAAGCCGGTTCATCACTGGGCTCAGGCGCAGTCATTGTCATGGATGAAACCACGTGTATGGTGAAAATGTTGGCGCGACTGTCGCGGTTTTATCAAGAAGAATCTTGTGGGCAATGTACACCCTGTCGTGAAGGCACCGGGTGGTTAGCGCGATTAGTGACACGGATTGAAGAGGGTAAGGGACAACTGGGCGATGTTGATACCTTGCAACGCGCAGCGAAAAACATTGAAGGACGCACGATTTGCGCTTTTGGTGAAGCGGCAGCGTGGCCAGTGGGCGGCTTTTTGAAACATTTTCGTGAAGAATTTGATTACCATATTAAACATAAAAAATGTAAAACGTAGGAGCTGGTCTTGTACCTGCTCAAAAGGAAATTATGGCCGACATAGAAATCGATATAGACGGTAAAAAGATAAAAACCCAAGCGGGTAAAATGCTGATTCAAGTTGCGGATGAGAATGACATTTATATTCCGCGATTTTGCTATCACAAAAAACTCACAGTGGCAGCGAATTGCCGCATGTGTTTGGTGGAAGTAGAAAAAGCGCCTAAAACCTTACCTGCGTGTGCAACACCGGTGAATGATGGCATGAAAGTATTCACGCAATCGACAAAAACGCTAGAATCACAACGTGCGGTGATGGAATTTTTATTGATTAATCATCCTCTTGATTGTCCCATCTGCGATCAAGGTGGTCAGTGCGAATTACAAGATTTTTCATTGGGTTATGGCAAAGATAACTCAAGTTATAACGAAGAAAAACGCGCTGTTGTTAATGATGATTTCGGACCTTTAATTGCGACCGAAATGACACGCTGCATTCAATGTACGCGTTGTGTTCGTTTCGGCAAAGAAATTCTTGGCGTACAGGAAATTGGTGCGACGGGTCGTGGCGAACATATGCAAATTGGTACGTATGTTAAGCATACGGTCACGCATGAAATGTCGGGCAATATTATTGATTTATGCCCTGTTGGCGCATTGTTATCCAAACCATTTCTATATAAAGCACGTGCATGGGAATTAAAAGCTTATCACAGTATTGCATCGCATGATGGTGTTGGATCACATTTGTCTGTGCATACTCGTCGCGGTGAAGTGATGCGGGTGACTGCAAGAGAAAACGAAACAATTAATGAAACTTGGATTTCAGATCGAGATCGTTACAGTTATGAAGGCTTGAATCAAGATCGATTAACCCAACCTTGTATCAAAGATGAAACGGGAGAGTGGCGCGAAGTCACTTGGCCAGTTGCGTTGAATTTCGTTGCGAATGCATTGGAAAAAGTCAAAGCGGCGCATGGGGCTAATCAAATCGGCGCACTAATATCCCCTAACAGTACCTTAGAAGAAGCTTATTTAATTAAGCGTTTATGGCGGCATCTAGAAAGTTCACAAATTAATTATAATTTGCGTCAAACAGATCCCAGATTAACTGTTGTACCCGGATTAAATATCCCAATTGCTGAAATCGAAAATCAGCAAACGATTGTGTTGGTGGGGAGTCATCTCAGAAATGACCAACCGATTTTAGCGCATCTTGTGCGTAAAGCGGCATTGAAAGGTGCAAAAGTGCATGTGATTGATATGATAAAACATCCATATCATTTTGATTTAGCCAGCGAAACAATTGTTAAGCCATCTGAATTTGTTGCTGCAATTCGCGAAGGGCAGGCACAAGACCTGCTCCTACATTCCCTAATCATCATGGGCGAAAACGCACTCAATCATCCCGATGCATCCATCATTCAATCTTTATTAAATAAATTTGCTACTGATACACAAAGCATTTTCGCGCAATTGCCCGAAGGTGCTAATGCGGTAGGGTGCTATCAAGTCAGTGCGCCAGCAGAAAGAAACCATTTACCAATGAAAGCCTATCTATTGCACGGCATTGAACCTGAATACGATGTGGCGAATCCAGATCAATTGCAGCAAAATTTATTATCCGCTGATATGGTTATTGCAGTGACGCCTTTTGTGAGTGAAAACTTAAAAAAAGTGGCGAAGGTTTTACTACCTTGCGCGGCGTTTACTGAAACTTCTGGAACGTTCATGAATCTTGCTGGCGAACAACATTCATTTTCGGGATGTGTTGCGCCTAAAGGTGAAGCGCGACCAGGGTGGAAGATTTATCGCGTGTTAGGAAATTTATTGGATGTGCCTGCATTTGATTTTGAAAGCAGCGAAGATATATTGAAATCATTAGACCATCAAGAAAGACAACAGGTCAGCAGCCCCGACGTCCACTCGCGACTGCAATATGTAGGAGCTACCGGCCAGTCGTCCGCTGTGATGCCACATGTCAACCAATTAGAACGCATCACCGCCTGGCCAGATTGTCGCTCAGATAGTTTGGTTCGTCGTGCGCGCGCATTAAATCAACGCGCAGTTGAAACTCGTTTTGAAGCTGTGCATATTCATGCAGAAACGGCCAATAAATTGCAATTGATTGATGGACAAGCAGTGCAGATCAAGCAAGATCAAGCACATGTTTCAAGTGAAATTGCCATCAATAATCAAGTGCCAATCGGCGCTGTGTTTATTGCAGGGGGAACAACACTCGCGGCGCAGTTAGGTAATGCAGCGGGTTATATAGAGATTATAAAATGTTAGAAGCACTATTTGCATTAATTTGGTTAGTCATTAAAATTTTAGCGCTACTTGTCGTGGTGATTTTAAGCGTTGCTTATTTAACTTATGCAGAACGTAAAGTCATTGGCTATATGCAAGGCCGCTTGGGTCCTAATCGCGTGGGTTTTAAAGGATTATTACAACCTTTCGCTGACGTTTTAAAAATGTTGCAAAAAGAGCTCATTATTCCTACTGCGTCGAATAAATTTCTATTTATCATTGCGCCGATGATTAGCATTGGTACGGCACTTTCTGCTTGGGCAGTGATTCCGGTGAATTCAGGCTGGGTGATCGCGAATATTAATTTAGGTTTGTTATATGTATTAGCGATGACCTCCTTGGGTATTTATGGCGTTTTAATTGCGGGTTGGGCGTCTAATTCTAAATATGCAATGTATGGTGCGATAAGAGCTTCAGCGCAAGCCATTTCTTATGAAATTGCCATGGGCTTTGCCTTAGTCGGGGTAATGATGGCGGCGGGTTCAGTGAATCTTAGTCAAATAGTGATGGCGCAAGCAGGCGGCATTTGGCATTGGTATGCCTTGCCTTTATTTCCTTTAATGATTGTGTATTGGATTTCTGGTGTTGCAGAAACGAATCGCGCGCCGTTTGATGTCGCAGAAGGTGAATCTGAAATTGTCGCAGGTTTTCATGTGGAATATTCTGGCATACGTTTTGCACTGTTTTTCTTGGCAGAATATGCCAATATGATTTTAATTTCGGCATTAGCAGCCTTGATGTTTTTAGGCGGATGGCTTTCTCCTTTCGAGCATGTGCCATATCTTGGTGAATGGTTTGCATTTGTTCCAGGCGTTGTTTGGCTGGTAATGAAAATGGGGTTTTTCTTATTAATGTATTTGTGGATGCGTGCAACGTTTCCACGTTATCGCTATGACCAAATTATGGCATTAGGTTGGAAAGTATTGATTCCAGTGGCATTGGTCTGGATTATAGTCCTTGCGTTAGCGATATATTTTAAAGTGGGGCCGTGGTTTGTAACATGAAGATACTAAAACAATACATCAAAAGCTTTACCTTATGGGAATTACTCGTGGGGTTACGGTTGACCGGGGTTTATTTTTGGCGCCGTAAAACCACAGTGCTGTATCCTGAAGAAACCGCACCAACGTCAGTGCGTTTTCGTGGTTTACATGCTTTACGACGTTATGCTAATGGCGAGGAACGTTGTATTGCGTGCAAATTATGCGAAGCGGTTTGTCCTGCATTAGCGATTACGATAGAAGCAGGGCCACGCGAAAGTGATGGCCAACGTCGCACAACGCGTTATGAAATAGATTTGTTTAAGTGTATTTTTTGCGGTTTTTGTGAAGAATCATGTCCCGTCGATTCCATTGTGGAAACTTCGTTGATGCATTATCACTTTGAAAATCGTGGCGAAAATATTATGACCAAAGAAAAATTATTGGCTGTTGGCGATCGCTATGAAAAAGACATTGCGAAAGCGCGACAAGCCGATGCGGAGTATCGATAATGCCAACCGTATTAAGGATTCAAGGACATCGGTTTTTCTTTTTTAGTTTAGAGGGGAATGAGCCACCTCATATTCATGTGGAAAATGGCGATAAAGTAGGTAAGTTTTGGTTAAACCCCGTTAATTTGGCCAGTTCATATAGTTTCAGAAGCCATGAGTTATCAACGATTCGGTTACTTGTTATTGAACATAGGCAATTATTTTTGGAGAAATGGCATGAGCACTTTGGCAATTAAATTTGATGACCATGCAATCGATGTCAATTTTACAAAGACTTCATTGCATTTAATTTTAGCAGATGGTCGGGAAATTTCGGCCCCCTTAGAGTGGTTCCCAAGATTGCGAGATGCCACAGAAAGTGAACGACAAGACTGGCGTTTCATTGGAAATGGTATGGGAGTGCATTGGCCGAAAGTTGATGAAGATGTTTCCGTGAAAACTCTAATACGTGGGAATGACTAAGATGACAGCAACCTTAATTCAACTCGTGTTTTTTGCGTTTAGCGCGGTATTGTTAATTTCCAGTATGATGGTGACATTAACCAATCGCTCAGTGCATGCCGTGTTATGGCTAATTTTGGCGTTTGTAGCAACAGCAGGATTGTGGATTTTAATTGAGGCTGAGTTTTTAGGATTAATTCTCATTATTGTCTATGTCGGTGCAGTGATGACGTTATTTTTGTTTGTAGTGATGATGTTGAATTTGGGCGAAGAAAATTCACTTAAACGTTCCTATAAAAGTTGGGTATCGTTTGGTGCTATGTTTGCAGTGATGATTGTATTGTTTTTTCTATTATTAGTCGCCCCTAATGAGACCAGTGTTGCCGTGCCAGCGATTAGCTCTGAGGGTAATCTTGTGCAATTAGGTATGGCGCTATTCGGCAACGATGCGCTTTCGGTTGAATTAGCCGCGGTGATTTTATTAGTGGCCATCGTCGGTGCAATCTATCTGACGCATCGTGAACATAGACATTATAAAAAACAGCAAATATCGGAACAAATTAAAGTGACGAAGAAAGATAGGTTGCGCTTGGTGAGGGTAACAAAATGACAGTGATTCCTTTAGCGTATTATTTAATGCTTAGCGCATTAATCTTTGGCATCAGTATTGCGGGTATCGTAATGAATCGACATCACTTAATTAAAGCATTAATGAGTATAGAGTTGATGTTATTAGCAGTGAATATCAATTTTGTGGCTTTTTCACAGTATTTTCACGATATTGCCGGGCAAATATTTGTATTTTTTATTTTGACGGTGGCCGCCGCAGAATCTGCGATTGGCTTAGCCATCATTGTGCTAGTGTTTAGACGTCGTGGCAGCATTGATATTGTTACGCTGAATGAATTAAGAGGATAGAGTTGATGTTAATCTCAATTAAAACACTCATGTTAATCACGCTTTTAGCGCCATTATTAGGAGGCGTGACTGCTGGAATTTTTGGAAAAAACATTGGCAAGCGTGGCGCACATGCAGTCACGATTAGTTTAATGGGCCTTAGTTTTGTCGCTTCATTACTGTTATTTAAAACGATTTTATGTGACCAAGCTCTTAAACAAGTCTTTTCACTGTACTCTTGGGCGATCTCAGGGAAATATCATTTAAACATTGGCTTGCTGGTGGATCATCTCACGGTAGCGATGATGTTGGTTGTCACGTTTGTTTCACTATTCGTGCATGTTTATAGTATTGGTTATATGAAAGATGACAATAGTAATCAACGTTTTTTCAGTTACATGTCTTTATTTACGTTTGCGATGTTATGTTTAGTCTCGGCAAATGATTTTATTCTGCTATTTTTTGGTTGGGAAGGCGTGGGGCTTGTCTCTTATTGGTTGATTGGTTTTTGGTATGAGAAAGAATCTGCAGTTTTAGGCGGTTTGAAAGCGTTTATTGTGAATCGCGTTGGGGATATTGGCTTTTTATTAGCAATAGCCTGTGCGATTGTTTATTTTGGTTCTGCTGATTACGCAGAGATTTTTTCTCAAGCGGCGAGCAAGTCTTCTGAGATGATGCAGTTTTATCCTGGCGTATCTTTTTCTTTGATGACCGTGATGAGTATATTGTTGTTCATTGGCGCGGCAGCAAAATCTGCACAGGTGCCTTTGCATGTGTGGTTGCCGGAATCGATGGAAGGCCCAACACCGATCTCTGCGTTGATTCACGCAGCGACCATGGTGACGGCGGGTGTTTATATGTTATGTCGCATGTCACCAATTTTGGAATATTCAAGCACAGCACTAAGTATTGTTTTGGTCTTGGGGGCTATAACAGCTTTATCCATGGGATTAATTGCGATTGTACAAAATGATATTAAACGAGTGATTGCTTATTCAACCTTATCTCAGTTGGGTTATATGATGATGGGCGTAGGCTCTACCGCTTATGCGGCTGGATTATTTCACTTGTTTACTCATGCTTGTTTTAAGGCCTTACTGTTTCTTGCTGCGGGATCGGTCATTTTGGGCATGCATCACGAACAAGATATGCGTCGCATGGGAGGATTATGGAAACGTATGCCCATCACCTGGCTGACATTTTTAATTGGTGCTTTGGCATTAGTTGCGGTTCCTCCTTTTGCAGGATTTTATTCTAAAGATAGTATTATTGAAGCGGTGCATGCGTCGATGGTTCCTGGAGCGTCTTTTGCTTATGTGTGTGCGTTATTAGGTGTATTCGTTACCGCTGTTTATACGTTTAGAGCATTTTTCTTAACTTTTCATGGCGCGAGTCGCTTTGATACAAAACATTTACACGTGAAAGAATCTTCATGGGTAGTGATAGTGCCATTAATCGTTCTTGCTATTCCTTCAATTATTTTAGGTGCAATGACGATTACACCATTACTCTATCAAACTCCCTCAATTTTGGGCGATGCATTATTTTTATTGCCCGGGCGCGATGTGTTATTCACTATGCAATCCGAATTTCATGGGGCTCTTGAGATGACGTTGCTTTCTGTAAAAACTGCGTCGTTTTGGGTGACGATCGCTGGGATAGTATGTGCCGTTTATTGTTATCTTATTCAGCCAAAGGCGGCAGCGCGCATAAAACAGTATTTTGGAATTTTCTACCAATTATTAATGGTTAAATACGGATTTGATGCATTCAATCAGCAAGTATTTGTCAAAGGCGCTAATAAATTTGGGCAATTTGCTTATCAAGTGATTGATATGAAATGGATAGACGGTTTTTGGGTGAATGGAGTTGCAGCGCGTTGGATGCATTTATCAAAAATATCGCGACAGTTGCATTCAGGATTTGTTGGGCGCTATGCATTAAGTATGGTGTGTGGGTTGTTTGCTTTATTGGCTTTAGTGTGGGTAGGAATATAAAATATGTTTGAAAATACTCCATTGTTAAGCATGTTAATTTGGTGGCCGATAGTCGCTGCATGCCTATTATTATTTGGAAATAAGTTTTGTCCTGAATCGATTATAAAAAAATGGGCAGTACTCGCTTCATTAGCCGAATTGCTGATGTGCATTCCTTTGTATCAAAATTTTGACACCAACTCTTACGCGATGCAGTTCCAAGAAGTACGCAATTGGATTCCAACTTATGGTATTCACTATGCTTTAGGGATAGATGGAATTTCTTTAGCGCTGATTTTATTAACGGCGTTTACGACGTTTATTGTTGTCGTAGCGAGTTGTAAACTGGTTAAGCATAATATTGCACAATACATGGCGGTATTTCTTATTGCCCAAGCCATGATGATAGGGGTATTTGCTGCTCTTGACGCTATTTTGTTTTATGTATTTTGGGAAGCGATGTTAATCCCGATGTATTTAGCCATTGGTATTTGGGGCGATAAACAGCGCGCTTATGCTGCCATCAAGTTTTTTATCCTGATGTTTTTGGGCTCGGTGTTAATGCTGGTCGCTATTTTATATTTGCACCAAGTGACGAATAGTTTTGAGATTACGAAATTTTATGAGCTTGTTTTACCGCGGCATACTGAACTGTGGCTATTCGCTGCATTTTTTATTGCCTTTGCAATTAAGTTGCCTTTATGGCCTTTGCATACTTGGTTGTTGGATATGCATACCGAATCGCCTGCAGCCGGTTCAGTCGTATTGGCGGGTTTAATGTTAAAAATCGGTGTATATGGTTTTGTGCGTTTTAGTCTGCCAATTTTGCCCATGGCCAATAAAATTATGGCGCCGACGATGATTGTACTAGCCTTGATCGCGATTATTTATGTTGGGATGATGGCGCTTGTGCAGCAAGATATGAAAAAGCTAATGGCGTATTCTTCCATCGCGCATATGGGCTTTGCGGTGTTAGGATGTTTTATGATCTACAGTATGGGGTCTGATGAAGCATATATGAGTTTCGAAGGTGCAGTGGTGCAAATGATTGCTCATGCCTTTAACACGGGTGGACTATTTTTAGCGGTAGGCATGATGCAATATTGGATAGGCAGTCGTAATCTCAAAGATTGGGGTGGTTTGGCAAAAACGATGCCTATTTTCGCGGCTTTTATGATGTTATTTGCATTATCAAATGTAGGTTTCCCAGGCACTTCGGGTTTTGTGGGTGAATTCATGGTGATTGTGGCGGCGTTTCACACTAATTTCGGCGTCGCACTTTTAGCGGCGACAACTTTAGTCATTGCTGCCGCTTATACTTTAATAATGTATAAGAAAATATTCTTTGGTCAAATGACTAATCATAAAGTTACGTTGCTTAAAGATATTGGTATGCATGAGATTTTTGTTTTTGGATTGCTTTCCGCAGCGATTATATTTATTGGGATTTATCCGCAAGGGTTGTTGGAAATATTACATGCTTCAGTAGGGCATTTGTTGAGTAATAGTTTGGCGTTTAATTCTATTTAACGAAAGAAATCTCTGGCGCTAGCGCCAGAGACAAGGGCGATGGGGATTCCCAAGGGGAGCTACGCTAAGTGCTCCCCTTGAGTCGCCGTAGCGCAAACTTGTTTTGCGCAGGCGAAATATAATTAAGGAATCTCGGTCGCTTGCGGCCGAGTGGTTGAAAAACAGGTATCTATTTTAACGGTAACTTCTCTATTGAATCCTTCTCCCCTTGAGGGGAGAAGGTGCCGCTAGGCGGATGAGGGGTGATAAAAATTGATTTAGGATATTTTTATGGGAAATTTTGTTGCTTTATACTTCGATGCCATTTTGCCAAGCGCGTTTATTCTAACGCTAGCTTGTATAGTTTTATTGTTAACGGCATTTTTCAAACACAAAGCAGACGGCTGGATTTATTACAGTACGCAGATAGGCTTGTTTGTAGGTATTGGCATGATATTGCGACAGTATTGGTGTTTTCCTGACGCAGTAGCCATTGCGCAAGGGCGTTTTCGCCTTGATCATTTTTCTATGCTGGGCAGTTTGCTCGTGTTAGCGCTAAGTTTTTTCGCACTATTTTATTCGCGAAAAGAATTGATTCGTCAGCAATTGGCTATCGGCGAATATTTTTCATTATGTTTGTTTTCTATCGTCGGCATGCTAGTTATGGCAACAGCCTATCATTTTCTCACATTTTATATCGCGTTAGAGTTAATGTCTTTTCCACTTTATATTTTGTGTGCTTATCACCGTGGCTCGAGCAAAGGCTCTGAAGCAGCGTTAAAATATTTTGTCACCGGCGCACTTGCCTCTGGGTTCTTATTATATGGGATTTCATTGATCTATGGAGTGACGCATAGTTTCAGTTTTGTTGATGTTGGACTTGCCGCTTCCCACGCTTCAGGCGGTGAAATGGTCATGCTATTGGTTGGCATAGCGTTTATTTTAGCAGGTTTGGCCTTTAAATTAGGGTTAGCTCCTTTTCATATGTGGCTGCCGGATGTCTACGAAGGTGCGCCGCCTAGCGTTACGCTTTTTCTGGTTGGTGCCCCAAAGATTGCAGTGTTGTTTTTATTGATACGGTTATTTCAAACGTCCTTTATTCCGTTGTTTGAGCATTGGAGCGAAATGCTTTATTTGATTGCTGCGTTATCTCTTCTTGTAGGAAATATCGCCGCATTAACCCAAAATAATTTACGCCGCATGCTAGCGTATTCCTCTATTTCACATATGGGCTTTATGTTATTAGCTCTTGCCGCTAGCGCAAGCGCAGGGTTATCAGCAGCGTTATTTTATATGATTAGCTATGCAATAGTTTCTCTGGGTGCTTTCGCAGTGATTACCTTGTTGAATCATCACAAGGGCACCGTTGAAACAGTCAGTGATTTAGCCGGCCTAAGTCGACGCCATCCTTGGCTAGCATTTATCATGATGATGTTAATTTTTTCTATGGCAGGCATTCCTCCCACTGTTGGGTTTGTTGCAAAGCTATCGATTCTTTTGTCCTTGTTGGCTGCGGGTCAAGTGGCAATGGCAGTGTTTGCAGTGCTGATGAGTGTTGTCGGTTTGTATTATTATCTTCGCGTCATTAAGGTGATGTATTTTGATGAGCCGGCGAAAGAAGTGGTATATGCACCAGTGGTTTCTTCTGGCTCACTTGCGCTGGTGAGCCTTACAGGCTTGTTTGCGTTGCTGTTAGGCATATTTCCTGCTGAACTACTGACTTATTGCCAGACAGTATTAACGTATCCCCTACAAATTTAATGGCAACCAAACGAAGTGTCATTCCTGCGAAGGCAGGAACCTAGTCTTATCAATGAGTTAAAAATGCTGACTAGGCCCCAGCCTGCGCTGGGGTGACA
>JAIXPZ010000011.1 GCA_027486005.1 Legionellales bacterium
CAGCGATTCCCGCCCCCATTAAAAACCTCGATATAATGCGGGTTTCACGAGCTATTTGAATTATTTTTTCGTAAACTTCGCCTGATTTTTGTAAAAAAGCAGGTGGATAATGGGATTGCGCAAACATTTGTCAGCAGACGGCTTAATTAATCTTGTTCGTCATAGTGTTCATAAAGCAAAGTTAAAGGAGCTCAATTCTGATTACAGCTGGCAAGATTGTATTATGAGTGGCCTTGCGATTTTTGGGTTTAAATCTCCCTCATTGCTGCAATTTGAAAGGCGCGTTAATGAAGACAAAGGACTTCGGCGTAATTTAAAATCACTCTATGGCGTGAATAATTTGCCGAGCGATACTTGTTTGCGCGAACGTTTAGATGTCGTTGATCCTTCACGTGTTTTCCGCCGTCCATTTAAAACTATTTTTGCTTATTTACAACGTGGTAAAGCATTAGAGTCTTATCGTTATCTCGACAATCATTATATTTTTTCGCTTGATGGCACGGGACAATTTTCTTCTGAACAGGTTCATTGCGATAGTTGTTGTGAGAAACATCATCGCGATGGAACGATTAGCTATTATCATCACATGCTCGGCGCAGCACTCGTACACCCGGATCACCAGGTGGTGGTTCCGTTGGCGCCTGAACCGATTGTCAAAGGCGATGGCGACACCAAAAACGATTGTGAGCGCAATGCATCAAAACGTTTGTTAACCGATTTACGTCGAGAGCATCCTCATTTAAAAATACTGATTGTTGAGGATGGTTTAGCCTCTAATTTCCCGCATTTATCGCTGTTGGATTCGTTAAAAATGAATTATATCATTGGCGTGAAACCAGGGGATCACAAATATTTATTCAATCATATTTCTGCCCTCACGCCCATCACTTATCATCAGAAAGATGACAAAGAAACTGAACACATTTTCGAGTGTTACTCCAACATTCCCTTGAATGCAGTCAATCACACATACCGAGTAAATGTAATGGTGTACACTGAAAAAAAAGCATCAGGAAAAGTACAACGATTTAGCTGGGTTACAAAAATTGAAATCACGAAAGAGAATGCATATAAGATTATGCGCGCAGGACGATCACGATGGCGTATCGAGAATGAAACATTTAACACGTTAAAAAATCAAGGCTATAATTTCGAACACAATTATGGTCATGGATATAAAAATTTATGCTCCGTCATGACGATGCTAATGTTACTCGCTTTTTTGATTGATCAAGTGCAACAACTGTGTTGTCGTGTTTATCAAAAAGCACGAAAAAAAATTGGGCCATTTTCAGTTTTATTTGAACATGCGCGCTCACTGATTACTTATTTTTTCTTTGAAAGTTTTCATCAGCTTTGGGGGTTTATTGGTGACTCGGATAATCGTGCGCCGCCTCCAGAAATGATTCGATAACACTTTTTCGGAAATTGGCTGTAAGAGACCGCGCACTTCTTTTTTTTCTCTAGCACGTTTGTAAAAACAAAAAACAGAGTTGATTGCTTTAAAAAAGGCATAAAAGGAAAAATTTATGAGGCCTTGTACTTGTAATAATCAATATTGATTCTTCAGACTGCTGTTAAGCTCGAGGCGGGAATTTCTGGAAATAATATGAAACTTGCCTAATGCCAAATAATTTTCCCATGGCTGTAAAATTATCCATAACTGCCCAACAAAAAAGTTTTCAAGCGATCCATCTTCATAGTAAACAGGGCGTAGCCTATCTTGAAAACGATCTCCTGTTACCTTTTGTCCAAATCCATATCGCGCCGCATGAATAATTTCATCACCAAATGAAACAAAAGGGTGGTGTCTATAAGGATACTCTGCAAAAGTTTCTGCTTGTGACAATGTTCTATTGAGTCGATCAAAGGTATTGCTATAAACTTCTTGCATATAATGGAGCTTTGTTGGGTAACCGACGCAGGGTGTCTCAGAAAGTTTTTTGACTGATTGCAATACCACGATGTTTGCGTCATCGCTATTGAGGTCTGCCACTACTGGACTATGTAAGTCACTTAATAATTGAGTATCAATTTCTTTTTTTAATTCATCCTTGCGTCGGTCGTCGGTAACAAGGTAATACGCTTTTTGATTAGTATTGCACCGATAAAAATGAAATCCTCGCGCATGACTAACGATCTGCGTATTTATTGGTAACTGCTCAATGAACGTACTATGTAGACTAAAATCGGGAAAATAATCCGTCAGTTGACCGATAGGCGCAACACTTTCTGCTGAGCCTCTACTAGCGCTAATTGCTCGTTTGACTCTTTTCTCGATTGGCTGAGGTGCCACATCAAGAGCACGTTTAGATGATGCAGATGGTTGCGCACTCGTTGCTATCGGTTGGTTGTTTCCATCAGCACTATGTGTCTCTCTAAAACTTGATGATGAGCTTTCGCTTTGTTTTCCTGATTGCACTTTACTGCCGCGACTTAATGTTCCACCGAACATTTGTATATCCTTGCTACTTGAAGGATAACGAGGGCTGTTACTACTATGACGCTGCCTTCTCTGTTGAGAGCTAGAGTTAGAACTAGAGGCGGCATAGCTAAATTTATGTTTACTTTGCTCAGGAACTTGCTGAGGTGTTTTTTTTGATAAACGTTTTCCTGATGCAGAAAGTATTTCAGGCACATCAAAAAATGCGCGATCCAGCACTTTACTGACTGTGTTTTGAATTTCTTGATCTTGATCTTCATCTTCATCATAATCAAACCTTAATTCATCAAATGCTTCAAGCAAAAATAACTTGGTAGCGTTTGTATGAGGATATTCATTTAACCAATCAACAATGAGCGAAGAAAGCATGCTGTTTTCATCAACAATTAAATCATTTAACAGCTGAGCTAATCGTTCTAGGTTATAATCCAAGGCTGCCATAACAATTGGCTTGAAAACAGTTTCAATATATTGTTTGTTTTCTACATTATCACTAAGTTCAAGGCAAAGAGCTTTAATCACTAAACAATAGCTACTATCATCTAGCTCAACAAAAGCTAATATTTTAATAAAGTGAACACGGTCAAAAAGAGTAAAGGCAGTATTCTGATCAATTTTTACTGAATATTGAAATAGATTATAGGGTGTCTGACTAATTTCTTGTGTTGTCTTAGCAAGGCAGTGTTTGAAAACATCTGCTTGGTTATAAGCTTGAATATCAAAAGCATTATCAATAAGTATTTCTTGAATCAAAATCATCAATTGCTTAAAACGAGTAGTTTTATTTTTCTTTTCTATTTCCAGTGGCAATTGGTGCATCACCTGATTGCCAAATAAATAGAGATCGTCTAAGCCCATAACAAAAAAAAGGGACTCAATTTTATTTTTCTTTAATGGATCGAATGTAGTATTAAATACTGCTTGTCCTGTTGTGGTAATGATTGATGGATTGCCTCTATTTCTAAATGCTGTTAGCAAGTAGTTTTTTACATCGATCTCACTTAAGTTATAAACACAAAGCAGTCGATACAAGTTCTTTAAAATACAATAATTTATCTCGAACTTGCTACTATCTTGCAATGACGTATTTAATAATAGTGCCGATAACCCGGTGTGAAGTTGATACGCAACCCAGCGATTCTGATGGCGGCCGTCTTGTAACGCTTTTAACTCAGCGATATATTTTTCTTGGTATTCCGGCGCAATGATAGTTGTTTGAAAATAACGGGTTAATTCATTGACACTTTGCCTTATCCCTTGATGATCTGGGTATTTTCTCACCTGAATCAGCAAGTTAATAAATTTTTGTACAAGATCTAGCCGATTAGTAGTAATAAAATATTTTGCAATACTGCTATCAATTTTCTGCTTTGAAGAAAACATATGGTTTACCTCTGTTTAATTAGGCTTTGTTGCCTGCCCCCTTCTTTGGAACAGAATCTGAAAATTTATGCGCAACGATAACTTACTGGCATTCCCAATTTTGTCATCCGATTTAAAATTCCGCAACCTAACATTGGT
Organism: Legionellales bacterium; assembly: GCA_027486005.1. Taxonomy (GTDB): domain Bacteria; phylum Pseudomonadota; class Gammaproteobacteria; order JAGOUN01; family JAGOUN01; genus JAGOUN01. The sequence continues at coordinate 3,965 of JAIXPZ010000011.1, forward strand.
TCATTTTTTTGACATGAAAATTCTCTCGCGTGCAATTGTCTTCCAATTATTTTTTTGTAACGTTGAATCGATAATTCTGAAATATTTCGTTTTCCATATTCTCTTACTTTTTGCCATGCCATGCGAGCGAACGTTTTTATTTCCTGAAGATTACGATTACGTTGTGGATGATTATCAGCATTGTATACGGCATCACTATCCGTTGTAATAATAAAATGACAGTGCTCAAGGCCGTAAACTGTTTCTTTTACGGACATTATGCATCCAAACCACTATGTCTCAATAACGCTTCTATATTAATAGCCAAAAGAAAAGTTTAAGTATTCAATAAAATCAACCCGCCATACTGAATAAAATGACGAAAATCATTATCACGAGTAATAAGCGGTACATGATGATCAATACAACACTGTGCGATAAGAGTATCTGCAAGGCGTGCTTTTAATTTTTTTGATAATAATTGAGCACGAAGCAAGCCCGCCCGTTGCCAAAATTCTGGAAATAATCGCAAAGCAGGCAATATGCCAATATAATCAATCAGATGGTTGGGTAGCAAATGATTGCTTAAAACTTCTGCCATAACTATTGGCGGTAAAACTAATTCTCGATTTTCTAAAGCTCGAGAAATGCGTTCAACATCCAAACCAACATCCCCTTTCAGAAAAGCAATAAAACTAGAAGAGTCAACTGCAATCATTCTTCATCTCTATCTTTTCTCAATTCATTTAAATCAAAATCTTTGAAACAATCGGCATATTTTCCTCTGCATTTTTGTAAATTTTCATAGGCTTTCGCACTCATCAAATGTTCCAAACCCTGTTTTATGCTTTCTGTAATACCCAACCCCGTACTTTTTAAAACACTCTGAAGCAATTCTTTGGGTAAGATAGCTGTTATTTTTTGCGTTTGCATCATCTATCACTTTTCTATTACCATGTTGAGCCATTATATGGCATAACATTACGGCGCTCAAGGCCGTAAACTGTTTCTTCTACGAATATTATGCATTTAAACCACTATGCTTCAATAACGCCTCCGCATTAGGCTCTCGGCCACGAAACTCAACAAACAATTCCATTGCTGCCTGCGAACCTCCGCGCTCCAAAATAGCACTTAAAAATTCTTGCCCAGTTTTTCTATCCAAAACACCGTTTTCTTCAAATTTTGAAAATGCATCACTGGATAATACCTCCGCCCATTTATAACTATAATATCCGGCAGAATAGCCACCGGCGAAAATATGCGAAAATCCATGCTGGAATCGATTAAATGCAGGAGGAATAATCACTGCGATTTCAGCTCTCACCTTATCCAAAACTTTCTGCAGCTCTAATGCATTAGCGGGCGCAGATTGACTATAAAGCAATAAATCAAAAATCGAAAACTCTAGTTGACGTAGCATTTGCATCGCAGATTGAAAATTTTTCGCGGCCAACATGGCTTTGAATAAATTTTCTGGCAATGGTTCTTTGGTTTCAAAATGTTCAGAAATCAATGGGATGGTATCTTGTTGCCAACAAAAATTCTCCATAAATTGACTGGGTAATTCTACCGCATCCCACTCAACGCCATTCACACCTGAAACCGCGCCATAATTGACTTGAGTTAGCATGTGATGCAAACCATGGCCAAATTCATGAAATAGCGTAATCACTTCATCGTGAGTTAATAATGCCGGTTGATTTTGCATTGCTTGTGTAAAGTTGCTAATCAGATAGGCAACGGGCGTTACTAGTTTACCATTTTCAATTCGACGCGAGCGACAATCATCCATCCATGCACCACCACGTTTTTTCTCACGCGCATACATATCAAGATAGAATTTTCCACGCAGCTCCCCTGCTTCGTCACAAATCTCAAAGAAACGTACATCAGGGTGCCATGTTTCTACATCGTTCATCTCGGTCACATGCATGCCATAAATTTTCTCAATAATAGCAAACATTCCAGAAAGCACTTTATCGATAGGGAAAAATGGCCGTAAAATTTCTTCATTTATCGCATATTTTTCTTGTTGTAATTTTTCAGAGGCAAAAGCAATGTCCCATGCGGATAATTCAGATATATTCAAACTTTCTTTAGCAAACAGCTTAAGCTCGCTCATTTCTTTTTCTGCAAATGGCCGTGTCTTTTTTGCAAGATCTCTTAAAAAATCCAATACTTGATCGACAGAGTCCGCCATTTTCGTGACAAGTGAATATTCTGCATAATGCTGAAAATCTAATAATTGCGATTTCTCTTCCCGTAAACGCAGTAGTTCTAATATCACGTCAGTATTATCAAATTTACCAGCATCGGGTCCTTGATCTGACGCGCGCGTGCTATAAGCTTTATACATTTGTTCGCGTAAGTTGCGATTTTCAGCATATTTCATTGCAGCAATATAAATAGGCGCATCCAGCGTTAAAATATAGCCGGATTGATTTTTTTCGGTCGCTTTGGCTTGAGCAAATTGAATGATATGTTCTGGAAGCCCGCGTAAATCATCTTTATTGTCAGTGGAATAAACCCAATGCTGCGTCGCATCTAAAATATTTTCTTCAAACTTAGTCGTTAGCTCACTTATGCGTTGCTGAATCGCTGCATAACGCACTTTTGCATCACCCTCTAATGCTACGCCCGCTAAACGAAAACTACGCAATTCATCTTGCACAATCTTTTTCTGAATATTACTCAAGGTTGAAAAATAAGCTGATTCACTTAATAATTTTATTTTTTCATACAAAACACGATTTTGCCCTAACGCTGTAGAAAATTCCGTTAACGAAGGTAAGCAAGCATTATAAGCATCTCGCCACTCTGATGTATTAGTCACTGCATTTAAATGACTCACAGGTGACCAAGATTTATGAATACTCGCTGAAATATCTTCTAGCGGATTCATTAGATCATCCCATGTTAGAAAGTCACTCAACGTCATTAACGCATTCAATTTTTTCTGACTTTCTTGCAAAACGACCTGCACAGCAGGTAATGCATGTGAAGGCAAAATTTGTTTAAATTGTGGCAATTCTGTGCCAGAAAGCAGTGGGTTTGTCATGTTTTTTCCGTGCTAAATTAAAAGTTAAAATACACAAAGGATCATAGCAGCGCTTAACTTTCTATAATTAAACTTCGCAATTACATAAAAGCATCGCTAATGGTTTTTTTAGAAAATATAAATCCATGCTGTTGTAATCGAGCAGGAACTACATTTTGTCCACCTAGTAATAACTCTTCGCCCATCTCTCCAAATAAACATTTTACTAACCACGCAGGCATGTTAAAAAAACATGGCCGATGATAGTGTTTAGCAAGAAGATGAATAAATGCTGACTGTGTAACCGGCATTGGATGTGTAAGATTAATCGGGCCAGTAATATCTGGATGTTCTAATAAAAAAATAATCGCAGAAACTAAATCATCAATATGAATCCATGACATCCATTGTTGACCACTTCCTATCTTCCCCGCCAGTCCTAATTTAACCGATAACGCTAATTTTCCAAGCATGCCTTCATTGATTTTTAAAACCACACCAAAACGCATAATAGTGACGGGAACATCATTTGCAATTGCCGGAGCCAATGCTTCTTCCCATTTTCTAGCCACATCACTCAAAAAACTTGATTCTATGGTTGAAATATCTTTCCAACTTTCATCAACAGGAATAGGCTGAAGTGGATTTTGTCCTGTCATTCCATAAACACCAACCGCGCTTGCGTTAAGCATTCTTGGTGATTTTACTCCTAGCTTACTACACAAAAGCGCTAATGCATTGGTAGAGTCTAGCCGACTATCTAAAATACATTCCTTAAACTTTTTGCTCCATCTTTTTTCGCTAATATCTTGGCCTGCCAAATTAATAACAGCGTCATAATAACTTAATTTTTGGCTGCTGAGATCCGACCACTCTAGCGCCTCAACACGACTTTCATAAATCTTTTTAATTTTACGTTTGTCTCTACCAATAACCGCAATATCCATGCCACGCTCAAGCAACTTTGCAATTAAATTTCTTCCTATGCATCCTGTGCCGCCAGCAACTATTATTTTCATTTTAAGCCTTTTCTATGTTTGATTTAATATAAAATTAATTTTTCAAACCTCGAATATTGATATAGTCTCGACCGCGAGCGACCGAGACTATGAAGAAAAACTACGTGCTCTGCTCAGTTTGTAGCGCACACTGCACAGCTACCACGTTAGGAGGATATACGCGATCACCGGCTAATCGAAATTTAAGCTCGCCTGTTTTCGTTTCTTCTACTGTAACCTTTAACCTTACAGGAACGCCCGTATTAATAACTTGCGTAGAAAGATCTGCATCGCCACCTGCATAAACCCTTGCTTGAGCCGCTTTAAGTTCAAGCTTGTTACTATCAATTGATAATTTACACAGATAATCACCAGTCTCTTCAACAGTAAAGAAAACCAGGGTGCCATTTCCGTCACCACCTTTTTTCTCACCTGCAACTTGACCAGGGAAATAACATTTCGCCCCAAGGTCACAATCAACTGCGGCATATCCTGCTGTTAAAGTAGAGGCGGCGAGCAAACTTAATAAAACTTTTGAACACTTCATTTCATTTTTCCTTAAATAATAAATAAAGACGAACCTATTATAATCACTATTGCGTTAAAATTGTAAGCACAAAATGATTGTCAACAGCCTTTTTGCCGGTAGAATAACCGTTTGCTTATAATAGTCCAAAAGAGGGTCATACATGCATCATCCCTACATCAATATCGCTATCGAAGCTGCTATTGCGGCCGGAAAGGGAGTGATTCGTCATTTTGACCGCATTGAACAAGTTGAACGAGAAGAAAAGTCAAAAAATGACTTTGTCACTGAAGCAGATCTTTATGCTGAACAAATTATTATCAAAACTATTAAGACAGCATACCCCAATCACGGCATTTTGGCGGAAGAGTCTGGACAACAGAACCCCCATAGCGATTACCAATGGATTATTGACCCCATTGATGGCACTTATAACTTTATCCATGGTATACCTCATTTTTGCATCTCAATTGCCGTTGCCATTAAAGGCAAGCTAGAACACGGCCTGATTTTTGACCCACTTCGCCAGGAAATGTTTACCGCTACCCGAGGACGCGGTGCTTATTTAAACAATAAACGTATTCGAGTCTCAACCCAACGCCAATTGAGCGATGCTTTAATCGGCACTAATCTTGCTCATAGTGATAATCCTCAGGCTTACCAAGAATATCTCAAAGTATTTGGAGCTTGTTTGCCGGTTTGCGCTAGAATGCGCGGCACAGGATCTGCAGCGCTTGACCTTGCTTATGTAGCCAGCGGACGCTTTGATGGTTATTGGGCGCATGGCTTGCGCGCGTGGGATATTGCAGCAGGCTCTCTGCTTATTCTCGAAGCAGGTGGATTAGCCGGCGATTTTTCTGGAGGCGAAAGGCATATGGAAAGCGGCAACATCGTCGCTGCTACGCCTAAAATTCTTAAAGGACTATTGCAAACGCTTGCACCGACGTTACCTGAAAGTTGGAAATAACACTTAACTACTTGCGTGCGCTTTTACCATAAGATCCAAACCTAGAGCGTTCAAAACTGCCAACAAAGTTTTTAGTGTTGGATTACCCTGTTCACTCAAACAACGATAAAGTTGCTCACGAGAAAGATCGGTCTTTTGAGCAATGTTATGCATACTTTTAGCACGAGCAACAACACCAAGTGCTTTTGCAATATATGCGGCATCACTTGTTTCAAGAGCACTATTCATAAATGCTGTTATTGCATCTTCATCTGCTAAAATTTCAGCTGGATCATATGGATATAGCTTCATTGTTACACTCCAGTTTTTTCACCAACTTCTTGGCCATATTAATATCACGCTCTTGAGTAGACTTATTCCCACCACAAAGCAAAATAATAACTTCATTTTGTTGTTTTGAAATATAAATTCGATAACCAGCTCCATAGTGAATTCTTAATTCAATAATACCTCTTGAAATAAATGCGACATCTCCTACAGAATCATTAATAAACCTACCAATATGATCTGTAATAATCCCCTTTGCTGCAAAATCTCCAAGTTTAGTAATCCATTTCTTATAAATGGCCGTCATTTTTACAATCATATCAATTCCTCACATAGTAGTTTATAAATTACAAAAATGCAACTGGAAGCATAATTTTGCGAAGTGCAAATAGTTATCCACAGAATAACGATAAGTTATTCACAGGATTTGCGCTGTAAGGAATGGAAAATATATTAAGGATGCGACTCAGCAATCACTTTTGGTGCTGCCATTAGATGCTTTTTCTCTAAGCCCATTGCAATCGCTAATGCACCTGCAACATAAATAGAAGAATACGTACCAATCACAATTCCAATAATGAGCGCCAATGAAAATCCTTTGAGCATTGCGCCACCGAAGAAAAACAACACCACAACCACGGTTAACGTTAACCCAGAGGTCATAATAGTTCGAGATAAAGTTTGGTTGATAGAAAGATTCATGACTTCATCAGGAATGGCTTTTTTCAATTTACGGAAATTTTCACGTACTCGATCGAAAATAACCACAGTATCATTCAATGAGTAACCAATGACAGTTAATACAGCCGCAAGACCAATCAAGTCAAAATCGATATGGAAGAAAGAAAAAATTCCTAAAATTAATACTGGGTCATGCACTAATGCAATCGCTGAACTCACCGCGAAACGTATTTCAAAACGCAGCGCGATATAAATCATTGTGCCAATAAGCGATATAATCACGGCAAGAACGCCCTGTTGCGCTAACTGCTTACCGACTTGCGGCCCCACATAATCAACACGCGTAATCGTTGCATCAGGCAATATCTTCGCAAAGCGCGCATTCACTTGCTGCTCAAGAAAACTGGCTTGGCTCGTTTGCTTGGCATCAAAATGCTCCAATGATAATGTCACTTGCGCATCTCGCGAAGAGCCATAACGTATGACACTCGCTTCGGTTAAACCTGCTTGCGCCAGCTGACTACGCACATCAGTAAGATTGACTGAATTCGCATAATGCAGTTCAACCTGCACACCACCAGTAAAATCTAAGCCAAGCTTTAGATGGTTGACACAGAGTGATGTAATTGAAGCGATAAATAAAATCAACGAAAAAACATAGGCGGCTTTTCGTTGTTTCATGAAATCAATTTTTGTGCCTTGCTTAAAAAATTCCATTACTTATATCCTATATCTTAAGAATTGGCAGGCTCATGATGAGCCACTGCTTTTTTGCTAATTTTTACTTTGACCCCAAGAGGAAGCTGCTTCACTGCGCGCCAGCCATAAAAACCATTCACTAATGCACGGGTTCCTAAAATGGCCGTAATCATTGACGTGATTAATCCTATCGTCAATGTAATTGCAAATCCTTTAACGGCACCACTACCTAAACTAAACAACACAATTGCCACAATTAACGTCGTCACGTTTGCATCTACAATAGTCACTAACGCGCGCTCATAACCGGTAAAAATCGCGGCTTGAGGGCTTGTGCCTAAACGCAATTCTTCGCGAATACGCTCAAAAATAAGCACATTCGCATCAACTGCCATCCCCACCGTCAACACCATCCCTGCAATACCTGGCAATGTCAACACTGAGCCTAGAAGAGACATAATCGCAACAATAAGCAATAAATTCATTCCCAATGCGACATTGGCAATCAAACCAAAGACGCGATAATACAACGCCATAAATAACACTACTGCACCAAAACCAATTTCAACGGACAGCAATCCTTTATCAATATTTTGTTGGCCCAAGCTAGGTCCTATCGTACGCTCCTGAATAATGTGAATTGGAACAGGCAAGGCACCCGCGCGCAACAACAAGGCCAAATCACTCGCTGCTTGAATATCAGTCATTCCTGTAATTCTGAAACTACTCCCTAATGCTGAATTAATCGTCGCCGCATTGATAATACGTTTTTCTGTCTTATACGTAGTCACTATTTTTCCGTCAACTTTATGTTCTATCGGGCGCGTTTCCACGTATAAAGTTGCTAATAATCTTCCAACATTTTCAGCCGTCACCTGATTGAAGCGAGAAATCGTAGCATTTCCTGAAAGCCGAATATTAACTTCTGCGCCTTGGTCACCATAATTGGCTGTCGCATTTGTAATAGCCGCCCCTTCTAAAAGAATATCGTTCTTTAACAAAAAAGGTTGGTGCTGATCATTAAACGCCAAACTGTCATCCGTAGGAATGACTCCAGTCACAGCAGCTTGCTGTGCATTATTGTCAGTATCGACTAAATGAAATTCTAAAGTCGCTGTTTTTCCAAGAATATTCTGCGCTTGAGCAGGGTCTTGTATGCCTGGCAAATCAATCGCAATTTGATCAGCGCCTTGTTGAGTGACAACCGCTTCTGAAATACCTAATTCATTGACACGATTACGCAAAATCGTCATCGATTGATCGAGTGTGTTCTGACGAATTTCTTGGTATTGCGCTTGCCCCATCACGCCCTGCAAAACGAAACGATGCTCTTCATCGCGCACAGTCCATTGATAATTGAGATAATTTTTAGTCACATATTTGTATGCTTGCGTACGATCCTCAACTCCACGAAATTGCAACAATACGCCTTGAGCGCCGTCTATACGAATAGGCGATAGTCCTGAATAACGAATTCGCTCCTCGCGCAAACTTAATGCGATATTTTTTACATCTGACCCAGCCAATCTCTCAAAAACAGCATCAACATCAACAGCTAATAGAAGATGCACTCCACCTCTTAAATCTAGGCCTAAGCGCATAGGCTTAGCGCCAAGTTCCGTTAACCACGCTGGAGTCGTTGGCATTAAATACAGAGCCACAATATAAGGGGAATCTTCACCTAACGTTGCTTTTACCGCTTCTTGCGCTGCTGCCTGTTGATCCGTACTTGAAAACGTCAATATCAAACTGCCGCCTGAAGTGAATTTTTCGGATACAGGCACGAGATCAGCTTGTTGTAATGCTGCAGTGATTTTGTTTTTCAACACTTCATCTACAGCGACGCCTTGTTGCGATAATGAAATTTGTAGAGCAGGCAAGTCTGAGTAAAGATTAGGCAATGCAAAGATAATGCCAAAAACTAAAAGCGCAAGTATAAGAATATATTTCCACAACGGATAACGATTCATGCAACGCGTCCCTATTCTTTGATTCAACCATAATATCTACAGGATGGGCGACCGCCGGTCGCCCCTACAATTACTTCTTTATCGACCCAAGTGTTCCTTTAGGTAAAACTGCCGCAATTGCATTACGCTGGAATGTCAAATTAACACCTTCTCCAACATTAACTGCAATGTATTGTTCATAGATTGCAGAAATTTTTCCAACAATACCAGAGCTAAGCAACACTTCATCATCAACAGCAACACCTGCTACTAACGCACGATGATCTTTAGCTTTCTTTTGTTGAGGACGCCAAACCAAAAAATACATAAACGCTAAAATAGCAACTAAAAAAACAATCGGTCCAAAACCACCACCTTGCGCTGCTGGTGCTGCTGAGGCATCTGCAAAAACAATAGCAGGGGTAAGTAAAGAAAGCGCAATAAGAGACAATTTACGAACTGACATGGAAGAACTCCTTAATAATGAACGCCTGATTATACCTAAATTGCTCGATTTTAGAAGCAATTCACGCTTTACGTAAAAATCTGGTATAAATGCTTTATGTTCTCTTAATATTTTAATCTCATGAAAATTAAACGCATCTTATTAAATCCAGCCTGCATCAGCGTATTTGCTGGTATGTTAGGCGTACTAGCTTTTGCGCCGTTTCATCTCTACCCTCTTATGCTTGTTAGCCTGACAGCATTTCTGTGGGTCTTACAACACTCTAACGTGGCGCAAGCATTTCGCCGTGGCTTTTATTATGGCTTTGGATTTTTTGGCGCGGGCGTTTCTTGGGTGTATGTCAGCCTGCATACCTTTGGTGACACGCCTATTGCGCTTGCTGTTTTATTGACAGCAGCATTTACTGCCATTCTTGCATTGTTTCCAGCCTGTGTTGGTTGGCTGCTGAACCGCTATTACCCCGATAATACAAGCTTAAAGTTATGGCTCGTTTTTCCTGCAATATGGACACTGCTAGAGTGGGTAAGAAGCTGGGTATTCACTGGTTTTCCCTGGCTACTTGCTGGTAGCAGTCAATCTTATTGGCCACTCAGTAGTATTGTACCGATTGCAGGCACCTATATGGTCAGTTTTTTAATTGCGCAAATTGCAGGAGGCATTATTTATTACAACTACACATCTACTGTTTTTCGTCGTAATACGCTGATTTACTTTGCCGGCTTGCTACTTGTATGCACAGCGCTACCTTTTTATTCTTGGACACATTCTGCAGGAACACCATTTCAAGTTAGTTTAGCTCAAGGCAACATTACGCCTTCATTGAAATGGCGCCCAGGTGAAGCAGAAAACACTTTCAAGCATTATTTAACCTTGACTGAAGGTCACTGGGATAATCGTCTTGTCATCTGGCCAGAAGCGGCTATTACTATTCCACTTCCAAATGCCAACGATAAATTGAACGAATTAAAGCAATTAAGCCAACAACATCATGCTGGATTTATTACCGGCATTCCTTACGAAAGCGCTAACATTACTGATGACTATAATGCCGCTGTCGCTGTTGGCGAAGCCCAAGGCATGTATTTCAAACGACATTTAGTTCCTTTTGGCGAATATTTTCCAGCTCAAACAGTTAGCAAAGCTGTGCTGTATTGGTTGCAAATCCCCATGTCTAATTTTAAAGCCGGAGCTAATTCTCAAAATCCAATTGTGTATGGCGGCGCTCATATAGCTACTTTTATCTGTTATGAAATTATTTTTCCAGAAGAAGTCCGTCGTTCAATCTCTAACACGGGCGTCATTTTAACTCTCAGTGATGACGCTTGGTTTGGACATTCCATCGCACAAGCACAGCACTTGCAAATGGCGCAAATGCGCGCCATGGAAACTGGCCGCTATGTTCTCAGCGCGACCAATAACGGCATTACTGCAATTATTAATCCTCATGGAAAAATAATAAAAGAATTGGCTCCTTATCAAAGCGGGGTTTTAACGGGCGAAATTTCTCGCTATACCGGAGAAACTCCTTGGCTAAAATTCGGTAGCAATATCTTCTTAGCAATCTGTATTTTTAGTTTAGCTTTTGGAAAAATGAGAGAGAAACACTTACCCAATTTAGGGCCAAGAAGGGAATAATGTAATACCTTATGAGGCAAAAGATGGCCTTTGGGACATAATTTCGTTGATTTATCCTTTTTATAAGGATACATTTAATATATATCTTCCCTTTATCCAGGATATATTATGAAAAATATCATGAAGCAAATTATTGCTGAATTTCATGAAGAACCCATCCCACAACCTCATTTTCGCTCTGTTTCATTACCAGAACTGCCTGCCAACGTACGCAAAGCGTTTGTTTATATTGGGATGCGCCGCAGCGGTAAAACTTGGGCGTTGTATCAACATATGCACAACTTGCTGGCCAAGGGAATAAAAAAAACTCAACTTCTTTATATCAACTTTGAGGATGATCGCTTGAGTGGTATGAGCATAAATGAATTACAATTCGTGTTAGAGGCTTATTGGGAGCTATATCCCGAGTATACTGGAGATAAAACGTTACATTTTTTCTTTGATGAAATCGCGGAAATAGAAGGCTGGGAAAGTTTTATTCGTCGTTTATTAGACAAAGAAAAAATGCAGCTTTACTTATCCGGCTCATCTGCAAAAATGCTAAGTAAAGAAATTGCCACAAATTTACGTGGCCGAACACTCACTCGCGAGATTTTTCCATTAAGTTTTGACGAATATGCACGTCTTCAGGGATTAGAACTGGAAAAAATATTAACTACAAAACACAAAAGCACCTGTAATCACTTAATTAATAAATATCTAACCTGGGGTGGGTTTCCAGAGGTTATAGATGCCGATGTTATGCTACATCGTGAGCTTTTACAGAGTTACATGGACAGCGTTATTTATCGCGATATTATTGAGCGCCACGATGTTAAAAATCATACGGCATTAAAGCAGTTGCTTTTGTACTGTTTGCAAAACCCTGCAACACTCTTGAGTGTAAACAAGCTATTTAATCAGTTTAAATCGCGAGGAATAAGCGTCAGTAAAAATTCACTTTATCAATATCTAAGTTATTTCGAAGATGCTTATTGCTTGTTTGAAGTGCCGGTTTATAGTTTTTCATTAAACAAAGCGTCATTAAAACCAAAAAAAATCTACCCAGTAGATACCGGATTAATTACAGCCTACTCTGTTAAGCCAGGATATAATCATGCAGCGATATTGGAAACTGAAGTGTTTCTTTACTTAAGACGCAGACACGAAGAAATTTTTTATTATCAAACTGCACAGGGAAAGGAAATCGATTTTTTCATCATAGAGCCCAACGGACATATGCTATTATATCAAGTTTCCTATCAAATGGGTCAGGAATCGACAAAACAGCGTGAAATTTCAGCCATGGAACAAGCTATGGCTGAATTACATTTATCTGAAGGTGTAATTGTTACCATGGATGAATCGGAGGAAATCTCTGTAACAGCGGGAGAAATTAGAATCATTCCTCTGCAGCAATTACTAACAAAAATATAATAGCCTCTTAATTTGCAATACCTTGAACCGCTACCCGTGAAGCGGTATGCTTCTCAACCCAATCTGCTTATAGGGTGCTCCATGACAGTTTCGTATCAACCTCAACTTATTGAACAAGAAGTTCAACGTTATTGGGAAGAAAATAACACTTTTGAGGCAAAAGAAGACTTTAACAAAGAAAAATTCTTCTGTCTGGCGATGATCCCTTACCCTAGCGGCCATTTACACGTTGGGCATGTTAGAAACTATACCCTGGCGGATGTGATTGCGCGTTATCAGCGCATGCAAGGTAAAAACGTAATGCAGCCGATTGGCTGGGATGCTTTTGGTTTACCGGCTGAAAATGCCGCCTTAAAGAATAAAACTGCTCCAAACAGCTGGACTTACAGTAATATAGCTCACATGCGCACCCAATTGAAGGCGCTGGGATATGCCTATGATTGGTCACGAGAAATTACTACCTGTGATCCAGAATATTACCGCTGGGAACAATGGTTATTTATTCAGCTTTTCAAAAAAGGCTTAGCTTACAAAAAAATGTCCATGGTGAATTGGGATCCCGTTGACCAAACAGTACTTGCCAATGAACAAGTCATCGATGGCAAAGGCTGGCGCTCTGGAGCTCCAGTGGAACGCCGTGAAATTGCTCAGTGGTTTTTAAAGATAACGGATTACGCTGATGATCTACTTGAAGGACTAGACTCTCTTAAAAATTGGCCTGAGCAAGTCAAATTGATGCAGAAAAATTGGATTGGCAAATCTATCGGGGCCAATATCAGCTTCCCGATTGTGGGGCAAGAAAACAAGCATTTGACAGTATTTACCACTCGCACCGACACCTTGATGGGAGTGACATATCTAACGGTTGCTGCCAGACACCCACTCGCCATTCAAGCCGCAGAAAAAAATAAAGCGCTTGCTGACTTTATCCAAGCTCTTAACATTGGCGCAACTGCAGAAGCTGAAATTGCGACGCAAGAAAAATGCGGCATGGAGACAGGCTTCATGGCTATCCATCCTATTACAGGAGAACATTTGCCTATTTGGGTAGCAAATTATGTCTTAAGCACCTATGGCACGGGCGCAGTGATGGCAGTTCCTGCCCATGATGAGCGCGATTATGAGTTTGCAAAAATTTATGATTTGCCAGTGAAAATCGTGATTATCTCAGAATCGAAGAGCGACCAATCGGTAGCCCCTACAACAGCCAATACAGAACCCGGTGTGTTAGTAAATTCCGGGGTTTTTAATGGATTAACGTCTGAGCAAGCAAAATCAACCATCATTGACCATTTAGAAAAAAATAAACTCGGCGAAAAACAAACACGCTACCGTTTACACGACTGGGGTATTTCGCGTCAGCGTTATTGGGGCGCCCCGATTCCCATTATTCATTGTGAAAAATGCGGCCCAGTACCTGTGCCTGAGGATGATTTACCAGTACGCTTACCAGAAAACATAGATTTTTCTAAAGGCATCGTCACCTTGGCAAACCTACCAGAGTTTTACAAAACCATTTGTCCGCAATGTAAAACTTGCGCGAAGCGTGAAACTGACACTTTCGATACTTTCATGGAATCTTCCTGGTATTACGCCCGCATGGCGTGTCCGGATCAAAGCAATAGCATCCTGGATGATCGTGCAAAATATTGGACTCCGGTCGATCAATACGTCGGAGGCATAGAACACGCGGTAATGCATTTGCTTTACGCACGATTTATTCATAAAGCACTACGTGACTTAGGCTTTGTTAATTCGCCAGAACCTTTTGAAAATCTATTAACGCAAGGTATGGTATTAAAAGACGGCGCAAAAATGTCTAAATCAAAAGGCAATACTGTTGACCCCAGTGAATTATTGCAACGCTATGGCGCAGATAGCGTACGCGTTTTTGTAACTTTCACTGCACCACCAGAACAATCACTTGAATGGTCGGATAGTGGTTTTGAAGGTTGTTTTAGATTTTTAAAACGCCTGTGGACTTTTTCTTGCGAACGTCAGAAGTTATTTGAACACGCTGATGGCATCAACGATGGCATTAGCAAGACCAATCTTGAGAAGGCCAATGAAGAACAAAAAAATATTTGGCGAGAAATGAATACCATATTAAAACAAGCCCATTATGACTACGAACGTTTACAATTAAATACAGTCGTATCAGGCTGTATGAAATTATTTAACTTATTAGTAAAAATCCCTTTTGAGGGCCAAGTAGAAGAAAAAAATATTTGCGCAAATGCAGCTCATATCAATTATTTATTAATTACTAGCGGAACAAAAATATTACTCGCTGTGCTTTCTCCTATTGCTCCTCATCTCTGTCATCAATTATGGCGAATGTTAAAAATTGGAGAAGATATTGCTGATACACGCTGGCCAAAAGTCAGCGCAGCTGCACTAGTCAGCAAGTCAGTTTCTATTGTGGTTCAAATTAACGGTAAATTACGGGCGAAATTAAATATTCCTAGCAATGCAACTGAAGAAGAAATGAAAACAACAGCACTTGCTGACACACAAATTTTACAGTTGATCTCCAATAAAACTGTGAAAAAAGTGATCGTTGTTCCCAATCGATTAATTAACATTGTTGTGGCAGATAAATAATATGTTGAGAATCTCTCGTTTTTGTAGCGCTTTACTATTAACTTTTTGCTTAACTGCATGCGGTTTTAAACTACAAGGCACACTTGCCCCTCTTCCGCCACAATTACAACAAGTTTATGTGAACTCAGCAGCTGCACCTCATAGCGCCATCGCCCCCGACCTTACGGTGGCGCTTGAAAATGACAAAGTGACATGTGTCGATGATCCTAAGCAAGCTCTGATCACTCTCAATGTTCTACAAGACAAACAAAGCAGTCGCCAAATAGGATCTGGGGTTAGCCAGGAAACTCGAAAATATGAGTTAACTTACTCGCTTGTCTTCACCTTATCCGACTCAACAGGTAAGCGCATTTATGGCCCGGCTGCTGTAAGTAGCACACTAATACATTATGTGTATAGCGGCCAAGTTTTAGGTAACAATCAAGAAGAAGGAACGCTGTATCAATCGTTGCGTCGTAATGTCATTCAAAAAATATTATTTAAACTTGCTTCTGACGATGCGAAAGCGGCATTGGCTAAAAATAACTCATGAAATTAGCGCCTGAGAAACTCACTCGCCTTTTAGAGAAAAATGTTCCTGGCTTCTATTTTTGCTCAGGTAATGACACTTTTCTGATTAATGAATTGGCGGATAAAATTATCGCCGCCGCAAAACAACTTGGCTTTAATGAAGTTTCTCATCTCTATGTTGACTCAGGATTTTCCTGGGAAAAACTCTATGAAACCATGCATACGCCCTCCCTTTTTTCGCCAAAAATTGCAGTTGTTATTCAACTCTCAAGTTGGAAATTAGACGATAAAGCGAAAGCACTTTTGACAAAATCCAGCCAACATAACACTAACTATTTATTAGTCATTGTGAAAGGTCCAAAGCTAGAACGCGCCATGAGTAATACCAAATGGTTTCAAACGATGACTGAACACAGTTATTGGATTGAAATTCCAGCGATGTATCCGTCACAAGTACCGGAGTGGTTACAACAACGCGCGACACAATATGGTTTTAAACTGACGCGTGAACAAGCGCAGCAGCTTGCAAAACGCACTGAAAATAACCTACCATCCGCCGCACAAGCGATAGAAAAATTGCAGCTGCTTAACTTGCCGATTACCAGTGCGTTAATAGAAGACGTGGTAGAAGTCAGCGCAGAATATGATGTCTTCAAATTAATTGATGCTTGTCTAGCGGGCGACTCGGTACGTAGTTATCAAATCTTTTTTAGCTTGAAAAATAATGCAACAGAACCTCTAATGATCATTGGCTCACTCGCAAGAGAGTTGCGTCTCATTCGAGAAATAACTCAAGCACAATCTGAAAATATACCTTTAAAGTCTGCATGCCAACGTTTAGGCATTTGGGAATCACGCTTGCCTCTTATTCAAAATTTCATACGCACTTATTCTTATCATCAATGCCAGCAAATGCTCGCCCAACTCGCTACTTTTGACGCGATTGCTAAAGGCGCTCTGCCAGGGAGTATTTGGAATGAGTTATTTGTTTTTTGTATGAAAATAGCGAATAAAACTTTATTTTTAAGTACTAAAATAGATTCTCTAATAGGATAAATATGGCAACATCCTCTTTTATTGCAATATTCGGCGGATCATTTGATCCCATTCACAATGGACACCTTCAACTAGCCGAAATTGTTTCTCAATATATCAAAAATACAGAAATCTATTTTGTCCCTTGCGGCAATCCTGTGCATCGCGCACCTTCGGTTGTTTCTGCTGATAACCGTACGACTATGATTAAATCTGCCATTACAAATCAGCCAAACTGGCACATGGATACCTACGAAATCGATCATCCTGAACCCTCTTACACCATTAACACCTTAAAATATTTTCGACAACGATTTCCCGATGCTTCCATCGGGTTCATCATGGGCATGGATACTTTTTTGAGCCTAGACACCTGGGGAGATTGGCAAAAGTTACTTAATTATGCGCATTTGTTGGTCGTTCCCCGCATTGGCTATGACGTATCGTCTATGGAGCCTCTGATCAAGAATGAAAACCTTTTGCACAAAACGCGCAATGGCGGTATCATCACGCTCCCTGTGGCGCCCCAATCGGTTTCCTCAACGGAAATTCGAAAAAAATTACTTACCCGTGATGATGTATCATCACTTATACCGAAGGCAGTTTATGACTACATCCAAAGCCAAAATCTCTACCTCTAAAGAAGCTTTCGCTAAAAATGCAAAGCAACAGCAATTACTCGCTTTAATTCTTAAAACATTAGAAGACATAAAAGCCGAAGAACTCGCGACTTTTCAATTGTCGGAAAATTCTGATATCGCGAATATTGCTATTGTCTGTAATGGGCGCTCGAATCGTCATGTTCGATCAATGGCAAGTAATCTCGCTTTTGCCATAAAAACTAGCCGTCTTGCCAAAGCAAAAATTGAAAATGATCCCAAAGGTGAGTGGGTCTTGATTGACACTGGAAACATCGTCGTTCATATGATGCAGTCTGAAGTTCGCAAATATTACGACTTAGATGCGTTTATCTTAGAAGCACATTAAAAAGCTTCTTTTGAAAGCACTTTGGTGTTTTGGTGTTTTTGTTGTATACTGTTGCAATGGTAAATAAACGAGAGAATTATTATGGCGACACTGGCAAGACGGCTTAGTATTCCGCTTAACGATGATCAGCATCAGTTAGTCAAATTGACTGCACTTTTAAATGGTCAATCTATAAAAGATTATGTACTAAGCAAACTATTCGATGAAAAAACACCTAACGCAAGCACTATAAAAGCAATGCGTGATTTAGAAACAAATAGTAACCTGCATCATTCAAAAACAGTTGATGAAATGTTTAACAAAATACTTAAAATAAAAACACCTGAAAAGTAAACCTTCATGAATACACTGGAGTTGGTATATACATCGCAATTTGTCAAAGATTTGCGAAAAATGCAAAAACAGCATAAAAAACTCGACAAATTACATGCGCTAATTAGTCAACTTGCCGAGAAAAAAACTCTTGAAACCAAACATCGTGATCACCTTTTAAAAGGGAATTACATTACTTATCGAGAATGCCACATAGAGCCTGATTGGCTACTAATTTATAAAATATTAGATGATCAGTACTTACAATTTGCTCGAACAGGTTCTCACTCAGAATTATTTTAATATGAATATTCAAATCATCGCTGTTGGCACAAAAATGCCCGCTTGGGTCAATGAAGCTTATCAAGAATATCAAAAAAGGTTGCAACCTGAAATTCAGTTGCAACTTAAAGAAATTACACTACAGAAACGTGGAAAAAATGCTGCAGATATTCAGAAAATGATGCAGCTAGAAAGCCAACAAATTCTCAATGCGATTAAATTAGGCAGTTACACTATCGCACTTGATAGCCGCGGCGCGCAATATACCAGTGAACAATGTGCAGATCAGTTGAATCACTGGAAACATCTTGCAAAGCCCATCAATATTTTAATTGGTGGCCCCGAAGGTTATACGGCTGAAACTCTGGCAAAAGCCGATACAAAATGGTCCTTATCCGCATTAACTTTTCCACATCCTATCGTGCGAATTATTTTGGCAGAACAACTTTACCGCGCGCAGAGTATACTGAAAAAACACCCGTATCATCGCAGCTAAAGCTTGTTAGGTCTTGTCATGTGGAAAAATTTGGTCTATATTAAGTCTAAATAAAGTCCCAGAGGCATCATGAAATATTCAACACGAGTGAAACCGATTTCTTACCTGAAAAGTCACGCAGCTGATATTGTTAAAAATTTATCTGAATTTCGACAACCCATGCTGATTACTCAAAATGGAGAGGTTAAACTTGCCATTATCGATATTAAGTCATTTGAGGAACATGAGGAGACACTTGCTGCGCTCAAATTATTAGCCATGGGTAATAAGGCAATTGAAAACGGCGAGGGGCGTTTAGCTGATGAGGTTTTAATGGATTTTGATAAACTATGAAATACCAAGTTCTGGTTTTACCAAAAGCAGAAGAGGACTTAAAGGAAATATATTCCTATCTAATTAATAAGTTTTCTAAAAAAGAATGGCATGATGCCTATAAAAAAATAAAACACTCTATTTTACAGCTAAGCTCCTTTCCCGAATCTGGCGCGCTCTTTTCTGAAGTGCAACAATTAAGTTTGACCCAATACCGACAAGTAATTGCAGGCATGAATCGCATTATTTACGAAATTAGAAATAATACTGTATACATACATATCATTTGCGATTCTAGGCGTGAAATGAAAACACTATTGGCAAAGCGTTTATTACAACATTAGCCAAATCGAATAAACAACCCCACTATCGCGCGCAAGTTATTGATATGCTGCTCTTCATCTGCCAATTGCTTTTCTAAGTCATTCACAGGGGCATGCGTGCTTTCCGCTGCTTTCAACTGCGTGACAATATTAGCCGCTCGAATTTGGGACCGCAAAATTCGTTGACCAAAATCAGTTTGGTTATCCATAAATGCCTGCGATAATTTTGTCATCTGTACGGCAGCACGATAAGCAGTCGCACAAGGAAGCGTAAACGTTTCCGGTGTACCACCTTCTCTTTGACACTGTTGTAATACAACTTTTAATGTCTCAGGATGAGTATAATAATAAGATTCGTTTCGTTTTTCCTCGCAAGCGGCCAAACTTAAAAGAGCCCCTGTTAACAGGGCCATTGAAAAAATTGAGAATTTTAAACTCATGAACCCACCTGCGACACCAACTGACCACCAGGCGTATGCTGCCCCAACAATGGAACGCAGGCCAAAAAGATACCTAAAATTAATAAAAAAATCGGTTTGCTAATTGGTACTAATAATTTATTCACCCGATGTTGGCGATATTGAATAAACGAAGCACATATTAGCCCTATGCCAACCACAACACAAATACCTGAAAATACCGAACCAATACTTCCAAATATACCCAAAACATTGGCGGTAACTTGACCATCTTCTAATGCATAAGCAGCAGAAGTCACTGACAGCATAAAAAAAATTAACATAACAGGTAATACAAAAAATCTTCTCATCACGCCACCCCTTAAATACGTGCTCACAGGTTGATTGAGAATAACAAAGTTGTTACGCTACCGCAAACATCAAAACGGTAGATTCTCTGTGTCAAAAAAAATTGGATTTTGGTCAATTTTTGCCATCGTTATTGGCAGCCAAATTGGCTCAGGAATATTTATGTTACCCGTAGCACTAACTCCTTTCGGAGTATATAGCATATTAGGATGGGCGGTCTCGGGCGCAGGCGCCGTATGTCTTGCCTTGGTATTCGCAGGCCTCTGTGGGCGCCTTCCTAAAACCGGCGGGCCGCATGTCTACATTAAAGAAACCTTTGGTGCATCCGCCGCTTTTTTTACCGGTTGGACTTATTGGGTCATTTCATGGTTTAGCACCACTGCAGTAGTGATTGCCAGCATAGGATACTTGAGCCCATTTATAGGCAATCAGTCTTCTACAGTCTATTTACTCTTGGAAATTG
The DNA here is from genome assembly GCA_027486005.1 of Legionellales bacterium. GTDB lineage: Bacteria > Pseudomonadota > Gammaproteobacteria > JAGOUN01 > JAGOUN01 > JAGOUN01. Next base: position 24,679 of record JAIXPZ010000011.1, read on the forward strand.
CATTACTCATAGTAATCACCTGGATAAACTTAAAAGGGGTAAAAATTGCTGGTAAAGCCGGCGTTGTTTTAACACTTTTAAAAATCATTCCATTACTGATATTGCCTATCGCTGCTTTTTGGTATTTTGATGCGCAGCATTTTGTCACGCAACCGGCAGTTGAAACTTTGCCCCTATCTTCTAAGCTCGCTCAAGTCACGATGTTAACGCTATGGGGATTTATCGGATTAGAAATTGCTACCACCTCTGCTGGATCCGTCAATAACCCGTCTAAAACTATTCCTCGAGCCATTATATTCGGAACCATGTTTACTGCTATTGTTTATTTGATCAATAGTTTGGGTATTATGGGCCTGCTACCTGAAAATGTTTTATCAGCCTCAAAAGCCCCTTATACTGACGCCAGTGAATATCTGTTTGGAGGGCAATGGCATCTTGTCATTTCTTTAATCGCTTCCATTATTTGTATTGGCACATTGAACGCATGGATGCTAGCAAGCGGACAAATTGCTCTGGGTCTCGCCGAAGATCGTTTATTACCTGGTCATTTTTCTAAGAAAAACAAACACGATGCTCCAAGGTATGGCTTAATTATTAGCTGTATTGGAATACTACCTTTTCTTATTTTAACCGCTGATCACAGCATTGCACAACAGGTTACGTCGATCATTGATTATTCTGTGACTGCATTTCTATTTGTTTATGGATTTTGCACCCTGGCTTATATAAAAATACTATGGCAAGAAAAGGCCAAGCTTTATCACTGGATATACGCTTTAATTGCGCTTATTTTTTGCATTTGGGTACTTAAAGAAACTTCTATTTTTATTATTGCAACTGCTTCAATTTTTGTATTGAGCGGAATTCCTATTTATTTGATTTGGTATAAGAGAAAAAAGATTTAATATGACTATGCACACTGACCGCCCTCGCCTTCTCACTGGCGACACCCCAACAGGAAAACTACACTTAGGTCACTGGGTAGGTTCTTTGGAAAATCGAGTTAAGCTGCAAGAAAGTTATGAGTGTTTTTTTATTATTGCCAACATTCATGCTTTTACAACGCGCGCCTCACAACCGGAAGATATTCGACAAAGTGTTCTTGATATCGCTTTAGATTATTTGGGTGCAGGTATTGATCCACAAAAAAGCACCATATTCATTCAATCAGAAATCCCTGCAATTGCAGAACTTACCTATTTTTTTAGTATGCTAGTACCATATGCAGAGTTAATGCGTAACCCTACGATTAAAGATGAGATACGCGATAAAAACTTAGGCGATACTTATCCTTTCGGCTTTTTACTTTATCCAGTGGGACAAATTGCCGATATTTTAGCATTTCGACCTGACATTGTTCCGGTAGGTGAAGATCAACTGCCTCATTTAGAATTAACGCGTTTTGTGGCTAAAAAATTTAATCAACTTTATTGCGGTATTGATTCGCATACTTTAGAAAAAGATTACCTCAGCGCAGGCGGTTTATTTCCGATTATTAAACCGCTATTAGGACGAGTAAAACGTTTAGTCGGAACAGGTGCGCCAAACGCAGAAGGCAAATTACTTAAAATGAGTAAGTCCTTAAATAATGCGATTTTACTTTCTGATGATAACGATACGATTCAGCAAAAAATAATGAAAATGTATACAGATCCTAATCGGCTTAAAGCAACAGACCCAGGCCAAACGGATAATAATCCTTTATGGATTTTTCATGAGATATTTAATCCAGATACTCAGTGGGTGGAAGAAACTAAAATACTTTATCGTGCCGGTCAAATCGGCGATGTTGTTTGTAAGCGAAAATTAATCGAGACTATAGTAGAATTGATTTCGCCAATGCGCGAACGACGAGCGCATTATGCTTCTGACCCAGGCGAAGTATTACGTATTCTGCGCGAAGGAAATGCTAAAGCGAATGCACAAGCAGAAATCACTCTCGCTTTAGCAAAAAAAGCCATGCATCAAGACTTCTAATAACTCTGTTTTTTGAACAGGACGGACACCGTGCCACTGATAAAAAGCTTCTGCAGCCTGCTCTATCAGCATACCTAAACCGTCACAACTCAATATACCATGATTGTTAGCCCAACGAGTAAATACCGTTTCACGGCTTTTATCATAAACCAAGTCGTAGCATAAACTGCTCGAGTGCAAAATTGCAGGAGTAATTTTTGGGAGCTGATTGGATAAACTCAGCGGAGTGGCATTGATGATTAGGTCAAAGGGTTCTAATAACTTCTCATAAGATAGGCCAGAGACTCGATGATTAAGACTGGGCCCCAGCCTGGGCTGGGATGACACTTCGTTTGAGGGAGCTATCGTCCATTTTTCTGGATTTCGACTAGCAACAATAATTTTTTTGGGAGATTCTGCCAACAAAGCTGGTAAAATACCTTTCGTTGCACCGCCTGATCCTAAAATGAGAATATGCTTACCCGCAATATTTTGTTTTTGATTTTGTATTAAATCCTGAACCAAACCGACGCCATCAGTGTTATCTCCCCGGATGCCACCAGAAAACGGCATTAGAGTATTCACCGCTCCTGCCAAACGCGCTCGCTCGGTTAATGTATCGGCTAAAGCAAATGCTCTTTGTTTAAAAGGCAAAGTAATATTTAACCCCGACCCACCTTGTTTAAAAAAATCTTTAACAAAATCTTCAAAAGCTGTGCCTTCTGTTTCAACGCAAAATTTATCATAGCGCAGATTAATGCCACATTGTTCAGCAAATATAGGATGAATGCGTGGAGATAAACTGTGCGTGATAGGATTACCCACTACAGCAAAGTATTTTAGTTTCATAAATCACAGAATAAGTTTAAGATCTTCGCGTTTAAGTATACGCAGATCTTCTTTGGTTTGGGAGCGGACACATGAAAAATACTCGCAACATTTTTGTTCTCTTCATAACAATGATCTTTGGCAATGCCAGCGAACGGATCATTTTCCCTTTATTCGCGTTAGTATTTTTTGATTTACACTCTCACCTGCTCACCAATGATATTTCTCTCGACACCAGAAGCTACTGGTATGGCTTATGCATGGCGATTCCCAGCGTGGCTAGCTTTATTGCGGCGCCATTACTCAGTTGCTTATCAGATCGTTTTGGGCGAAAAAAGCTTCTACTCCTTTCACTATCTGGCACCATGGTTTCAGGGGTTGTCACCAGCATAGCTGTTTTATCTTCTTCTATTTATCTATTTATTTTCGGTATATTTATTCAAGGTTTATTTTGTCGGACTAATCCTCTAGCACAAGCAACGATTGGTGATATCACCACCGGTAAAGATAAGTTACTCACCATGGGATATTTGCAAAGCATGATCGCTTTCGGGGCTTTTTTAGGTCCTATCATGGGGGGATATTGCGCCACCCTCTATTTCGCTCAGCTGAATTTTTCCACGCCATTTTTTCTTTCTGCTATTCTCAGCGCTGTAGGCATTTTAGTATGCTATTTCTTCTTTAAAGAAACTCTCGTCACGCCACATAAAACAGCTTCACTGCGTTTAATCTTTGGTAGCGTCGTATTATTTAGAGATACATTAGGTCTTGCCGCTATTCTTGCTTGCGGGCAAATCACTTGGAGCTTTTATTATCAATATGCTCCCGCCGCATTAAAACTTACTGGACAGTTTTCCGCTGGCAGTATTGGATTATTCGTGGGATTAATGGCGCTCTGGGTCGCTTTAGGCAGCTCATTAGGCATTCATTTTCTCCGCAATCGTTTTACACTTTTTTCTTGCTTGAAAATTGGATTATCACTGCAATGCCTTGGAGGATTACTGGTGATTATCGCTTTTTACGCGCATTGGTCTTGGCTAATTTGGCTCAGCAGCGTACCAGCCGCGGCAGGTGATGTCGTCGCTTTTGGTGTACTTTCTACCGCTTATTCTAATCGCTATCAACATCAACAAGGACAAGCTATGGGCGCCTGTTATTTAAACGCAGCACTAATGTGGACAATCACTGGATTACTAGGCGGATATCTAATTTCGCTCTTTGATACTCTGCCGTTAATCATCGCACCACTTGGGGTCATTTTAGCGTTGATGCTCATACGAAGACCCATTGTACGCGAGCAGTTTGAGTAGGATTGAAAAAGCTATTGAAAATACTCCTTTAAAGTGTATAATTTCAAGTAATTGAGAACAGAGTGTTCATAGCCAAGTTAAATATGAAAACTGCGGATATTGTACGGTACTCAGCAAACATTCAGAAAGAGTTAAAAAAATTGCCGCAGCATATTGCTGAAAAACTAAAGATGTGGGCAAAAACCGTTAATTATCATGGCATTGCTGAGGCGCGCTTATGCAAGGGTTATCATGATGAACCACTGAAAGGTGAAAGAAAAGGCCAACGATCTATTCGATTGAGCAAAGCATACCGTGCTTTTTATATTGAAGATAAGGATACCATTACAATCACCGTAATCGAAGTCAATAAACATGAATACTAAAAGTTTGGTTAAAAAATTAGATAAAATTAGCGGCGCTGATGAATCGCTGGGAAAAGTAATTCGCAGCATCCGACTTTGCGAAGAAGAAACGCTGAAAAATTTTGCTGAGACTCTAGGTATGACAGTCTCTTATTTAAGTGATTTGGAAAATGGTAGAAAGCTTGCCAGCGCACAAAAAGCTTATGCGTATGCCGAAAAATTGGGATACTCAACCAAAGAATTTGTTCGCCTTGCCCTACAAGATGAGGCGAATAAATTTATGGCAAAGAAAGGATTTTACACAAGGATTATTTTAAACTTTCAACAAGCTTCCTTCGCATAAATTCAAGAAACCCAGCGCATACGATCAATTTAGCTAACTAATAATTTCATTCAACCCTTCTAATATCTTATTCATTTCTGATAAAGGCACATGCCCTATTTTTTTGTCCAACCTTAACGTCGACAAGGTTCTAATCTGACTGATTTTCACCCAAGATTTTTGTTGCTGCAGCGCCTCTTCTAATAGATAAGTGAGCGGAAAACCTGCTTTTTGCAACTGACTAGTTAAAGCCAGAGCGATAACTGTTCCAGACTTCTCATTAAAAATCTTATGACTCAGAATCAACACTGGCCGTCTTCCAGATTGCTCACGCCCTTTTGTTGGCTCCAAGTCAGCCCAAAAAATATCGCCTCTTAATATTTCGACCACTCTTCTTCTCCTTCGATATCCCGCCATTCATCGGCCAACTGTCTTTCATAGGCAAAGTCTAACTTACTGCATTCTTCGGCTAATCGACTATGCTCTAAACGACCTACGGCTTCTTCTACTACAGACTGAATCGCCTGACTACGATTTTTAAAATGTTTTTTTTGAATAAACGCATCAAGCCGATCAAGCAAACCACTGTCAATTGAAATGGCAATTTTCGATGCTATTGCATTCATACAATCTCCTCTTAATATAATAATTCATACTTTTATCATACTTTGGATTGGGCAAAAATACAACTGATGAGGCCATCAAGAGTCCCATCGTACGCGACCAGTTTGATTGACGATGATTTCCATGGACACATTTGATTGATCATAAAAACGAAAAGTACCATTTTGATAATCACTGCTTCCTTCGGGTGAAAATTGAAAATAGGCTCGCTCGGGAAAGCTAGAAAAAGTGATATGACAATCTTGCCGGCCTGAGTGTATCTTTAGAATTTGAGCCGCTGTTTCCAACCCAATCTTGTCAGAATTTTTGAAAATAACCCAACCATCACACCAGGTATTGGTGACGATATCTAATTGATTATTATACGGCTGTATCGTCACCGGGATATTTAGAACGATCGCCTCGAGCCGCGCCCATTTCAGGTCATGGTAAAGTTGCTGCATAAAAATCCGTTGTTTTCTATGTTCAAAAAAATTAGAGAACTCTTGCGCGCTAAACAACGCCACAATAAGAACAATAGCCAGCGTTATCATAAGCTCGACTAGCGAAAACCCTGCTTGGCGGTATTTATAAGTAATCATATATTTTGACATGATCCTCAGTTGAGATATGATGATGGAATAACCTTGTAAAATGAGCCAGCCACAAGAAGATGTATAAAATAAAATCAGTATCTGTCGCGGCATTGACGCTTCTTTTGCTGAACGCTTGCACGATGGTAGGGCCGGATTATAAAAAGCCAGAAACACAGGTCGATGACCAATGGATGAATGCTAATGGCAGCAGTGGTAATCATGGCGCGAATACCAGCAAGACGCAAGATGCTGCGTGGTGGAAATCTTTCAATGATCCTGTGCTCAATAACCTGATTGAAGAAGGTTATAAAAATAATTTGAGCTTACAAAGTACTGGTATGAACGTACTGCAAGCACGCGCCTTATTAGCACAATCCGTTGGCGAGCTTTACCCACAACAACAAAGTCTATCAGCAGATTACACTCGCCAAAGCATGGGTAGCGGAGGTGTCGATAGTGATACACGTAGCTCTACTTTTGATATTGCCTCGACGAATCTGCAAGCGAGTTGGGAGCCTGATTTCTGGGGTAAATATCGCCGCGCTATTCGAGCGGATGATGCCAGCTTCTTATCATCACTCGCGGCTTATGATGATGCATTAGTCTCGCTAACAGCAGAAATTGGCACGAGTTACGTCGCCATACGCATGTACCAAGCACAGATTGCTGTCACCGAGAAAAACATTGCCGTACAAAAAGAAAGTTTAGATCTTGTCCAAAATCGTTATCAATTAGGCCAAATCAGTGAATCAGATGTCGAGCAAGCAATCACTTCCCTCTCTCAAACAGAAGCCAGCCTCCCGCCAATAAAAACAAATCTTCAAAAAGAAAAAGACGCTCTGGCGGTATTGCTAGGGACCACTCCGAAAAAAGTAGATGGCTTACTGTTGCCGAAACAAGCAAACACTAAATCGAATAAAATTCCCGTAGCACCTTCTTCGATTGCTGTAGGTATTCCGAAAGATATTTTGAGGCAACGGCCAGATGTTCGCCAAGCAGAACTTGAGGCGATAGCACAGTCAGAGGGGATTGGCGCGATAAAAGCGCAGTTATACCCTGCCTTTTCATTGATAGGAAGCTTTGGTTATTCTGCTTCAAACATGAATGACTCATCGACTAATGACATTTTTCAATGGTCTAATCGCACCTACTCAATCGGCCCCTCTCTATCTTTGCCACTTCTTAATTATGGTCAAATCACCAATCAAGTGCGTCAGCAAGATGCAGTGTTTCAACAGGCTATTTTCAATTACCAAAATGCGGTATTAAGCGCACAAAAAGAAGTGCAAGACGGTATTGTCAGTTATGTTGAAGCACAAAAAACGTTAAAATCTATGACCGCCGCTAATACGGCCGCGCTGAAAAAAACACAACTCACTTTAATTCGTTATCAAGAAGGCGAAGTCGATTATTCCGATGTGTTAAACGCGGAAGTTGACCAACTGAATGTACAACTCTCTTTAACTAATGCGCAAGGCAGTGTTCCTCAAGATGTCATTTCACTCTATCGCGCCTTGGGCGGCGGTTGGCAAATCCGTCAAGGCCATGATGTTGTATCGGACGATGTGAAAAAACAAATGTCGGATCGTAGCAATTGGGGGGATATGCTGAATACAAATTCTGATGCAGACAAACCTCCGTCCTCCGTTTTACCTAGCTGGTGATAAAAATGATGCAATTAAAAATGAATAAAATAACCTGTTTGCTATTACTAGCTTTGTTAAGCGCCGGCTGCGATAAGAAAAATGATCGCCCACCGCCTCCATCGGTAACAGTCGCCAAACCTGTGATATCGCAAATAACCCCTTATCTTATAGAAACTGGAAATACCGTAGCTTATAACTCTGTCGATTTAGTTGCTCGAGTCTCTGGCTACCTAGACTCTTATAACTTCAAAGATGGTAGTGTTGTCAAAAAAGGCGATTTGCTATTTGTCATCCAACCTCAACCTTATATTGACGACGTTATAGAGGCAAAAGCAACACTGGAGTCAAACATCGCGGCTTTTACTTACGACGAACAAGAATACAAACGTCAAGAAAAAATGTATAAAAAACACGCCACCTCGCTCGCAGAATTACAGCAGTGGTTAGCGACTCGTGACGAAGCAGCTGCCGCAGTTAAAAGCGCCACTGCAAGCTTAAATAGTGCCGAAATTACTTATAGTTACACACACGTATTATCACCCATCGACGGACGCATTGGACGCCATCTTATTGACCCAGGCAATTTAGTCGGTAACGGTGAGGCAACTGAATTAGCTTCGATACAACAAATTGATCCGATTTATGTTTATTTCAATGTCAATGAATTGGACTTATTGGAAATTCGAAAACTGGCGCGAAAAGCAGAATTTAAATCTTCGCAAATCAATGAAATCCCCATTGAAGTTGCATTACAAAATGAAAAAGGGTTTCCTCACAAAGGTCATCTGGATTTTGTCGCAACAGAATTAGAAGCTTCCACGGGCACCATTCAATTGCGAGGCATTTTACACAATAAAAACCTCAAGCTCTTGCCTGGACTATTCGCTAAAGTACGTATTGCCTTGGCTAAACCAGCTTCACAATTAACAATACCAGACACCGCAATCATGGCAGATCAGATTGGCCCTTATGTTTTTACACTTGGCGCCGATAACAAAGTCCACCAAGTGCATGTCACCACTGGCAGCACCGAAAACGGTAGAACTGTCGTTGTCAAAGGGCTTAAAGCAGAAGACACCGTGATCGTGGAAGGGATACAAAATGCTACGCCAGGCGGTGAAGTGACGCCGACGGAGACGACATCAGCATGAACATGTCAAAATTTTTTATAGACAGACCAGTACTCGCCAATGTCATTGCATTATTATTTATACTGATAGGATTAGTTGCGCTTTATGCAATTCCGGTCTCACAATACCCTCCGATTGTTCCACCCACTATTTCTGTTACCGCCAACTATCCTGGCGCCGACGCAAAGACATTAATTAATACTGTCGCCTTGCCAATCGAACAGCAAATCAACGGTGTAGAAGGCATGCTTTACATGCAATCTACCAGCACCAATACTGGTAACTATAGCTTGGTCGTTACTTTCGAAATTGGAAGCAATCTTAACTACAATCAAGTCTTAGTTCAAAATCGCGTTCAAGCAGCCTTAGCGCAATTGCCAGAATCAGTGCAACAACAAGGGGTTATGGTTCAACAAAAATCGACTGCAATTCTGCAATTCATCACGTTAACTGCAAAAAATGGTGAATACGACGGCTTATTTTTAAATAATTATGCTGCAATTAATATGCAAAATGAACTTGCGCGTATTCCTGGCGTAGGTAATGTGCTGGTGTTTGGCAGTGGCGAATACGCCATGCGTATTTGGCTAGATCCCGGTAAAATGCAGCAATATGCTTTGATGCCTAGTGATGTGATCAATGCAATTAAAAATCAAAACAAGGAAGTCGCTGCTGGACAATTAGGCGCCACACCTGCCAATACAGGGCAATCCACGCAATTAACCGTGAATGTGCCAGGTCAATTAGCTGACGTAACACAATTTGAAAACATTATTGTTAAATCACAGACACCTTCCTCTACTGACCAAAGCTCAACAACCAGCCCAAGTGGTCAAGTGGTGCGAGTTAAAGATGTGGGTCATGTTGAATTAGGCTCAAGTAGCTATAAGCAAACCGCACAGTTTGATCAAAAGCCAACCGCCGCAATTGGTATTTTTCAATTGCCCGGAGCAAATGCTTTAGATGTTGCACAAGCCGTGCGTGATTCTGTGGCAAAAATGGCAAAAAGCTTCCCTCCCGGCATGGAATATCACATTCCTTTCGATACCACTATCTTTGTTAAAGCCTCCGTAGAAGAAGTGTATAAAACACTGTTTGAAGCAGGGATTTTAGTATTATTAGTTATCGTCGTGTTTTTACAAAATTTTCGCGCCATTTTGGTACCAGCAACAACCGTTCCGGTGACGATTATTGGTGCATTCGCTGCGATGGCTGCTCTTGGATATTCCGTCAACTTGCTCACCTTGTTTGGATTGGTATTAGCCATCGGTATTGTAGTCGATGACGCGATTGTAGTCGTGGAAGGCGTGACACAATACATTGAAAGAGGCATGGAACCCAAGCAAGCATCGATTGAAGCGATGAAACACTTACAGGGCCCGATTCTTGGAATTACCTTGGTCCTGATGGCAGTATTTATCCCTGCAGGCTTTTTACCGGGATTAACAGGCCAAATGTACGCGCAGTTTGCTTTGGTTATTGCTTCCACTGCCTTAATTAGTGCTATCAACGCCATGACCTTGAAACCCACACAGTGTGCTTTGTGGTTAAAATCCATCGATCACAATGCCAAGAAAAACCGCTTTTTCCGCGCTTTTGATCGCTTTTATAATTCCTTGGAAAGTCGTTATGTCGCGATGATTGAACGTATGGTGCATAAAAGTGGCCAATATTCAATAATCGCAGGGATATTAGTAGTCATTGCTATTATTGGATTTGCACGCGTACCAACAGGTTTTGTACCACTAGAAGATCAAGGTTACATGATGATGAGCGTCCTGTTACCCGATAGCGCTTCCTTAGAGCGAACAAATAACACTTTAAATCGCTTAACCGCTGAGACATTAAAAGTGCCAGGAGTAAAAGATGCTATTGCTATTACAGGAATTTCTCTTCTCGATAGTAACGCCGCCCTTCCCAACGCGGGCGTGATTTACATCATGCTTGAGGATTGGAGCGTTCGTGGTCGCAAACTAGGCTTACTCCCGATGTATACAGCACTGAATAAAGTTGCAAGCCAAGAAAAAAATGCCAAAGTATTAGTAGCCGTTCCACCGCCTATTCAGGGGCTCGGTCTCTCTGGCGGCGTACAGATGCAAGTAGAATTAACGGATGGCAGTTTCGATTATCGTAAATTACAACAAGCCACTGATAGCATTGTAAAATACTCCTTGGAAACACAACCAGCAGTTCAACGCATGCTGACTTCTTTTCGCGCGGAAGTACCACAGGTTTCTGCTCCTATCGATAGAACCAAAGCTGAAGCTATGGGGGTATCCATTGGCGACGCGTTTGATACTTTACAAAGCTATTTAGGCTCTTCGTATGTCAATTTATTTAACAAATTTGGCCAAGTGTTTTCTGTCTATGTCCAAGCGAGTACGGATACAAGAATGACTGCAGAACAAATGCGTAATTACACCGTAAGAAATAGTAATGGCGATATGGTGCCGCTAGGAACAATGATTGATCTACAACCAGTGGTAGGTCCAGCGCTTGTGCCTTTATATAATTTATATCCTTCAGCAACCATAATAGGAATGGCCGCTAAAGGTTACAGTGCTGGCCAAGCGATGGATTCAATGGAAAAAGCTGCAGACTATATTTTACCGGCAGGCATGACTTATGAATGGACAAGTACTGCGTATCAACAAATCCTTGCCGGTAACGCAACCTATTACATTTTTGCCTTGGCATTAATCCTCGTTTACTTGGTGCTCGCAGGACAATATGAAAGCTGGATTACTCCTGCTGCTGTTTTATGTAGTATTCCATTAGCGCTTTTAGGAACCACAATCGTACTAACACTCTTAGCGCCGTTAGGAATGTCTAATGATATTTATACGCAAATTGGAGTTGTGCTGCTGATTGCACTTGCTGCAAAAAATGCAATTCTGATTGTTGAAGTGGCACGCATAGAGCATGAAATGAATGGCAAAACGGTGATGGAAGCAGCGGTCTTGGGTGCAAAAACTCGATTTAGACCTATTTTAATGACCTCATTTGCGTTCATTATGGGGGTATTACCACTGGTATTTTCATCCGGCGCGGGGGCGAATGCACGCCGTTCGATTGGTCTCGCGGTGTGTAGCGGAATGTTATCATCAACAGGTTTAGCCGTTATTTTTGTACCAACATTTTATGTATTTTTTCAAACATTGCATGTGAAATACAAAGAAAAACAAGCTGCAAAAAAACTATCTCAGGCTTAATCTCCCTTCTGACATGCTCAAAAATGACATTTTCTATTTTTGAGCATATTGATTTTATTGGTTATCATGCTCATAATTGACTTTTTACACTTTTGAGCATGTTAACTGATGCCATCAAATACCCAACCTTTTATTGGCCGCTCTCTGGAATTACAAAAATTTCGGGATATTGCCAATCAATCCGGGCCACAATTAGTCGTGATCACTGGTCGACGACGGGTTGGAAAAAGCCGCCTTGCCCAAGAAGCCTCACAAAGTAAGACTTTCTTTTCCTTTGCTGGCCTAGCGCCTATCGAGGGAATTACTGCACAAATGCAACGCGATAACTTTGGACGGCAACTCGCTAAAATTCTTGGTATCGCTCCTATCACATTTACGGATTGGAGTGATGCTTTTTATGCCTTATCAAGCGCGTTACCTATTCATCCAACGGTTGTTCTTTTAGATGAAATTTCGTGGATGGCGGCCAAAGATCCTACTTTTATTCCGAAGCTGAAAACTTGGTGGGATTTGGAAATGCCAAAGCACCCGGCAGTTACATTGGTACTTTGTGGTTCAGTATCCACTTGGGTTGAAAAAAATATTATTCAAAGTACTGCTTTTTTTGGAAGAATTGCATTAATCATGCATCTTTCCCCGCTTTCCATTAGCGAATCCGCTGAGCTACTAAAATCACGTGGCTTTAAAGGCTCAACATATGAAATTTATAAAATTTTGGCAGTAACCGGTGGCATTCCTTGGTATCTGGAACAGATTCAATCTTCTTATATGGCAGATCAAAATATTCAACGATTATGTTTTGAAAAAAATGGCTTGCTCACCACTGAGTTTGACCGGATTTTTCATGATTTATTTAATGGTTCAGGACAAATTTATAAAAAAATAATGACTATTTTAAGCGCTGGCATGAAAACTTTGTCTGAAATTCGCGCGCAAATAGATTATGCAAAAAGCGGAACCCTTAGTACTTTATTACAGCATTTAAAAATTGCTGGTTTTATTTCACAACATCCACAATGGTCTATCAATACAGGCAAAACTGGCAAACAAACACTGTATCGTTTAAGCGATAGCTATACACGTTTTTATTTAAAATACATTGCACCCAATCGCCTCAAAATCGATCAGAATACTTATCAAGGTTTGAATCTCGAACAGCTACCCAACTGGCCCAGTATATTGGGGTTACAAGTTGAAAATTTGTTACTTGAAAATCGACCTTTACTATTAAAATGTTTGGGCATTATGAATGCCGATATTATTGCCGATAATCCTTACTGGCAGCGACCCACTTTAAAAAAGAAAGGCTGCCAAATTGATTATTTAATCCAAACCCGCACTCACAATTTATTTGTTTGTGAATTTAAATTTAAACGCAATGAAATCGGTATTGAAATTATTGATGAAATGCGTGATAAAATTAGCCGACTTTATTTTCCTCGCGGCATGGCCGCCGTCCCTGTGTTATTTCACTTAGGTGACGTTTCTGCCTCCGTGTATGATCAACAATATTTTTATCGTATTATCGATATTGGAGAGTGGATTCAATAATTATTCATGCCGCATCAATGGGAATAAAATCACATCACGAATCGATGGTGAGTTAGTGAATAACATTGTTAAACGATCAATTCCAATTCCCTCGCCCGCTGTGGGTGGCAATCCATGTTCCAATGCGCGCACATAATCTTCATCGTAGGGCATCGCTTCATCATCGCCAGCGGCTTTATCTTGCACTTGTTTTTGGAAACGCTCTGCTTGATCTTCATAATCATTTAATTCGGAAAATCCATTGGCAATTTCTCGTCCCCCGATAAAAAGCTCGAATCGATCGGTAATAAAAGGATCCTGATTATTGCATCTTGCCAACGGTGAGACTTCCGCTGGATATTCAGTAATAAACGTCGGTTGAATCAACAGATGCTCAGCAGTAGCCTCAAAAATCTCTATTTGAATTTTTCCTAATCCATAACTCGGCTGTAATTTAATTTTTAAATTTTTAGCGATAGATTTAGCTTTCTCTAACTCATCTAAATCACTCATTTTTACATCAGGATTAAAATGCACGATAGCATCTTTCACTGTCATACGCGCAAATGGTTTTGAAAAATCGATATGATGCTCTTGATAGTCAATCGCTGTATTTCCGCAGACTTGCAGCGCTAATCTTTTAAATAATTCTTCAGTCATGTCCATTAATTCTTTATAATCGGCATACGCTTGATAAAATTCCAACATGGTGAATTCTGGATTATGCCGTGTTGATAGCCCTTCGTTTCTAAAGTTGCGATTAATTTCAAATACGCGCTCCATTCCACCAACGACTAATCGTTTCAAATAAAGCTCAGGTGCAATACGTAAATATAACTCCATATCTAATGCGTTATGATGAGTCACAAAAGGTTTAGCCAATGCGCCGCCAGCAATCGCGTGTAACATCGGTGTTTCTACTTCAATATAACGACGCTCAGTCAAAAATTGACGAATACCATTGATAATTTTTGAACGCGCTTCAAATACTTTACGTGACTCTTCATTTACCATGATATCTAAATAACGTTGACGATAACGCGATTCGATATTCGTCAAACCATGAAATTTATCCGGTAATGGGCGCAATGATTTTGTCAGCAACTCTACCGTTTCAACATGCACGGACAATTCACCCGTTTTAGTAATGAACAGAAAACCAGTCGCACCTAAAATGTCACCTAAATCCCAATGCTTAAATGTTTCGTACACATCATCAGAAACATCATTTTGACGCACATATAATTGAATATGCCCGGTCATGTCTTGTAAATGAACAAAGCTTGCCTTGCCCATGACACGACGCATCATCATACGCCCAGCGATTTTCACCTGAATTTTATTTTCTTCGAGAGCTTCTTTCGTCAACTCACCATATTTTTGATGAAGATCTGCCGCGAATTCATCACGTCGAAAATGATTAGGAAACGCATTGTCAGAGCTTTGACGCAACTGCGTTAGTTTTTCTCGACGCAAAGCAATTAATTCATTTTCATTGATTTCATTATGTTGATTTTCTAATTCGATTTTTTCGCTCATTGACTATACCCCTGACTTTAAAGTTGTTTCTATAAACTTATCTAACATTTTTCCGCCATCTAACACATCTTGTGTATTACCTGTTTCAAACTTGGTGCGTAAATCTTTAATACGGGAATCATCCAAAACATAAGAACGAATTTGACTGCCCCAAGTAATTTCCGATTTACTATCTTCTAATGCTTGTTTTTCTACATTACGTTTTTGTATCTCTAAGTCATACAATTTAGATTTTAATTGCTTCATCGCCTCTGCGCGATTTTTATGTTGTGACCTATCGCTTTGACATTGCACCACAATATTGCTAGGCAAATGCGTAATTCGGATCGCCGAATCTGTTCGGTTGACGTGCTGACCACCGGCGCCACTTGCACGATAAGTATCAATACGTAAATCTGCTGGGTTAATTTCAACCTCAATATCATCATCCACTTCAGGCGTAACAAATACCGCTGCAAACGATGTATGGCGACGATTGCCTGAATCAAAAGGCGATTTTCGTACTAAACGATGCACTCCTGACTCTGTACGCAACCAACCGTAAGCAAAATCACCACTGAATTTAATCGTTGCACTTTTAATACCAGCGACATCTCCTGGTGAGGCTTCAATGAGTTCCACTGTAAACCCCTGCCGCTCACCCCAGCGCAAATACATGCGTAATAACATTTCCGCCCAATCTTGGGCTTCTGTACCACCGGACCCTGATTGAATATCTAAATACGCCGGTTGCTTATCCATTTTGCCTGAAAACATGCGACAAAATTCTAAGTGTTCTACTTGAGCGATTAAAGGTACAACTTCTTCGGTGAGCTCAGCTAATGCCGATTCGTCATTATCCATGGCAATCATTTCCAATAGAGCTAGCGACTCTTGTAACTCTTTTTCCAAAGTAACAATGACATTGACCACCGCTTCAAGTTGGACTTTTTCTTTACCCAAAATCTGGGCTTTTTCAGGATCATTCCATAGGCTAGGACTTTCTAATTCACGAATAACTTCTTCCAAACGCTCGGCTTTGGCATCAAAGTCAAAGATACCCCCTAAGGCCGGCGGTGCGTTGCATAAGGTCTTGAATGCTGTATTTAAGCGGATTGGTTTCGATAGTCATAAAAAAATGTATTTAAGATATAGGTCCGCTAGTATACAGGAGTTTCGCGTTTCGTGAATGACCGGCCTGAAAATTAACCTCACCTCTTGTGTTTTTCATAACAAGTATAGTAGCATTCTTGTTGAAATAGGGTTCAAAGAATGCTTAAAACATGGAGATGGTGAAATGAGAAAATTTTTGCGTAGTTTTTTGTTCATTTTAGTGCTAGCAGGACAACAAGGATTTGCAGCATCAGTTGCATGCAGCACTTTGATTGCAGACTATTGTCCTAACTTTCATAATACAACTCAGGCTGATTGTGAGTCTCACTACCAACTGACTGGCGGGCAGCCAGACAGCTGCACTGAGGCGAATGCACAAACAAGAAACGCTTGTAAAGAGGCGGGGGGAAAGTGGGTGAGAGACCGCGGTCACAGCTCCTGGACGTGTGATTGTACAACGTCGAATGTTGCGTGTAAGTGGAAATCTGGTGGCTGCTTCGGAAGTGGTAATGTGTGTACCACTGGGTAATCTTCTACGCTTACAGTTTTTCCGGTCAGAGGGTCAGTTGACTCTGACCCTTATATACCCCTAACAAACAACTTGCTATAGTGTCACTAATAACTTGTTTTAATTGAAACAATCATGCAAAACCCTAAAGAGAAAACATCGACAAAAAAGCGACACTCGTCTGAACTGACTGTTCCCACGCCACTATTCTCAAACTTTTACCAAGATCAATACCGTCGAACCGTTTTTGCAACAGCAACCGTAACGCTGACAAATCTGATTTGCGTCTTTTTGATTATTTTCCTATTGTTGCAAAAACCTGCAGATATTTATGTGCCTGCCGAAGAGGCTCAAGCACTTAATCCTTCTTCTCTAGCAATTAGTAACTATACTATCACCCCTAAAATCCCTATTGATCAAACTAATTTTCAAGAAGAAGAGATTAACCAGTGGCTGCTGCGTACGGTAATACAGCTATTTAGTTACGACCTACAACAATACCCTACGCAGCTTAAAGCTAATCTAGATTACCTACTCCCTGAAACGCAAAACTCCTACCTTTCAATCTTGAATACTATCGCGAATTTTGGAGAATACACTACAAAAGATACTATCGTAAGTGTTGTGCATCCTAAAGGCGCGCCCTCTCTTTATGATCAAGGCATAACATCTGGACGATATTATTGGGTATTTGATATTCCAATCGAAGTACAATTTTCAGGGAGCATCATTCTTCCCACCCAAAGCATGAACTTGCGGATTATCATTGCAAGAACTTCCATGGATAATGATGTTTATGGCATTAAAATTGCCTCAATAACCGCGAGTAATATGAGACGAAGCGGTACATTGGCGCCGTTGTAGGGGCGAGTGGCACTTGCACTCTTAAAAAAAAGATCAAGGGGGGCAGAGTATTCAGAAAATTAATGACAGGCTGAATTCGCATTCTGTTAAGCCTGAAGAATTTTCTCCACGCATGAAGCCGGTTAGTTATGAAAAAAATCATCTTGTTTTTTCATGAAATGCGAGAAGTGAAGCAAGAAGTGTTTGAATTAATCGGGCTGTTGGAAAAAATAAAATTACCAGGAGTCATAATGCCAAAAAATAAGCTGAAATATTCAAAATTTTTGCTCTTATTCGGCGTGATGTTGACGATAGCCCCAACAGATACTCTTGTGCCCTCGGCCGAAAATCCTAAAGAAGGCGTGGCAGCTGTTATGACCTGGTCGAGAGACCGTGTAAAAAACGCCGAAGCGTCATTTCAAAGCTTCGCCAAAATCACAAAAAACAAACGCCTCGCTTCACCCAATACCTGGGCAAAGGAAATTGTTTATCAGATCGTAGTCGACCGCTTCAATGACGGCGATCCAACGAACAACCAAAACAATATCGAAAATTTCCAAAGCGAGCATCAAAGCAATGATCTTGAAGGTATCAATAACTACCATCACGGTGGAGATTTAAAAGGCATTACCGAGCGCTTGGGTTATCTTTCTAAGCTGGGAGTCACGAGCTTGTGGATCACACCCATTTTGAAAAGTAGCAGTTCTTACCACGGTTATTGCACGCAAAATTTCGCTGAGTTGGATCCAGCTTTCGGCACCAAAAATGATTTGCGCCAATTGGTAACCGCCGCGCATCAGCTCGGTATCAAAGTTATTCTGGATATTGTAGTGAATCACATTTGCGACAACAACACTGATTACAACGATCACGCCACGCCATTTAATTCAGCTTTCTTTAATCTCTGCGTGAGTGATTTGGGTCAAGAAGAATGGAATAACCCTACAGGTCTGGTGCGTGGCCAGCGCGAGTTAGAGTTCGGACCGACATTTTTCAAGCCATTGCGCAATCAAACCTTTTATAACCGCTGCGGGCATCTCGATGGAACGAGTAAAGCTTTTGGTCCACCCGCAATTTTTGGCGATTTTAGCTCGTCGATGTTCGACTTCAACACCCTGAATGGAGACTTCCAAGCAATCTTCATTGAATTACATAAATATTGGATTGCTTACGCGGATGTCGATGGCTTCCGACTCGATGCTGCCAAGCACGTGACTCCAGATTTTGTCGGTAAGTTTTCGACCGAGATCCGTTCATACGCCGAGAGCATTGGTAAGAAAAACTTCTTCATCATCGGTGAAATCGTAGGTAGGACCGATTACGTAGCGCTCTACTTGGGCGACATGTACAGCGAAAATGGCGGAGGTCGTCCGCTAACCGTAAGCGAGATGCTGCCGAAAATTGAGAAAACGGCTTGGTCGCATGCCTACTTTCCTCATCCGGGCTTGAACGCTATCTACGATTTCGGTCACTCCCATCGTATGCGTTCAGTATTTCAGGAGGAGCAAGGTTTATCGCCCCTAAATATCAAAAATTGGTTCTGGAAGGGCGACGAAGTCACCAACGACAACGTTTCTGACCCTTTCTTGACGCTCGTAAAAAGCGGCAGCGATACCGCGACCAATTGGAACCTGATCGAAATACACGATTGGCCGCGTTTTTTGACCATAACTCATGACGAGTGGAAATTCCGCGCGGCACTGGGTTATCTGTTCACCACGCATGGCGTGCCCATTATTTACTACGGCATGGAGCAGGGCTTGGACGGCATGTGCAATTTCAACCAGACCGAAGTTAAAGACCCACGCGTTCGCAATCAGCTCGAGGGAGTTTGTCGCGACACTTCGTACGATAACCACACGCGTTATCGTCAGGATATGTTTATCACTGGTCCGTGGCGCTTAGGCAGTATCGTTAGGTCCAGCAACTTGGCCTATGATGTGAACCATCTAGCGCATATCGGCTATCAGCCAGGAGTGAAAGCACCTGCGGTCAACAACGACCCTTACCTCAACACCAAGCATGATCTTTATAACTATATGCGCAAGCTCATCGCGATCCGTAAATCGTGTAGCGCTTTGTCGGGTAGCGTGCCTTATTTCCGAGTCGCAAACAAAGAGTCAGGTTTGCTAGCATTCTCACGAGTTTCTGGAAGCAGCGAAGCTCTGGTTGTACTGAATTCTTCGGGCAAGACTTTTGATATTACCGATTTGAAAATCACGCCCGAGGTCAACGGCGCAAATTTCAACAAGAGTTATGTGAATCTGTTGAACGCCAAAGAGCGTGGCACCGTCGTGCATGGTTGGGATGAGTCACCTCATCTCTCGTTCAAGGGTTACCAAGTGCTTCCACATTCAGTAGCAATTTTCGTGCTCGAAGACAACATGCAACCCTTCAACAAAGACCTAGATACTTACCTTTGCATATAAAATATCGTGCAATATTTTGCAGAAAAGGGTCGTCTTACCCCACTTTAGTAGACACGTAAATTTGATAAACTACGAGTTAATAAGAAGGTGTAATATATTCCTTTGCCGATTGTGCAGAAGCACTTTGAGGGTATTCCTTCACCAACTGCGCAAGCCATTCTTGCGCTTTAGCATCATTCCCTAGTCGTTGATTAATAATTCCTAATTTCAAAAGAGCATCTGGCACTTTATTTGACTGCGGATACTGCTTCACTACGACTTGTAAATAATTAAGCGATTCAGGATAGTTTTGTAGATGAGCTTCTAACTCAGCTAGCCAGTAATTCGCATTGGCTGCATAACGTCCATCTGGGTAAATCTTCAAATAAGCAATAAATGCATCAACTGCATCAGAGTATGCCTTTGAAGAAACTAAACTATAAGCAGCATCATAGGTTTTTTTTTCTTGATCTTCAGCCGTTACTGGTTGAACCGCCGCGTTTACTTTTACAGGAGCTACTACAGCAGATGCAACAGGCTTTGGCTTCGTTGCCACAGGAACAGGCACTGGAGCTGCCGCTAATTTCTTATTCAAAATCAGAAACTGTTGCGCTTGCTCTGTTTGTGACTGCTTTAATGCATGTTGCAATTCATCAACGCGCCCTTGTAACTGCTGAACTTCTTGTTCTAATGTATTTATTTTTGTTAGCAAATCATCGTTAATGCCTTGGCTTTTTTGTGCAGCACTTTGAGATGCGTTAACCCTAGGCTCTGGTGCAGCGACAGGCCCACCAGAAGCCAAATAACCACTACCTTCCTGCGAAGATGACGACGAAGCGTCATCTGCGTCAGTCACTTGAGGCAGCGCGAAAGAAATTTGCGCTGCACATAAAGCTGATAATGTTATAAGAATAGGCTTAATTCTCATACGTTAAATCCACCCGTCGATTTTCTTGGTACGCTTGTTCAGAATCACCAAAAGATACTGGCTTTTCTTCACCATAACTCACCAATTGAATTTGAGCCTTGCTCGCACCATTCAACAGCATGAGATCTTCAACACTTTGAGCACGACGCCAGCCTAACGCAATATTGTACTCACGACTTCCACGAGCATCAGTGTTTCCAGCTAACAAAACATGCTTGCTAGAATTGCTTGCAAGATAATGTGCTTGAGCAATGACAGCTTGTTTATCAGCAGGCAAAATATCTGCACTGTCATAAGAGAAGTGATAGGTTTTCACTGCAATCAATTCTTCGGTCGTCATCGGCTTACCATCTGCGCCCATTAATCCGCCATGCTCGCCTAAACCTTGGCCATTCAAAACACCTGCGTCAACATCACCGCCTTCATAGCCAGAACCTGCTCCATTTTCACCCACAGTACGATTGCGATGACTAGAACACGCTGCCAACGCCATAATGCTTACAGCAATAACACTCATACTTACAATTTTTTTCAACTTCATTACCTTACCCTCTCTTTTAAAAAAATGATTATATTACTTAGACCATGCAGGTTCTAGCACATTACCTTCACTCGCAGGCAGTTTAAGATTAATTTGCCCATCAACTGAAACAATCGCTAAAACATGCTTATTTCCTGTGTGAGTTGCATACAAAATTAATTTTCCATTAGGCGAAAACTTAGGAGATTCATCTTCATTGTCTCGTGTTAAGACTTGAAAATGGTCTGTGTCTAAATTTTGCACTGCAACATTAAACCCACTTTTGCTATCCCTATGTAATACTGCCATTTGTTTACCATCAGGAGAAATACTGGCACTTGCATTGTAATCTCCAACATACGTCAAACGTTCAACGCTTTTTGTTGCAAAAGAATACTCATAAATCTGCGGGCTACCGCCACGATTTGATGTAAATACTAAACTACGGCCATCTGGCATATAACACGGCTCAGTATCAATGGAATAACCCTCAGTCAATCGTGTCACTTCACGACTGGTCAAATCAATAACGTAAAGTTTAGCAGATCCTGTTTGAGAAGACACGAACGCCAATTGCTTGCCATTTGGCGACCAAGTCGGCGCACCATTAATTCCTGCAAGAGCAGTGACCTGCTGTAATGCGCCTGTTTGTATATTTGCCACAAAAATGGCAGGTAATTTTTTCTGGAAAGAAACAAAAGCAATCTGTTGACCGTCAGGTGACCAAGCAGGCGACATCATAGGTTGATTCGAATTAGCTGCCGAGCGTGCATTATGACCATCATAATCCGCCACCATCAAATGATAATCAGGTTGCGTAGGTGTTTTCCCAGGTTGAGCTAAAATATATGCAATTTTCGAAGAAAAAACACCAGGCCCGCCCAATAATGCCTGGTACACTTCATCACTTATTTTGTGCCCTAAACGCCTTAACTGACTTCTCTCCACAGTATATGTCTTAGTTAAAAGCACAGAGGAGGGTAATACTTTATCAGCGCTCTGCCCTTTATAAAGATTCACCAAACTCATTTCAACACGATATTGATTAGATCCTTCAGAGGAAATTTTTCCCACCAACACATATTGTGCTGCCAATCCGCGCCAACGTGATACTTGAATTTCTCCTACACTCGTCGGGTTCTGCGGCAAATTAGCTCCTGTTAATACAGAAAACTCACCGCTATTGGTTAAGTCATGAACGACAACGGCAGAAACCTGCAGCTCTTCAGGCAAGGTCTCAACATTGTTAAACGGCACAATTGCAATAGGCAAAGCAGAGCGAACACCGCGCGTGAGCTCGAGATTTAATAATGCTTGGGCTGGCATGAATGACAATGCCAAAAAAAATAGCGCACATGTTTTTAAAAAAATTTTCATTTTGAATACCTCTTATATATTATGTCGCTATTGCCGTATTGTATCGCATATGTTAGGAATAGATATCTCTTGCTAAATCTCAACAAACTGCTCTGGTTTTAACGTTAAACTAAACTGTTTAAATAACGCTGCTGCATCCGCATCACCTGGCATCGGCAAGGGTGATGCCTTATACACTGCTGCTACCGCTGATTGGTCAAGCAATGCATTACCACTTCCTTTCACCACTTGTACATTCATCACTTGCCCAGAAGCCCCTAAGGTGATCACTAATTGACACGCAAGCTTCGGATCCGTTCCAGGGGGGACCAACCAATTTTTAGAAATGGCTTCTAAAATCAATCCTTTATATTGATCCACCACCCCATTAATCGCTTCTGATCGTTGCTGCGCAATTGCAGCTTGTTTCGTGGCAATTTGCTTCTGCAATGCTGCGGCTGCTTCATACTGTTGTTTTTGTTTGGCCGCTTTCGCTTCATCATCTTTTTGTTTATTTAACTTAGCCGCCTCTTCTTCTGCTGCTTTAGCTTTCTTCAATTTTTCAGCGGCGACTTTTTGTTCTTCTTTCAATGCTGCCAATTTTTTTTGCTCAGCAGCCTGTTTTTCCTTCAATACTCCAAGTGCTTTTGCATCATCAATTTTTTCCTGTTCGGCTTTTTTCAGTTCAAGCTCATGTTGTTGCTTAAGCTCTTCCAAAGCTTTTTGTTCTGCAATACGTTTTGCTTCAACTGCCTTGGCCTGGTCTTCTATTTTCTTTTGTTGTGCTATTAGCGCTTGTTGCTGTTGAATTTTTTCATCTTTAAGTTGTTTAACGATGGCTTCGACCTGCGTGCTCTCTATCGCCGTCGCATGTACAATTTTTTCGCCTTTATTGACAATCAATGGCTGTGAAGATTTGCTCATATTCAGAAACAAAAAAGAAAACAACACACCATGGAGAACGAGAGACAACAAAAAAGCCGGTGACTGTCGAATCCGATGAAACATATGCATACTAAGCTTCTTCCTTCGCAGGAGTTTCGGTAATTAAGCCAATATTTTCAGCGCCCGCTTGTTGTAAAAGTGTCATTGCCACCACAACCTTACCGTAATCAACAGCGCTATCGCCGCGTACAAATACTTGGCGTGAAGTGCCTGCTTCTTTTGCTAAAGCTAAATTCGCTGAAACCAAATTCATCAACGCACGCGCAGCCATCGCTTGGTTCGGCTTATCCGCCACATTCAAATAATACAACCCTTCTTTATCAACAGAGACAATAATTGGCTCTTGATGTTTTTCAGCAATTGCATTGGCTTTCGCTTTAGGCAAGTTCACTTTTACACCCTCGGTCAACAAAGGCGTCGTAATCATAAAAATCACCAGCAACACCAACATCACATCAATATAAGGAACGACATTGATTTCGGACATCGGTCTTTTTTTGACAACCCTAGGCTTCATAATTCATTCCACTCTCTTGTGCATTTAGCTCTGAATAAAGTGCTTGATGCAATAACAAAGAAAAACGATCTTCAAATTGATCAAAATGTTCCGAAAGTTGATTCACTTTATTTGAAAAAAAGTTATACGCTAATACTGCAGGTATCGCTGCAAACAACCCCACTGCCGTTGCTACCAAAGCTTCTGCAATTCCTGGCGCCACCATTGCGATGGTCACTTGCTCTGCTGATGAAAGACTATGAAATGCCGTCATAATTCCCCATACAGTACCAAATAAGCCAACATAAGGGCTCACTGAGCCAATACTAGCTAATACTGATAAACTTTTTTCTAATTTCAATACTTCACGCGCATGCGCTACTTTCATTGCACGCTCTGAGCTTTCCATAATAAACGCTCGATCACGCTGTGCTATTTTTCTCACGCGCAAAAACTCACTAAAACCCGCTAGAAAAACATGCTCGATTCCAGCATTAAATTTCGTGGTCTTTTTTATTTCCTGATAAAAAGCAGTCAAATCTTTTGCTTTCCAAATTTTCGCATCAAATTTATTCATCAAACGTTCGACTTTTTTATAAAAGCTACGTCGTTGAAATATAAAGGTCCACGACATAACGGAAGCCGCCATCAATATCAATAAGACACTTTTTACGATTGGACTTGCTTGCCAAAAGTATTGCATTACACCACCAGTTTCCATTTTTTACTCCACGTTTGTATTAAGTTGCGCAGGCACGGTTAAACCAAAATGCAAATAGGCATGCTTGGTAGCAATACGCCCACGCGATGTTCTCATCATATAACCACTTTGAATTAAGAACGGTTCAATTACGTCTTCAATTGTGCCGCGTTCTTCGCCAATCGCCGCAGCCAAACTATCCACGCCCACCGGGCCACCATCGAATTTTTCTATTAAAGCTAATAATAGCTTTCTATCCATGATGTCGAAACCTTCTTTGTCCACATCTAACAATTCCAGTGCTTCATTCGCTACTTGTTGATTAATCACTCCATTGGCTCGAACTTGCGCAAAATCACGTACCCGCCTGAGTAATCGATTGGCAATTCTTGGGGTGCCTCGGGCGCGCTTTGCAAGCTCATGAGCCCCTAACTCTTCAATCACGACGCCTAATATACTGGAAGAACGCACGACAATACGAGTTAAATCAACGACGTTATAAAATTCTAATCGTTGCACAATACCAAAGCGATCCCGTAATGGTGACGTTAATAATCCTGCACGTGTGGTTGCTCCGACTAAAGTAAATGGCGGCAAATCCAGTTTAATTGAGCGTGCTGCAGGACCTTCGCCAATCATAATATCAAGCTGGTAATCCTCCATTGCCGGATAAAGTATTTCCTCTACCACAGGACTCAAACGATGAATTTCATCGATGAATAATACATCATGTGGGGCTAAATTAGTCAATAACGCGGCTAAATCTCCCGCTCGTTCTAGCACAGGGCCTGAAGTACTCTTAACTGCAACACCCATTTCGTGCGCAATGATATTGGCAAGGGTTGTTTTGCCCAGTCCAGGCGGGCCAAAAATCAAGGTGTGATCTAAAGGATCTTTTCGTTGACGCGCGGCGTCGATAAAGACTTGCATCTGATCACGCACATGGGGCTGACCAACATAATCTTGTAATAATCGAGGGCGTAATGAAGTTTCAATCACTACATCTTCAGGTTGATCTGTCGACGCTACGATTCTTTCATCGCCAAAATGTTTACTCATTGTTATGCCATCACCTTTTGTAAAGTCTGCCGAATAATGGCTTCACAGCTCAAACCTGTCGTTTCTAATTGCGCTACCGCACGACTGGCTTCAGCAGGTTTATAACCCAAAGCAACAAGAGCGCTGATCGCTTCTTGCAAGGCAGCGCCTGCTGGCACTGATGATGAAATCGGTATTGAATGACTGGTTGAGTTTCCAAGCGCAAAAGGATCAGCCAATCGATCACGCATTTCAATTAATAGACGTTCAGCGGTTTTTTTGCCCACCCCAGGAATGCGTGTCAAACTGACGCTATCGCCTTGATTAATACATGACACAAATGCTTGTGGTTCAAAGTTAGACAAGATGGTCAATGCAAGCTTTGGTCCAACGCCATTCACTTTAATCAAGGTACGAAATAAAATTCTTTCACGCTCTTCGGCAAAACCATATAATAAATGCACATCTTCACGCACGACTTGGTGGGTATATAAAATCACTTCTTGGCCCAATTCAGGCAGACGATAAAAGGTGTTCATTGGTGCTTCTAATTCATAGCCAATACCACTGTTCAATTCAATGACAAGCCAAGGCGCACGCTTTTCAATCAGCACTCCTCGTAATCGACCAATCATCGTAATCTCCTATAACGCATTTTTACCGCAACGCTCTTTACAATGTAACGATGCTCACTCTAGTATCCATTCGCCTTTCTTTTTTATTTCAGCATACATAGCATCAGGAGCAAGATCGAGCTCTCCAGGCCAAGTAACAACACCGTTATCGAGAAATACGAGATTAAAAAAAGCTTGGTCTTTTAATGAATCAAACACACCTGTTAAATGAGAAAATTTAAAACGCACAGTACCCTCTAGACCATCTGCAAATTTAACTTTGAGTCTAAGATGATCTTGTAATTGTACCGTAACGACATCCCAATACATTTACCTTTCCTTCATTTCAACGGAGCTATTTTTTTAGGCATAGTTTTTTGGATACATAACTCCCAATCTTCAATAAGCTCATTTTGGTGTAACTCGGCCCAATCCAAAATGAGATCAAGTGCACGCCGCGGGAGATCTCCTTCTGTCATTTTCAACTCATTAATATCAATAATACCTTTATATTCACCATAACGAGCGTGGAAATGTGGCGGCGGATGATCATCCCAAAACATTTGAATGACAATACCATAAAAAACACTAATTGTTGGCACCAAAACCTCCATTTATCAAGAAAAATAGAAGCATCATGATAATACTACTAAGCTGAATATTTATTCAACATTATCGTAATCTTCTATAACGCATTTTTACCGCAACGCCTTTGATATTGAGCAAACCTTGACGAGTATACGCATGACATAATGCGATGGCTAGAGCATCGGCAGCATCCACTTGAGGTTTTTCTTTTAAGTTTAATAATACTTGAATCATATGCTGCATTTGCTCTTTTTGCGCAGCACCATAACCCACAATGGATTTTTTTACTTGGCGCGCGGTGTATTCGTGAATTGATAATCCATGCAATGCCGCAGCCGCAATCGCTGCACCACGCGCTTGACCTAATTTTAATGCTGTTCCTGGATTTTCATGAAAAAATATTTGCTCGATTGCCGCTTCGACGGGAGAAAATGTTTGCACTAATTCTGTAATCACCTCATGAATATATTTTAATTTATTGCCTAGCGTCTCCTTTTCAATCCGCACACAACCGCAAGCAATAAAAGTATATTGATTATTGGGTTTGACTTGAATTAAACCATATCCGGTAATCCGCGAACCTGGATCAATGCCTAAAATAATACTCAACTTCTCTCTCTACTATTTCAATTTTCCTATATTAGCATTGTTTATCTCTCAAAATAGGGGTGCATCTAACTTAATTGACTCATGATTTCAGCAGAGATTTCAGCATTTGTGTAAACTTCTTGGACATCATCCAGATCTTCTAACATCTCTACCAGTGCCATGAGTTTTTCAGCGCTTTCTTTATCCAGTTCAACCATGGTTGACGCCACCTGAGTGACTTCTGCAAATTCTGGTTTTAACCCGTTGGTTTCTAACGCTTTTTTTATCGCCTCAAAATCATCTGCCCCAGTAATGACGGTGACATTACCTTCATCATCCGTTTCAATATCTTGCGCCCCAGCCTCTAAAGCAATTTCCATCACCTTATCTTCGCCAACACTCGCCGGAAAACCAATGTGGCCTTGTTTAGCAAATAAATACCCCACTGAGCCATCGGTACCTAAATTACCACCCCGCTTAGTAAACGCATGACGCACTTCACCGACGGTACGATTACGATTATCAGTCAAACAATCCACCATCACCGCAACCCCTGATGGGCCATAGCCTTCGTAGCGTACTTCTTCCATGTTGTCAGCATCTAGGCCGCCAGCGCCGCGTTTAATTGCACGATCAATCGTATCGCGGGTCATGTTCGCCGAAAGCGCTTTATCAACCGCTAATCGCAAACGTGGATTACTGGCAGGATCACCCCCACCCATTTTGGCTGAAATCGTAATTTCACGAATATGTTTGGTAAATACCTTACCGCGTTTTTTATCTTGGGCATTTTTTCTATGTTGTATATTGGCCCATTTACTATGACCTGCCATATTACGTCCTCTCTAAATTTTGGGCGACCGCTGGATCGCCGCTACATTATTTATTAATCGCGGTGCGAATGCTTAATTCTTGCAGCTGTTTTGTATCCACTGGCGACGGCGCATTCGTCATCAAACAGCTTGCCGTCTGCGTTTTTGGAAATGCGATCACATCACGTATTGATGTCGTATTCGTCAATAACATGGTAATACGATCTAATCCAAACGCAATTCCACCGTGTGGGGGACATCCAAATTTTAAAGCATCAAGCAAGAAGCCAAATTTCTCGTGGGCTTCTTGCGCGCCAATGCCTAACA
This sequence comes from Legionellales bacterium, assembly GCA_027486005.1. Lineage (GTDB taxonomy): Bacteria > Pseudomonadota > Gammaproteobacteria > JAGOUN01 > JAGOUN01 > JAGOUN01. The sequence continues at coordinate 53,458 of JAIXPZ010000011.1, forward strand.
ATTCAAATACTTTTTGTTGCATTTCAGTTTGGTGAATACGAATCGAGCCACCACCGACTTCGTAACCATTAATCACCATATCATATCCACGAGAAATTAATTCTCCAGGAGATTCAGTTAAATCTTCTAAGGATTTTAATACTGGAGCAGTGAAGGGATGGTGCAATGAATTCCAACGTCCATCAGCGAACTCAAACATTGGGAAATCAACTATCCACAACGCAGCCCAGTCACAGGTAAATAATTTTCTATCGTGACCAATCTTCGAACGCAGCGCGCCTAATGATTCATTCACAATTTTAATTTTATCCGCAGCAAAGAAAATAATATCGCCACTTTGCGCATTAACCCGTTGTAACAATGCTTTTACTGTCACTTCTGGAATAAATTTTATGATAGGCGATTGCAGCCCTTCTATACCTTGATCCAGATGATTGACTTTGATATACGCTAATCCTTTTGCGCCATAGATGGCAACTAATTGCGTATAATCGTCAATTTCTTTGCGAGAGATATCAGCGCCACCAGACACTTTTAATGCTGCTACACGGCTCGTTGCATCATTCGCTGGCCCACTAAACACTTTAAAATCAACGTCGCGCATTAGATCCGCAACTTCAATAAATTCTAATGGAATACGCATGTCAGGCTTATCACTTCCATAACGCCACATGGCTTCTTTGTAGGTCATTCTTGGAAATGACGACGATAAATCGACACCTATCACGGTTTTAAAAATACGACGCATCATGGTTTCAACTAACAACTGAATATCAGACTCATCAATAAATGATGCTTCTATATCTAACTGTGTAAATTCAGGCTGCCTATCTGCACGCAAATCTTCATCTCGAAAACATTTAACGATTTGATAATATTTATCCATGCCAGACATCATCAATAATTGTTTAAATAATTGTGGTGATTGTGGCAATGCAAAAAATTCGCCAGGATGCACACGACTCGGCACTAAATAGTCGCGAGCACCCTCTGGAGTAGACTTAGTTAAAAACGGTGTCTCAACATCAATAAATCCTTGTTCATTGAGATATTCACGCATAATTTTAGTAATATTGGCACGCGTACGTAAACGTTGTGACATTTCACTGCGACGTAAATCGAGATAACGATATTTCAAACGCACTTCTTCACTAATGGTTTGTTGTTCATCGATACGAAAAGGTACTGGCTCAGCGGTATTTAAAATTTCTAGTGATTCAGCCACTACTTCAACTTTGCCGGTTTTCAGCTTGTCATTGACAGTGCCTTCCAAACGCGGCCGCACTTGTCCATATACTTGCAAGACAAATTCATTGCGAATTTTTTCAGCGATCGCAAATGTCGCTTCTTGATCGGGATTAATCACGATTTGCAATAAACCTTCACGATCCCGTAAATCCACAAAAATTACCCCGCCATGATCACGACGACGATGCGCCCAACCAACAACGGTTACTTTTTGACCCAACAAGCGTTCAGTCACTTCACCACAATAGTGTGTACGTTTCATAACAAATCCTCTTTTACAATTAATAGTCTAAGGATGAACCACCCCTAAAGAAATTACATATTTCAACGCCTGATCTACTCCCATCTCTAAAGGAATCACATCTTCTTCACGCGCAAAAAGAATAAATCCAGAAGTAGGGTTGGGAGTTGTCGGCACAAACAAGGTAATGACTCCAGCCGGCCCAATTTGAGAATTAAAGGCTTCATCCCCTTTACCGGTTTGAAAAGCGATGGTCCATAAACCTTTGCGTGGGTATTCAACTAAATACACTTTACGAAATGCTTGGCCCTTGGTAAACATGGTTTCTAACACTTGCTTGACACCCAAGTAAATCGTACGCACCAAAGGGATTTTTCCAATAAACATTGTCCACAAACTTGTCAACTTCTTGCCGATGAAATTAGCCGCAAAAACGCCGGTAAAGAAAATAATCAAGAGAGTGAGAATGATTCCAAACCCAGGAATATCAACACCAAAATGAAAATATTTAGATGCCGTATCATAGATACTGGTAATAAATCTCACTAGAAAGCTAAGCGCTAAAAGCGTCACAACAATAGGAATCCAAGCGAGCAGGCCTGAGATGAAGTATCGTCGAATAGTTGCGAACATTGCTTACCCTTATTTGTATCATGCCAACCTAGACTGGCGCCCAGTCTTTATTCTTCTTTTGCAGTATTTTCTTTTACTGCCCCGCCAACAGCATCACTCTTCGTTGCATCGGGCGTTTTAGGCTTATCCTTAAAATCTGTCGCATACCACCCCGTACCTTTAAGCTGAAAACCTACTGCGGATATTTTCTTACGCAATTGTGCTTTACCACACTCAGGGCAATCCAGCAAAGGCGCCTCACTGATTTTTTGAATTTTCTCTAATTCTTTACCACAATTTTCACATAGATATTCGTAAATAGGCATGGGAAAATCACCTCTTCTTGATTAGAATGACGGTTTAAAAAAGTGATTAATTATACATTAATCAGGGGAAATAGGAATGCCAGTAGCTACTTTAGAAGTGAACCATTATGAGACTCAAGTACATTTGGGATGGACCGAACAAGAGCGTGAAACCACTCAAAAAATTGCCCTGGATATTAGTTTGCGCTTTAACCAACTTCCCTCCGCCTGCCTTTCTGACGAACTGGAAGATACACAATGCTATGCCCAGCTGATCGATATTGCTGATAAAATATGTCAATCTTCCGCCTTCAAACTACTGGAGCATCTGGCTTATAAAATTTATGAGACTATAAAACAACAATTAAATAACCCTTCTATCACTGTTTCAGTGCGGGTTCATAAGTTAAGCCCCCCAGTTCCTCATTTAAAAGAGGCTAGTTTCACGGTTTCTGATGCGCTATAATCACCCAGTGTGAGTGGAGGCAATGATGACAACAGTGGTAGCAAAGCATTTTGATGTTCTAGACTATGTCGATAAATCCAAGGCGCTGGGTGTCGATGAAAAAGTAGCTAAATATCAAGCTCGGCAAATTGAGCAAGCGATCGATATTGCAGTAAATACTGCGAGAACTGACATAGAAAATAAAGAGTTAGCGACTAAAAGTGATATACACACCCTGCGGAGCGAAATGCAAGCTGTTCGGAGCGAAATGCAAGCTGTTCGGAGCGAAATGCAAGCTGTTCGGAGCGAAATGGAAGCACAAATTCATAAATCCAAATTTGAAATTGTGATTTGGATGGGAGGATTGTTGATTGCCAGCGGTTTTATCCAGCACTTTTTCAAATAAATCGCTCATAAAAAAATGATTATCATAGGGATTGGAACGAACATTGGCAACCGTTTAGATAACTTGCGTGAAGCAGTTCAATATCTCAGCCAACTTAACACAATCTCGATTCAAGGCTATGCACCTATCTATGCTTCACAAGCATGGTTAGATCCGAATGCGCCCAAAGAATGGGATCAACCTTTCCTCAACACCGCAATACTGTGTAATACCACTCTTTCTCCTCTGGACTTGCTTGACGCCTTGAAAAGTATTGAGCAAAAAATGGGCCGAGTTTCTTTGGGACACTGGAGTCCTCGCATTATTGATATTGATATCCTCGCTTGGGGCAATCAAATTATTGAACATGATCGCTTGCAAATCCCACATTGCTCACTACTCGATCGCCCGTTCGCTTTATGGCCGTTAACTGATCTTGCGCCACGCTGGGTTCATCCTCGTAACGGCAAAACAGCAGCAGAGCTAGTTCAAGCCTGGGGATCACGATTCACTGGTCAAGCGCCGTCACAAACGCACCAAATACGGCAAACACTATTCGGCACAAAACTCGTGGGGGTTCTCAATATTACTCCCAATTCTTTTTCTGATGGCGGATTATTTAATTCAACCGAAAAAGCACTGGAACAAGTCAAGCAACTGGTTTTACAAGGCGCCGAAATTATTGATATTGGCGCTGAAGCCACCTCTCAATATATTTGGACGACCAACAGCAATGAAACACCACAAGATTTAGAATGGCAACGCTTAGCGCCGGTATTGCAAGCGCTACCAAAATCCTGCCAAAATTTACCCGTAACTCCTATTATCAGCATTGATACCCGTAATGCTAAAACCGCACGACGTTGCCTGGAAATGGGTATCGATTGGATTAATGATGTCACTGGCTTAGATGACCCCGACATGCAACAACTGACAAAAGAATATTCCAAAGCACATTGGGTCATGATGCATCATTTAGGCGTGCCGCCGTCACCCACTCAACACTTACCTTTCGAAGAAGACCCGGTAGCACTCATCAAACGATGGGCGGAAAAACGCCTAGAGACTTTGCTCGCACGCGGCGCTTCTCTCGATAAAATTATCTTTGATCCTGGCATTGGTTTTGGCAAAACCGCCGAACAATGCGTGGAAATATTACAACGTATTCAAGAATTTCGATCACTGGGTGTATCATTATTAATCGGGCATTCACGTAAAAGTTTCTTATCACAATTTACGCATCAACCACCCCAAAAACGTGATGAGTTAACGCTGGCAATTTCACAAAACTTAATGGAAAAAAATGTTGAATATATTCGCGTGCATAATGTTGCCGCGCATGGCGAATTACTCGCATGGGATTCTAAAAATCAAGAAGAAAGTCGCTATTATGGCGTGTATGCAGGAGCTGCACAATAATGGATGAGTCACTTATTTCTAAATTTCTTATTTTTCTTTCTAAAAAGAGTCCTGATGTTTTTTGGATAAGAAGTGCTGATTATTCGCAGCAAATTTATATTAGTCCTGCTTATAAAACAATTTGGCAACGTGATCCAGAAGAGCTTTACCAGCATCCTGAAAAATGGGCTGATTATTTGTATCCGGAAGATTTTGAAAATATGCAGGCGAGCACTTCAAAACGTAATGTTCGTATTTCTCCTGAAATGGAGTTCCACACCGAATATCGCATTATTCGGCCATCAGGTGAAATTCGCTATATTAAAGATCATAGTTTTCCTATTTTTGATAAAGATCAAATTCATATTGGTTTTTCCGGGATTGCGCGAGATGTGACGGATGATGTCATTATGGCGCAAAATTTAATGAAAGCGAAAGCCGCCGAAGCTGCCAACCGCGCCAAGACTGAGTTTCTGGCTAATATGAGCCATGACGTGAAGACGCCGATGACAGGGGTGGTGAGTGTTGCAGATTTGATGCGAACGCATCCTGATTGGTGTACGCCAGAAAAAGCAGCCATAATTCACTCTTCTGGTCTGCAAGTATTGAATTTTTTTAATAGCTGTTTAGAACTGTCGAAATTAGAAATAGCGGAGTGGTCTTCAAAAGAAGAGGCATTTTCTTTGAAAACCTTACTCGAAGA
>JAIXPZ010000040.1 GCA_027486005.1 Legionellales bacterium
AAAATGTGTGTAATGATGAACCCAATGGGTGAGCCTTGGAAGATGCCTTTTTCATCGCCTACGCCTCAATGCTACGGAGAAGCGCGGATTATTTCAGGTTCTAACTGCGGTTTCTAGGATGAAGTCTAAAATCAGGGTAAGAGCGTTTGATAGTTTTATAATTCATGATATGTCCTAATTTGGCGATTATTATGATCAATAAAAAAATAGCTGCTATTTAAAATTTCAAGTAAAATACTGCTTGAAACCGTGAAACTAAAGTGGTACAGTCGGACATGAATAAAAAATATGACTACATTGCTTATCAGGGAGATGCTTTTACTATTGAATGGTATTTCGATAGTAAAGGACAGAGTCAGGCCCTGGAATATTACCAGTCGCTGAATGTTGACGAGCGCATTCAATTGTTGAAACTTTTTAAACGTATGGCAGATGCTGGGGAAATTAGCGATAAAACAAAGTTTAGGTATGAGGGAGACAAAATTTTTGCTTTCAAGCCTCAGCCGGATCGCTTCTTGTGTTTTTTCTACGATGGAAAAAAGATTATTGTGACTAATGGGTTTAGGAAAAAGCAGCAAAAATTGCCCGTAAGAGAAAAGGAAAGGGCGTTAAAAATACGAAATTGCTATGTTTCTCAAGTAAAAAAAGGTGATTATTATGGTTAAAAAAATACTCTCTACATTTGATCGAGAAATGAAAAATGCAGCCTTTCGTAAAAAATTTGAAAAGGAATACAAAGATTTTCTATTATCAGAAGTGATTCTCACGCTCATGGAAAATGATAATAAAACGGTTAGGAAATTATCTAAAGAAGTTGGAATTTCTCCAACCGTTCTTCAAAAGCTCCGCTCTGGAAAACAGGATGATGTGAAGCTTCGTAATTTCGTCAATTTATCTCGCGCATGTGGTTTTAATGTTGTGTTAGAAAAAGGCAGCGATCGGATTTTATTATAAAACCAAATGTGATTAATAATTAAACAATTAGTTTTAGGGGTGATTATCACAGTTATCACCCTTATTGAAAACTAACTGACTACAAAATATACAGAACTTGCTCTGCCCTATTTCGAGTGTAGAAGATGTAGTAATGTAGAGAGCCGCTGTGATTTTGTTTAGGCTAATCGTGAAGAAACAGTGTTTTTTCTTCCTTGCGACCGCAAAATTAGTACTTTTTTGGCATTAATTGTCATTTCCAAAAGCATGTATTGTATATTTTTAGTTATTTGTAGTGCGCCTAATCAAAAAAGTAGATGTTTGTAGAAAATCTACTTTTGACGCGATATATCCTTCATATTGGCACTGAGCAGCCCTGGGTCTTAGTCAAGAAAATGAGCAAGAAATCGCATTTGCCATGAGCAAGGGATCACAGATTGCGACCCCCTAGAAAAGGGCGTATATGAGCTTTTTTCAACGTTGACATAGGTATACTCTGGCGCTACATTAAGTCATGAAAAAATGCGTACCTCAAAATGACAACAAGGGGTTGCGACGTAATGCCCCGAAAAAGTTCCCTAGCATGGAAAATGCTTGTCCGCCTACTTAACTTCTCAAGCTTTCACTGATACTTTTTTCCCGACGCTGTCCTCAAGAATTTTACTGAGTAGCCTGACAATTTGTTCGACATCAATTGTCGTCGGCATTTCACTGAAGGCGTATAGGCCACCTAATTGAACATGCTGTGACGCGACCGGTGAAATATGTTTTAAATATTCAATGGCTACTGTATCGTTATTAGCGAATGCGGCTTCATACAATTTCGACAGTAAATTCATGTTGTAATAGATGATAATCAGCGCAATCAGGTGCGTACACTCATTCCAAATCTCTATTTCAAGCTCTGTCATGCCTCTAAAATCACCACCACCTACGGCCATGATTTTTGAAAGGAGCTGATGATAACTTTCTCCTCTATTAAGACTTACCCTTATGTCCCGTCGATACTGAATATCATCAATATATTTCAAGAGGTGAATGCTCTTTAAAATTTTATTGAGTTCCCACAGAGCTTCTTTCACATCGCTTTGATAAGCATGCGAGCTGAGTTTTTTAATAACATTTTCCTGGCTGACTTCATGCGATAAAACCGAGGCCAAAATGGGCACGAGTTTTGGCCACTGTTTTTTAATAAGTTTTTTATTGACTGTGCTGGTGGGCTTGATTAAACAATCTTTATAGTGCGAAAGCGGCTTAAAGCCACAAATCGTTTTTGCTTTACGCGAAGTTGAGCGATAACACGGTGCATGCGTTTTACCAATAAGATAATACATAAAATCATTCACATTATTGGCCCCTGCTGTATCGGTAGAAATAATATCAGGGTCAATCAGTGAGGTATTTTGTGATAGCATCGGATAAATAAAAATTCCTTCGTATTCATTTGGGCTTATGACGCGAGAAGCAAAAGGCACGTGATTCATTGACATGGTCATCACCACGACACCGACGTCGGTTCCGAAATATTTTGTGGAGTGCCGTGCTTTAAGAATACGGCGGCGTGTTTTCTTTTTAGCGCCATCCGCATTGCCATGCTTATTATTACTGAGATCATACAGATCAAAGATGGGAAGTTGCGTCATGCACTGAATAATTTTGTTGATCGCAGCGCGTAGCGTTGAGAGTCGAATATTATTTTGTTCAGCGGTTTGCAACCGTTTGTAGGCTAAATTTGAGAGCTTTGAAAACGCATGGGTGCCGTGAGTGGTTCCATTGGCACAGACTACGCCTTTGTTTGCTAGATAATCCAATTTTCCTTTTGCCCCTCGAGGTTTAATATGCGTGAAAAGCTCTGCAAAACCCGTGTCTTGTGCAACAAAGTCATAAAGTTCAGAAATCTGTTTGATCTCCAATTGATTATAAAACGGGTTATCAATTTCCGGGTTACCCTTAGGATACGGGAGCGTCCAGGTCGCACTGCCATCTCGTGCATACGTAATGTTAATGTGTTTGTTTTCACCGTTTAAAGCGCGTCGATTGGTTCTTTCAATCGCGGGTTCAAGAATATTTTCGAGTTCTAATAGCGTATCGTCCATGGATCGAAGAAGTACGGGATTATTTAAAATCGCTAACACCTGTTTTTCTTGCTCATGCCAATTTTTAGGGATATTAACTTCCGCTTCAAAGCTTTTATAACCGATAGAATGATTCACATACACGGTATTTTTTTGAAGATTTTCTCGAATCATGTGGTAGATATAAAATTCATATTGATAAAGATTCATTATTTTTTTGGCTTTTTTCATACCTTTTTCATCATTGGGCTCCACAAAGTGTTTGATCAAAAAATCAGGTTTGATATGTGCCGTGGGAATGCGATCTAATGAAAATGTTTTTAAGGATTTTTCCTTACGCAGGACTCTCTTTAAAAATTTAATGGCTTTGAATAGCGGGTTTTAATTCCTTATTGCCTGTGAAATCAATGGCTAAAAACACTGGCCTAAGGTTGATAATGATGCCTTGGATGTTGTTTTTATGATAGTTCCATTCCTGCTTTTTTTCTTCGAGCTTTTTATGTTTTGCTCCATGGATGAGCTGATCACTGACGGAGACAATGTCTTCTTCAGGCATTACTTTGAAAGCGGCGGCTTCAATTTTTTCACCCGGTAGCTTCATGATTTTTTTGTTGGTAAAAATTTGCATTAAGGTTCCGATCTCGGTCTGGCGTTTCTCAAGCGGCATTTCAACGTGCAGTGTGTTTTTAGCGTATGTTTCAGAATCGCCTTGATACTTATCGACGTAATAAGCGAAGCCCTGAGTGATATTATTCATGACGCGCTCATAACGATGATGGATATAACAAATCATGTAAAGATAAGCGGTTTCTTTGGGAAGGAGATCCAGTTTATCTGCGGTATATAAGTGAAGGAGATCCGCATAATAATCGATCATGCCACGCGATAATCCGAGCGTTGGTAAAAATGTGATTGAAAAATAATAAATCGAGTGGCACAGCGTTAGTTTATCAAGCTCGGCCGTCATTTCTTTGGTTTGAAAACTTTTAGCGTCGAATTTTAGTGCGGTAATTGCGTAAAAAACGTCGCCTTTTTTCAAAAGAGCATCGAGAGAAGACCGTGTCTTTTTTTGATTGACGAGTGCCAATTTGACCGCTTGGATCAGGCGCTTATCTTCTTTTTTTATCGCAGCACCGATTCTGTCTTGCAAGCGAGAATACTGCGGCAATACAAAACTGGTGTCTTCCAATGCTTGAGTAATTTCTTCAAAGATATCAGGAATCTGCTCAGTGATTTTAGCAAGATGACTGGTTTTTTCTGCAATTATTTTATCAATTTGTTCCATGTCATCACTAAAGCCCATGAACTCGAGAATTTTTACTTTTGCCAAACGCTGTACTTTATTGGTCGGTAATTTTTTTGGAGGTGCGGTATTTTGAAAATATTGCTCCATGATAAATGACACATCGTCTGGTACTTCGCTATAAAGCGCATTAAAAAATTGGTGCCGCGCTTTAAAATAGCCGTGTTGCAAAATAAAATAAAGTTTGGCAGAGCAATGTCTATCGCAATGGCACTAACCTAACCGATAACACTTACGCAGCCTGCTGATAATATTGCCGCGCTTTTGGTAATCGCGGAAAAGATTTTGGCCTGCGTTTCACCATTCTAGGCTCAGAGCGACCC
>JAIXPZ010000053.1 GCA_027486005.1 Legionellales bacterium
AAGCTATTTTGATTGGCTTTCAGTCTATGCAGCCTCTTATTAATTGCTTAAAATCGTCGCCGCCAATTCAAAACCTTACGCAAAAGGAGGTTTTAGCATGATTTTGTCCCCTACAAAGTAGTTTTTTATTTTAATTTGTGTTTCAGGAGTAATTATAGACGCTTTGTCATTTTGCGGCTAGGCCTATTTCATAAAAAATACTGGATATAAGGCGCTAGCCTATCAATTTCGACTAAGGTAGACTCACTATTAATTAGTATTATTGCTGAACGGGTTTTTTGACTAATGTTATTGAATAAAATCAAGCTCTCGGGGTTTAAGTCCTTTGTTGATGCCACTCCAATCATGTTTCCAAGCCGTTTAGTCGGCATTGTCGGCCCGAATGGCTGCGGGAAATCCAATGTTATTGATGCCGTACGTTGGGTCATGGGGGAAAGCTCCGCCTCACGTTTACGAGGAGAGCAGGGCACCGATGTGATCTTTAATGGATCATCTGGCCGTCAACCGGTAGGACAAGCTTCGGTGGAACTTGTTTTTGACAATAGTGATGCGTCTTTGGGAGGCGAATATGCCCAATACGCGGAAATTTCTATACGGCGCCAAGTCTCACGTGATGGAATATCTACCTATTTCCTCAATGGCACTCGATGTAGGCGTAGAGATATAGCAGATATTTTCTTAGGCACAGGCTTAGGGCCACGAAGTTACGCTATTATCCAACAAGGAACAGTTGCGCGTTTAATTGAAGCGAAACCTGAAGAATTACGGCAGTTTTTAGAAGAAGCGGCAGGAATCTCAAAATATAAAGAACGCCGCAAAGAAACTGAAAGCCGTATTCGTGGAGCGCGCGAAAATCTTGAGCGATTACAAGATGTACGCTTGGAGCTAGACAAGCAATTAACCTCTTTAAAACGACAGGCCAGTGCCGCAGAAAGATTTAAAGAGTTAAAAGCAGAACAACGCCAAACAAAATCCGAATTACACGCATTACGCTGGCGAGGGATCAATGAAAAAATTACTTCTTATCAACAAAAAATTACCACTCAAGAAACTGCTTTAATTGCAGTAATTGCAGAAGCCAGAAATATTGAAACTAAGATTGAACATATCCGTTTAGCCCACACAGAATCGGTGGATAAATTTAATGAGCTTCAGAGTACTTATTATCGTAGTAAGGCTGAGCTAGGAACCGTAGAACAGGAAATCAAACACCAAAATGAACGCCGCCAACAATTAACGACGGATGTGGAACAAGCAGAATCTCATTGGCAATCATTGCACGCTACACTTGACCACGACAAAGCACAAATTCTCCGCTTGAAGAAAATCGAAGAAGAATTGATTCCACAATTTGAATTTTCTCAAGAAGCCAGTGAGCAAGCAAGCTTTCAGCTTGAAGAAGTGGAAATGGGATTAGCCGAATGGCAAAATGCCTGGAATGAATTTCGAGAAATGTCTTCTAAGGCAAGTAAAACTGCTGAAGTTGAACAAGCTAATATTATGCAATACGAAGAGCGTATCACTAGCATTAATAATAAGCTGCAAAAACTAGAGCAAACATTCGCTGAAATCAACATTGCGCCTACTGAAGAAAAAATTGTCTCTTTGAAAGAAATTATTGAGAAAGAGCGTCAAAACACTAAAGCAACTCAACAATCGTTAATAGAAAGCAAAGAAGCAACACAAACACAGCAGCAAAAATTACGCGATTTAACCAATTTAATTGATAGCACTAAACATCGTCGTCAAAAACTAGAGGGTCAAAAAGTTTCTTTAGAGATTTTACAAGCAGCCGCATTAAACTCTGGGGACCAGAAAACCAAAAGTTGGTTAATGCAACATGGTTTGGTAGAAAAAAAACGTTTAGCGCAAACTATTCAAGTAGACGCTGGCTGGGAACTTGCGGTAGAAACTGTTTTGGGAGATTTTTTACAATCAATTTGTTTAGATGCAGATTCAACAAATTTATATGCAAAAGATTTGCTCGATTTTAAGCAAGATACGATTTCTCTCATTTACCCACTTGCGCCATCTTCGTCAACAGCAAAACGATTAATTGAAAAAGTTCAGTATTCGCATATCCCAAGTGATTTTCAAGCAATCTGGGCAGCAGACTCTTTAGAAGAAGCGTTAAATATCCAAAAAACACTCTCCAGTTCTGAATCTGTGATTACAAAAGAAGGCCTTTGGTTGGGCAGTAATTGGATGCGAGTTGCATACGAGAAAAATCAATCGCAAGGAATTTTGGAAAGAGAGAAAGAGTTAAAGAGAGTTGCAGCTGAAATTATCAGCACAGAGAATGAGCTTGCGCAACATCAATCATCGTTAGAGCAACTGCAAACACTTATGCATAGCCAACAATCTCACTACGAAGCGTTGCATCAACAATATCAATTATTTGCTTCGCGTTTATCCCAATCTGAAGCTGACCTAAGTGTAAATCAACGTTACTTGGATCAATCCGTTGCAAGACGTAATAGTATTACGCAGGAAATGACTGAACAAAATATTGAAACTCAAAAATTAAAACAGCAATTAGCTCAAGCTCGTGATTTGTGGAGCAGCGCATTAGAATCGCTTGAACAATTCGAAGCCCAGCAATATACACTTGAGGCAGAAAAAGAAAATAAACAAACTGCAGTGCAATATGCTCGTCAAAAGAATCAACAAGCGAAGCAGTCTTTTCATGAGCTTACTGTAAAGAAAAATATTACAGAAGTTGAGCTTAAATCTTTAGAGAAAAACATCACGCAGCTACAACAGCAGTTTTCAACATTAGAGGAACGCAAGCAGCAGCTGACCAATGCATTGTCACAAGGCAATATGCCCATTCAGCTACTTGAAGAACAACGTGAACAATTGGCGGAAAAATGCTTAACTGCAGAACAGCAGTTGAACCATGCGCGTGAAGCGATGAACGCTATAGAGGGTGATCAAAGAAGGTTTGAAAAATTATTTCGTGAAACCGAACAGAACTCCTCTGCAATACAAGCCACTATTCAAAACAATCGCTTAGAAATGGAAGGGATGAGCGTTCGAAAACAAACCATTGAAGAGCAGTTATTGGAATTAGAACAAACTGCAGAAGCAGTGCTAATTCTTATTACTGAAGAAAAAGGAATTCAGCAGCTTGAGGATCAGCTTGCGCATATTGAGCGTCGCATAGAGCGTTTGGGGCCAATTAATTTAGTTGCGATTGAAGAGTGTAAAGAAAAAGAAGAACGAAAAAGCTATTATGATGCTCAAAATACTGATCTAGAAGAGGCATTGACTGCGTTAGAAGATGCCATGCAAAAAATTGATAAAGAAACACGAGCTAAATTTAAAGATACCTTTGATGCTGTCAATACATCATTTAATACACTTTTTCCTAAAATATTTGGCGGTGGAGATGCGTCATTAGAGCTGACTGGCACCGATTTATTAGATGCGGGGGTTGAGGTCATAGCACGTCCGCCAGGGAAGAAAAATAGTTCTATTCATTTGCTTTCTGGCGGCGAAAAAACTATGGTAGCAATTGCTTTAGTATTTTCAATTTTCCAACTTAATCCTGCGCCATTTTGTATGTTGGATGAAGTTGACGCCCCTCTCGATGACGCGAATGTGGTGCGTTTCAGTGAGCTTGTGAGAGAGATGTCTCAAAAAGTACAATTCATCGTTATCACACACAATAAAGTGACCATGGAAATGATGCATCAACTGATGGGTGTGACAATGCATGAGCCCGGTGTTTCTAGAATAGTTTCTGTCGATATTAAAGAAGCTGCGCAATTAGTAGAATAAACTGTAGGAGCGAGTGGCGCTCGCCCTTTTTTATGATTAAAAGGAAGAAGAAATGGCAATAACACAAATAACTTTATTATCGATTAGTGCCCTCATTATTTTATTAGTCGTTATACATGCAATGACTCGTTATTTTAAAAATAAACGTGATTCTCTAATAGCTGCTGACATCGATGCTCAAGATGAAGAAAGTTTTCCCAGCATTCAACACGATGAACAAGAAGTAATCTATGACCAACCGTTATCTACAAAGTCTGAATCTGTTTCAAGCGAAAATTCCAAGAAGTCCAACTCTGAAATAAACAACTTTATGATGATTAGTGTCCATGCAAAAGCGAATGAGGTTTTTTCGGATTATAGTTTTTTACAAACCATGGGCTCTGTGGGTTTGATCTACGGTGAACATAAAATATTTCATTATGATGTTAAGACAGATCAAGGGATGCAGCGATTATTTAGTGTGGCTCAATTGAACAAGCCGGGCACTTTTGATATCGATCATGTTGAAACAATAAACTGCAAAGGATTACTATTGTTTATTGATCTTCGCACATGCCGTAAACAAACCTTAGCGTTAGATTGCATGCTGGAAGTCGCCTATCAATTGGCAGAAGATTTAGATGGGATAATGTATGAAGGTTACAATACGCCATGGCAAGAAGATACCCCACGCGCTTTAGCGCAGCGGTTGGAGTCTAATCAAAAAAATTTCAAGAGTGTATTAGATGAAATCGCTTATTGATTTTTTTGAGAGAGTCGAAAAATTACGCGAGCAATTGAATGTGCATAATTACCGTTATTATGTCCTAGATGATCCAAGTATTACCGATGCTGAATATGATCGTTTGTTTCATGAACTGCTGGATCTTGAAGAACTGCATCCAGAATTAAAAACTTCAGATTCACCTACTCAACGCGTAGGCGCTGCGCCGCTCGCAGAGTTTCAACCAGTGCCTCACTCTATTTCTATGTTATCACTAAGTAATGTCTTTGATTTTAATGAATTACAAGCTTTTGACAAAAGAATCAAAGACCGCATAAAAAACGCTAATTCCATAGAGTATATTTGCGAGCCTAAGCTTGATGGACTGGCAATTAGCTTACGATATGAGCAGGGTGTTTTAGTTCAAGCAGCCACGCGTGGTGATGGGCAGACGGGTGAAAATGTGACTGATAACTGCAGGACGATTAAAACCATTCCTCTCAAGTTAATCAATCATAATATTCCAAATATTTTGGAAGTGAGAGGTGAAGTTTATATGCCTCTTTCTGGTTTCACAAAGTTGAATGAGTTTATTCTAGAAAAAAATGAGAAGCCATTTGCAAATCCTCGCAATGCAGCCGCTGGAAGTTTGCGTCAATTAGATTCCAAAATAACTGCAATTCGACCATTAGCATTTTTTGCTTATGGCATTGGCGAAACCTCTGAGGTCATTGCGGAAACGCATTCTGAAGTATTAAAGCGATTAAGCAGTTTAGGTTTTTGTGTATCTCCGGGATATCAGATAGTTCAAGGCGCTCAGTTCTGCCAAGATTATTATGAGCAATTAATACAAAAGCGACATACATTTGATTACGAAATCGATGGCATGGTCATCAAAATTAATTCTCTGGCATTGCAAATTGAATTAGGCTTTATTTCACGCTCACCACGTTGGGCAACCGCTTATAAATTTCCTGCAGCAGAAGTCACCACTATCGTTGAGTCGGTCGACTTTCAAGTTGGACGCACAGGCGCATTAACTCCTGTGGCTCGTTTAAAGCCAGTTTCCGTTGCAGGAGTGATCGTTAGTAATGCAACATTACACAACATGGATGAGATTGCTCGCAAAGATATTCGCATTGGTGACACAGTGATTGTTCGTCGCGCGGGCGATGTTATTCCGGAAGTTGCTCGCGTAGTGCTAGAATGTCGTCAGCACAATACGAAGACAATTGAATCGCCTACACATTGTCCGATCTGCCAAAGCGCAGTTGAAAAAATAGAAGGGGAGTCTGCCATTCGTTGCCCAGGCGGTTTACATTGTTCCGCGCAATGTAAAGAAATGATTCGTCATTTTGCATCACGAAAAGCAATGGACATTGAAGGTTTGGGTGATAAACTTATAGAGCAGCTGGTAGATAAAAGTTTAATAAAAACAGCAGCGGATTTATTTCAGCTATCGTTTAACCGGCTTGCTTCTCTTGAACGCATGGCCGAAAAATCCGCCAAAAATATAATCGATTCTTTAGAAAAATCAAAAAACACTTCACTTAATCGGTTTATTTTTTCACTAGGAATTCGTGATGTCGGTGAAACCACCGCGCTCAGTCTTGCGCAATACTTTGGTGATTTAACTGCAATTATGCAAGCCACAACAGAAGATTTGTTGGCGGTTAACGATGTTGGCCCTATCGTCGCTGAAAACATTCGTGCGTTTTTTGACGATAGCCATAACCAACAAGTGATTCGTGAGTTGCTCGCTGCAAATATTCACTGGCCAGCAATGCCACAGAAATCTGCTGAAAATAAATTATCTGGGAAAACTTTTGTTCTCACTGGCACATTAAGTTCAATGAGCCGCGAAGAAGCCAAAGAAAAATTACAAGCGCTAGGAGCTAAATTATCTGAAAGCGTTTCTAAGAAAACAAATTACGTCGTGGCCGGTGAAGAACCTGGTTCAAAATTACAAAAGGCACAAACTTTGGGTGTTAGTATTCTTGGTGAGATCGAATTTTTGAAGTTATTTTGAGCTGTTAAACTCGAAAAAGCGTAGAAAAAACAACATCAATAAGTGCATTGTTGACACTTTTGTTAAATCCGCCTCCTACGGCATTCTAAATGCGCCATTTTATATGATTCATGAATTACCGCGGCTAATAGAATACATCTAGGAACCTTTACTCGGATTCCTTTGATTTCATTGAAATCAATAAAAACAATTCCACCGGAATAGATAGGATTTTTTCTTTTTTCTCAAGCTTTCCTTTGGTCACTAATATTCCGCGATATTCATCATGACAAATAGCTTTGTAATCATCACTATTAATTTTTTCCTGATATTTCACCTCAATCAAATAATCGTTAACGACAAAATCAATTTCCTTTCCATTACGGTAAAAGTAAATGTCTGAAAAATGAGAATTTAATTTATTAAAAATTAAATTCTCCATTAATCGAGACTTTAACACAGACTGCTGAAGATAATCATAATCTTGCCTTGGCTTTGCAGACAGCCAGGCATCAATTACCGCATAAACAAATGGATCATTAAAGTAAATTTTTTTATTTTTTCGATAACAAACCCTTTTTTGATGAATATCATAATTATAAACTAGCGACAACACATAACAACTCTCGAAAAATTCCAAGTAATCATACACTGTGTTATGAGAGCCTACTTCCGCCTCTTGGGCTAGAGCATTATAAGAAATCTCACTACCTAAGCTGACTAAGGATCGCTCCAAAATCCGCTTAGCAATATATTCTTTTTTATCAGACTTGGCGATTTCCGACGTTAACCAAGATCGATAAATCATAAAAATATCTTCACCTATACTACCTTTTCCGTAAAATTCATTGATTACTCTTGGGAAGCCACCCGTCATCAAATAATCCTCTAGTAACTGGGATAAATTAAGCGTCCTTTTTAAGGAAAGAAATTGCGCCTCACTCGAATCCAGGGTCAAAGACAGACCAACCGTCGGATGTTGCAACTTAACAAACGCTTGAAAACTGATCGGCGAAAAATAAAAATCTATTCCCTTGCCACGACGTCCCGGCAGATACTCGCCAGTTTTTTTAATACTAATCGTATTTGAGCCTGTTAAAATATAAGTAATATTACGATCAAACCCTGAATCCACCAAAAATTTAATAGCGATAAAACTATCTCTGACTGCGGTGATCTCGTCAAGCAAAATATAATAACGCATTTTCCCTGGAAATTTAATTAAATATTCTTCAACCAAAGCGACGATATCCTGTTTTTTATCAAGCAAATCACAATTGAAATATAAAAAATTTTCCTTTGTTTCCTCGGTGATCTTCGTGTTAATTAACATCTTCAAATGCGTGCTTTTACCAATCTGACGCGGGCCGGTCACAATATAGACGCCATCGTTAAACTCATATTGAAGAAATTCTTGCTCATAATGAACAAACTGAAACGACTTAAGTCGAGCGAGGTGAATATCCCCATTGATGAGTGACTTATCGATAAGCCAGGGGCTTTGCTTTAGTATTTTCTCTAAATAGGACATAAGCGACGCACACCCTTTTATTGTCATTTGTAATGACACTATAGCATCACTTAGTGTCAATGTCAATGACAGAAAATGGCAATCTAGATTGATTTATTCTGACCCTTATGATCAAATTACTCCAATGTTTTGAAAGAGGTCTACTGATCGAGCTGGTTATAATCGGACTGTTGAAATTTTGGCGGGGATCGGCCAGGCCCTCCCATTTTAACTATCGAAGTAAACCAGCTTACAATTGACCCGCGGTCGCTCACGCCCGTCACCCTCTTCTCGTTAATAAGAAGAGGGTTCTTTTGCTCTCTGTAAGATAAGTTACGTATCTTACAGACAGAAGCTTATCAGATTTTAGACTTACAATTGATCAACAAACAGAAACTGTCGATCAAGAATTATTAGATGTCCCTGAAATTAAACAAGCGTTAGCATTAACTGAAGAATCTGCTTATACCGCTAAAGAGCTGGAAGCGTATGAACGTAACTGGGATGCTATCCGTTCTGAAAAAACGCTGATGGAAGATAAATGGGAAGAAGGCTTAGAAAAAGGACGAGAGGAAGGACGTGAAGAAGGTGTGCAAGTTGGCTTGATGCACGTCGCTAAAAACTTATTGAAGAGCGGTTTTGAGTTGAGCGTAATTGCCCAAAACACTGGTTTAAGTATGGAAGTACTGCAAAAGCTGGAAATTGACAGGGCGCCTCCTAATGGGCGTCCCCTACAAAGCCCATTTTGACTATCGAAGTAAACCAGCTTACAATACTACTAGGTATTACTAAGTAGTTAAAAAGGTGTATTCATGGTTGCTTCATTAAAACTCAATAGTGAATTAAAGCGTAAAATTCAACATGTTGCTGATTTAAAACAGCGTTCAGCGCACTGGATTATGTGTGAAGCGATCCGTATTTATGTTGAACAAGAACAAGCTCGTGAGGCTTTTAAACAAGAAGCCATAGACTCTTGGGCGCATTATCAAGAAACTGGGTTGCATTTATCTGGAGAAGAGGCTCAAAAATGGCTAAGTACTTGGGGGACAGAGGCTGAAAAAGAGGCGCCTGAATGCCACGAGTAATTGTCACAGAAAATGCTGCAAAAGGATTAGAACGGTGTAGAGTCTTTTTATCCAGCAAAAGTTTATTGGCAGTGAGACGCGCCGCTGAAGCGATATCTGACAGCTTAGCGCTACTAGAAAAACATCCTGATATTGGCAGGCCTGTTGCCGATATGCCTGAGCTAAGAGAGCTTATAATCAAATTCGGAGTGACTGGTTATGTTGCGTTATACCGTTATCTTCCGAAAGAAAATCAGATTTATTTATTGGCATTTCGTCATCAAAAAGAAGTCGGATACGAATACAATTAAGGAGCATAATCATAGCTCATTTGGTTTGGGCCATTTATCGAATCAATCGACTTAAATGCAGGCAAAACCCCGAAACCTCGCCATCGCTTTAGCCAGCTCTTCCATACTAGAGGCAAACGAAAACCGAACGCAACCAGGTGCTCCAAATGGTGTTCCCGGGGTTAAAATAAGTCCGGTTTGATCCATTAATTTTTCTGCGAATTGCATATCATCTTTAAGATCCATACGTTGAATCAATTCACTCACATCGGGTAAAGCATAAAACGTGCCTTCTCCAGCGAGAATCTGTACTCCATCAATGGCGCTTAATTCTTGATAGAGATAATCGTGCCGTTGTTTAAAAGATTCTACCATTGGCGGAATAAAACGCATCATATCAGCTGAAAGCGCTGCCGTTGCAGCGGCCTGAGAAATCGAGCAAGGGCAGGAAGTCGATTGACTTTGAATCGTTGTCATCACTTCAATAACATTTTTTGCGCCAGCAGCGTAACCCATTCGCCAGCCAGTCATCGCATACACTTTCGATAAGCTATTTATAACGATAGTGCGCTCATATAATTCTGGCACTGCCATCACAATATTACAAAATGGCTCTTCTCCCCAAAGAATATGTTCGTAGATATCATCCGTTAATATCATTACATGAGGATGTTTCAATAACACTTTGCCCAATGCTTGAAAGTCATGTCTTGAGTATATTTTTCCAGAAGGATTGGATGGACTATTAAAAAAAACGAGCTTAGTTTTCTCAGTAATAGCAGCATCTAGTTGTTCTGGAGTGATTTTGAAATTTTGTTGGATGCTCGCATGAATAATCACCGGAACACCTTCGACTAACTTCACCATGTCAGGATAAGAAACCCAGTAGGGCGCAGGAATAATAACTTCATCGCCGGGATTGATTAGTGCGACTAATGCATTATAAATACTGTGTTTTGCGCCGTTAGAAACCAGAATCTGATTAGGAATGTAGTCTAATTGATTTTCTCGTCGAAATTTTTCTACAATCGCTTTCCGCAGCTCCAGCGTTCCTTCAACCGGGGTGTATTTAGTTTTTCCTGCTTTCATAGCAGCAATCGCAGCTTCTTTAATGGGCTCTGGAGTATCAAAATCGGGTTCACCCAAGTTTAATGCAACAACATCCTTTCCTTGCGCTTTCAAAATACCGGCTTTCGCTGCTAGGGCTAAAGTAGCGGATGGCTCAATTTGTTTGGCGCGATTTGAGATTAAATGGTCCATAAATGCCCTAAATTATGTTAGAATCTATTCTCGTAATCTAAAACAACCTTTGTAAAATGTCTAATGAATTCAAAGTAGTATCCAATTTTCAGCCTGCTGGTGATCAACCCCAGGCAATACGAGCTTTAATTGATGGTTTGAAAGATGGTTTACTGTATCAAACTTTGTTGGGCGTTACAGGGTCTGGCAAAACTTTTACCATAGCCAACGTGATTCAAGCTTTGCAACGTCCCACTATTATTATGGCGCCAAATAAAACTTTGGCGGCACAATTGTATGGCGAAATGAAAGAATTTTTTCCACACAATTGTGTCGAATATTTTGTATCTTATTATGACTATTATCAGCCAGAAGCGTATATGCCAGCGTCAGATACATTCATTGAAAAAGATGCGTCAATTAATGAGCATATTGAGCAAATGCGTTTGTCGGCAACTAAGGCACTATTAGAAAGAAAAGATGTGATTATTGTAGCAACGGTATCGGCTATTTATGGCTTAGGTGACCCAAAATTGTATTTAACAATGGTCTTGCATTTAGATCGCGATGAAAAAATGGATATCACCAAATTAATGGGGCGCTTGGCTGAATTACAATACTCTAGAAATGATATTGAATTTAAGCGCGGTACATTTCGGGTGCGCGGTGACGTTGTCGATATTTTTCCTGCAGATTCTGATAAAGAAGCAGTTAGGGTGTGTTTGTTTGACGATAATATAGAAACCATATCTATTTTTGATCCACTCACCGGCGCTATTATTAATAAATTGCCGCGCATTACTATTTTCCCTAAATCGCATTATGTTACGCCACGACAAAAAGTATTGGAGACGGTTGAGCTTGTTAAAGAAGAATTAAAAGAACGCTTAAATCATTTGCGTGATAATAATAAATTAGTTGAGGCTCAACGCTTAGAAGAGCGCACACGCTTTGATATTGAAATGATGTTAGAACTTGGCTATTGCTCTGGCATTGAAAATTATTCACGTTATTTATCAGGCAGAGATGCGGGTGAAGCGCCTCCGACTTTAATCGATTATTTGCCCAACAATGCTTTAATGGTCCTTGATGAATCTCATGTGACGATTCCACAAATTGGCGGCATGTACAAAGGCGACCGATCACGTAAAGAAACGTTAGTAGAATTTGGTTTTCGATTACCTTCTGCACTGGATAATAGACCGTTGCGATTTGATGAATTTGAAAAATTAATCCCGCAAGCGATTTTTGTTTCTGCAACTCCTAGTGTTTATGAAGCAGAACACGCTTCTAAAATTGTAGAACAAATTGTTCGACCCACGGGCTTAATTGATCCAGAAGTAGAAATTCGTCCTGTTGCAACACAAGTCGATGATGTTTTATCTGAAATTAAAAAATGTGTTGCTGTCGGAGATAGGGTGCTAATTACCACGTTAACTAAACGTTTAGCAGAAGATTTAACTGAATATCTTGCGGATCATGGAGTAAAAGTACGCTATTTACATTCGGATATTGAAACGGTTGAGCGCGTAGAGATTATTCATGAACTTCGAGCAGGCGTATTTGATGTACTGGTTGGAATTAATCTTTTACGCGAAGGATTAGACATGCCTGAGGTTTCTTTGGTGGCCATTTTAGATGCTGATAAAGAAGGATTTTTACGTTCCGAACGTTCACTCATTCAAACGATTGGTCGGGCTGCGCGTCACATTCGAGGTAGAGCTATTTTATATGCAGATAGAATGACAGGATCGATGCAGCGCGCGATTGATGAAACCGATAGACGGCGTGAAAAACAAAAAGCACATAATATAAAATATAATATTGTGCCTGTAGGAATTAAGAAATCAATTAGCGATGTGATGGAAAGCTATAGCAAAAAATCTGCTGGCGAAAGGGCGATAGCGAATATCGCCGCACAAGAAGTTGCCGCGTATCAAGCATTATCTCCTGCGGCACTTAAGAAAAAAATCGCGACACTTGAAACGAAAATGTATCAACATGCTAAAGATTTAGAATTTGAAGAGGCGGCGAAAATTCGTGATCAGCTGCATAAATTATATCAACAAAACTTTGGAGCATAATCATGTCTATTTGGTTTGAGCCATTTACTTTAGATCATTTATATCAACGTGGCTTAAAAACTATGGTCAATCATGTAGATATTGAATTCACGGAAATTGGTGATGATTATCTCGTGGCGACAATGCCGGTTAGCGATAAAACTCAGCAGTATATGGGTATTTTGCATGGCGGAGCATCCTGTGTTTTAGCAGAGACTATTGGCAGTGTTGCAGCTAATTGTGTCATCGATCAGGCAAAATATCGTGCCGTAGGCCAAGAAATCAATGCCAGTCATCTGCGGCCGGTAAGCACCGGAAAAGTCACTGGAATTGCCAAACCGATTATGCTTGGCAAACGTTCTCAGGTTTGGGAAATCAAGCTATACAATGACCAAGGAAAGATGAACTGTATTTCAAGGCTATCAATGGCAGTGATTGACGTTGAAAAATTACAAACTTAAATTATAACATTCCTAGTTCTAACGATTTTCAGCAGATGAAGTAAGGTTATTATAATCAATTTTTGTTTTTTTAATGTTCGATTTTAGTAAAATCATCTAAGCCTGTTAGTTTTCTAACATTTATAAATCAAAAAATTAAAAAAATAAATACTTGCATCAGGTTCCTTTAATTATTTTGTGCAAGAATGCTCGAATTATAAATGATTAAAAGGTTTAACTATGTTTGGTTTTGACGATTACGATGATGACGATTATGGCAGCAGACATTATTCTTCAAGTCATCTTACAACCAGGCCTTCCTCTTCAAGAGCAGCCATTTCTGGTTTTCGATCAGAGCGCGCTGTTTCTGCACGTAAGCAAGAAGTACAAGAAAAAGACTTTACCCAGATTGTTTTAGGGTGGCGATTAAGCACCGTAAGAGAAGTTGATACAGGCGCAAGCGTGTCACAATCTTTAGAGCGAAATTATACGTCACGAACAACTTATTATGATCGTTTTTTACCCCTAATTTTAGAAGATGCGCGTGCATCAGTTGTGCAAGGGATTGATAAGCATAATCAATCTTTTTCTGTCACGATAAAAAATGATGTGAATGCACCAAGAGATCCGGCAAATCCGTGGATCATGAATCTTGAAGGGATGATCCCAAAAGACCAGGATCATAGTGCTTCGATGAATGTTTTGGTATTAAGTCATTATACTGGTAAAGAACGTGACATGGTGATGCTGGTGCTTGCATCCGAAATTTTTGATCGTCGTGAAATTAAAGCAAAGTTTAATCTTGATTCAAGAGTGGTCGATAATAATACAAGAATTTTTAGGGCCGGTTCGCGGTGGCAGGCAACCTATATTACTTCGCTAGTTTCACATCAGCGAATGTATGAAGCCTGTGTCACCAAAGCAATGCCTGATTGTTTGAAGCGCATTGTTAATGGAAGAGTCGCAGAAGCCCCGCATCATTATGATGCCGCTGTGGCAAAATTTACTTCAAGATTAAATGCATCACAACAACATGCGGTACAGCGTTTCGTTGCAGCATCTGAGGGCGCTGTTTTATTGCAAGGCCCTCCTGGCACTGGCAAAACAACCACGATCGTACAAATGTTGGCGGCGCTTATTTCAAAAGGACAGCGTGTTTTGGTTTGTGCACCTTCTAATAAGGCTGTGCAGGTATTAGCGGAGCGCTTTGTTGAAGAATATCAAGCGCCGGTGATTTTAGCAGGTATCGAAAGTAAAGTTCCTGATACTTTACGACCTGTTTTTCTACAAACATGGTTATCCGATTGTCATTCTTTATTGAGTGATGTTGCCATAAAATCTGCAGCTACTAAAAATAAAAAGCAATTTCTAAAAGCACTTGATGAGGCTTTACAAGATGTAAATATTGCCGAAAATAGAATTAATATTTATTTTTCAGAAATAAATGCTGAATATTTTCCTCAACTCAAAGAATGTTTGATGGCTCTTCACCAAAAAACTGAATCATTTGATTTTTCCCAAGAAAATGCGTTAACGCTTTTTAAAGAACAAATAAGTACGCGCTTAGCTCAATTAACGCGACGCAAAGACCGAATCTTAGGAGCCCTGCCTTCAGGGGATGCTATCGAAGTTGCATTGCTTAATCGTTCAAAAGTAATTTTTTCTACATTAAGTGTCGCAGGACGTTTGCAAATGCTAGACGAGAAAGTTGATCGAGTCGATGTGCTCATTGTTGATGAAGCAGGACAAAGTGTTGAGGCAGAAACGCTGATTGCTTTTCAACATATGCCGAGCAAGGTATTGTTAGTAGGAGATACTAAACAATTACCCGCCACGGTGATTTCTGAATTAGCAAAACAGAAAGGGTTTGGTCGTTCTATGATGGAACGATTAGAGCAAAATCATGTGCCATTGTTGCGTTTAGATACACAGTACCGTATGCATGCAGATATTAGCGAATGGCCTTCCAATCAATATTATAATGGAGAACTCGTGACAGACGCTTCAGTCAGTGCGCATACCAACATGGGCCTAGCACAATCTATTGCTTTTTATGATATTCATTCAGGAAAAGAGCGTGCAAGTGGCACGAGTCGTCAAAATGATAAAGAAGCCGATTATGTTGTACAAGTGATTCGACGATTGCGCGAAACAGATAAAACGAGTCGAATTGGCGTCATTACTTTTTATGCAGCACAACTGAATGCGATTCAAGGAGTATTAAAACGTGAGACAGCCGCTGTGAAGCAAAAAGTCACGGTTAATACCGTCGATGGGTTTCAAGGTGATGAGCGTGAAATTATTATTCTTTCCTGTGTTTGTTCTGGCGGAAACATTGGTTTTCTGAATGATCCGCGTCGTCTAAATGTTGCTATTACTCGACCTAAGAACACACTCATTGTATTGGGTAACGCAAGAACTCTGGAAGCGACTCATAGCGATTTAAAAATAATGATTGCAGATTTACACAGACGCGCTCGATTTTTCACTGAAAAGCAATTGGATGGACTTCTAGGAAAAACGACTGAAGCAAAAGCAACCGTCACGAACAAAGGCAAAAAAGCAGCGGCAACTGCTGCTGCAGGCGCTAGCGTAACAGAAGACGACACAAGTGCCTTTGCATCATCTTCTGTGTTATTTAATAAAAAAGGTAAAAAAGCAGCTGCCGTATCTGCTGCCGCTGATATTTCAGGTCTAACAGTGGCCGTTGCTTCTGTTTCAATTGATTCAAAAAAACGACCGTCATCTGCGCCTGCTATTGCTAAAGCGTCTGGCTCAACTGCGCCGAAGGGAAAGACAACAAAGCAAGCATCCTGCAAATTTTTCACTGGCGCACCAGGGTCATGTAGAAATGGCAGTGCTTGTAAATTTAAGCACGCCTAAATTGCTGAGTTCGAAATATAAGCTCTAATGTAGCTGTAATTAAAGGTGAGTGAAGTATTATGATGAGATTATTGGATGGAACGATTTTACGATCAAACAATCAACGGGATGCGTATAGTCAGGCGGAATGTTATCGAGAAGGGCGCTTAGTCACGGCTAGTGAACGTCGTGCGTTAGCGCTGTATCGTCGCGCGGCAGAAGAAGGAGATGCGCGAGCTTATTTTCGTCTTGGGCAGCATGAGCAAACACATTTACGATGGAATTCTGCATTTGAACTGTTTCTTCAGGCAGGGCTTAGAGGCAATAATGACGTTATTGCTTGGTTAGACACACTAGTGTCTCAAAATAATGCGGAAGCCGCGCTTGTTTTAGGAAAAATAACTCAATACAAAAGACAGTATGATCAAGCGATTCAGTCGTATACCAAAGCGCATGAATTAAACCATCCTGATGGCATGTTTTATTTTGGAAAAATGTATTCGAATTTAACAAACACGCAAACGCGAGGAATTGATATCACCAATCGTTATCGTGATTCCGCGCGGTTAGGGTCAAAGCATGGGCTCAATGAATTACTGCTATTAAGTGCCAGCAATGGAAAAGCTTCGCTGCATTTAGCGCAAATGTATGAATTGGGGGAAGTTGTTCATAAAAATTTATTGAAAGCCATTGAATTATATGAAAAATCGAGTCAGCAGAATTGTTCTGACGCGACTTATTATTTAGCAGAACTTTATGCACGAGGAGCACAAGAGGTTGCTGTCGATATTTCTAAAGCGTGTCGTTATTATTTACTAGCATCACAGCAGGGCAAACCATCGGCGATATCGTCCTGGCGAGCGTTGGCACAACGTGGTTCTGCAGAAGCGCAGTATCGTTTAGGTTATGATTACTATCGCACCCTTTCTTTAGGTTCTAGAAATTATTCAACACAATATGATATTCCTAACGCAGTGACATGGTGTGTTAAAGCAGAAATTCAAGGGCATGCATCCGCAGCTGCTTATTTGAGCGGAAAATTTACAGCAGAAATTTTCTGGAGAATTTCAAATGAATATGCGTCAAGCACACTCAATGTTGAAAGGTGTCAACAAAAAGCTGTTGAATATGGAATGAAAGCAAGCGATCTTGGTTTTAAAGATGCGAGCCTCTATTTGGCTCATATTTTTCAACAAGGAAATCTAGAAATATCGGCAGACCGTCAAAAAAGTTATTTTTATTATGCTTTAGCAGCAAGCCAAGGTGATGACAGTGCAAAACAAACCTTAGAACAGTTAGCAGAAACAGGCAATAAAAGTGCGCAGTATTATTTGGGATATGGCTATTATCGTGAAAAAAATGATATTCAGCGTGCCGTTTACTGGTGTGTGAAAGCAGAAATAAACGAATATAAAAAAGCGGCTGAATATTTGAAAACAACTTTTAGCGCAGATATTTATTGGGTTATTGGCTGTCAATATGAAGAAGATTCTGTTAATCCAGAAACAAGCTTACCGAAGGCCGTTGAATTTTTTAAAAAAGCAGCTCAGTTAAATCATGTTCAAGCTTCATTTTGGTTGGGACAGTTTTATCAATCACGGTCTGAGAGAACAGTAGAAAATGCAACTACTGCATTTAATTATTTTTTACAGTCAGCTCAGAACGGCCATGAAGCAGCTTTGCCTGCCTTAGAACGTTTGGGAGTGCATATGAATATCCAACAACAAATAGCGATCGGTCAGCTATATGGTTCAATGTTTTATAATCCAGAACGTTCAGCTTATTGGAGCTCAAGAAATGAAACGACACATTCACGACAAATTAAATTAACAAAATAAGAGGTACATCATGATCAATTTATTTAATACTTTAGGATTGACACCAAAAGCCACGGCACAAGATATAAAAAAAGCTTATCGGTCATTGGCAAGAAGCACACATTCTGATAAAGGAGGTGACGATGCCGATATGGCATTGCTAAATGAAGCGTATGCAACACTTTCCGATCCAGCAAATCGACGTGACTTTGAAGAAAGATGGAAAGTCTATGAAGAAACAAGCGATACACCCAAAACAGAAGCAGAGAATTATCTTCCAGCAGGCGACAATATTTCTTATTCTACTCGTTTTAGGGAAGAGCATCGCGCATTGACTACACATTATTCAACCCACCCACTTTCCCCCGCTTCACTACAGGACTCCCTTTTACCCTGGAGTAGCAACTTATATACGTTAGAAAATGGTCGTAGTGAAACAAAAAACTATCATGATATTTTTTCATTTATTCGCGCCAAAGAACAACAATCAGCAGAAAGTAGCGTCCCGATTCCAGCGAGAACTCTGTCACCGGTACTCGCAATTACTATATTTTCAGATTTTTTAGCCGGGCAATATTACGGTAAGCGCTTACTTAATTTAAATAGATATTTTTCATCCGCCATTTCTCGAGCAGTTTATAGTTATGGTGCTCACGAGCGTCTTTTATATGAAGGAATTTCAGAAATAATGGATATCGCAGAACTAGGAACTCTGCGACAACACACGACATTGCTTGCTTCACTTGAAAAATTGACGGAGTTTGCTAAAAAAACGCAATTTTCATCCTCAGAAGAATTGACAGCTTTATTTTATAATGCATATTTTCGCGCATTGTATGGTTATGCGCTACACATGCATTGGGAAGAACGGGTTAGCCCAGCGCAAGAAAAACGCCTCATGGAAAGAGCACTACAGCAACTGGATGGCTATCAACAATCCGTTCATTTACTTCAGACTCAAAAGGAGAGATTATCATCGAGCACTGCGACGCCAGGGTTAGGGCGGCTCGTGCAAACAATTCGATTACTATCACACTTTGAAAAAGATGCGCATGATGCTAATGCCCGTCCAAAAACTTCGCGGAATTTAAGAGAAACGGCTTTTCATTTACTTGATTGGATTAATTTTTTTCGTGAATACACGAAGGAAAAAGTACTTATCAATGTTTGTTTACAAATAGCTTTAAAGTTTCAAGAAGCCTCACAAATAGAGAAACATCCGGCTCTTCAAATGGCGGATCAAAAATTGGCATTAAGACTGTATATCAACGCCATTCAGCTTGGAAAGGACAGCACGCCTGATATCGAATTGTATGTCTCTGTTCATGTCTTAAAACAAATAATGTTATTTAAGTTTCAAGACGAAGAGCTAAACGCGCATATTCCAGTGATTCAAAAACGTATTCTGGTGCTGGCAGATTTTTTTCCTTTTGCAGAAGCCCTTCATTCCAATATCGGTTTTTATTTGCAAGAAGAATCCATTGTCGTATTGATGCGTCATTTGCTTAATACCATGGTTCGTATTTTAGAACAAAATAAGAGGACATCCAGTCCTGTTTTTTTATCACATTCTGCTTCAACTATTCTGTATTATGCATATGAAGCCTGTTTAAACAATTGGTATCAAAGTCACTATGACGCTGAATTAGAGAAGAAAATTCGCATTGATTTAATGGAAAACTTACTTGCTGATAAAGGTTGGACTTTTTCTGATTTAGAAGTCAACCTCAACGCTCCCTGGATTATGGTCGATCGCGATGAGAATGGATGGTTAAGTCCAACGCGATCACTCCCCTATGCGAATGACAGCAGTCTGAATCTATACCGATCTATTCAAGGTGCAGAAATTAATAATCTTACAGGGGAAATTACATTTTATTTAACGCCATGGAGTCCTGAACGTCCGGCGTATGAAAAGGCATTTTCTTTATTCGATTTGCAGGAAATGCTTGAAAAAAATATTACTGAAGGCACTTTTAGTTTAAATCAAGTTGACCCTAATAAGAAACATCATCCTTTTCAACAAATGTATTTAGACCCTACACAGTTAGATGAAAGTGAGCTTCTGAATACCATGCTGCTAACCGATTACGTGTTAAAATTCCTAACAACGAACCAAGAGGTGCAAGCGCAATATCCTTTTAATCAGCGTTCTACGTCACAAATGCTCTTGCACTTGCCGCAGTATTTAAAAAATATCATGGAGAGATTTCGTAGTGCTCAAAAAGCAACTGGCGTAACGCATCGATTTTGGATAGAAGCAGAAGCGATTGATCTTAATTATTCAGGGTTTGCACGCGGATACTCAGAGACACAGATTACTGAAAGTAAAACAAAGCTTGAAGTAGGTCAGTTGAAAATGGTCGTTAAAAAGCATCGCATGGAGCCTGACATGCGCGGCGAGCTAAAAGACACGCACAACGATGAAGACGGTTGGCCGATTTATGTATTAACAGAAAGTCAATTTCAAGAATTACAAGCTAACGATCATACCAAGTATGAGCGTGTCACCTTTTTACTTGAAAACGAGCTCGATGCGGCTCGCGCTAGTAAAAGCACGATTTATTTACAACAAAATCGTGGCATACTGACAGCATATTGGTTTGGGCGTAATGGTCAAATTAATCATAAGTCTTTATCGCTCATAGAAGTTGCAGATATTTTAGAAGCCATGCATGCGCCGATTCTCTCTTCTGATGAGCCTGCAGTGATTCAAGCAGTGCTTTCGAGATTTAACATTGTTTATGGAAAAATCGAAGGTAAAGCGATGATTTTTATAGAAGACAAGATTCGACTTTTTTATTGGGAGAATCATCAGCTAGTACAAGCGCATGTTCCTGAAGACTCACCCGGCAGTTATTATGAAACGATTTTGTGTCAGCTCTATAATGAGCCAAAAGAGCCGAATGGAAGAATTCTTCCTACTTCACAGAATATGCCCTTATTGGTAAGAGCCATCGAAGTCATGAGCCAGCAATCCGGGCAGCCAGATTATTTATCGGCAGAATTTATGTTTGCGCATGAATTTACGACGCATTATGAAGAGTTTGCACAATATTTACCAGAATTTGGTCGGTTGCGTGAACTCAGTAGAATTACTGTGTTGGTTGATTATTTGAATCGTATAAGAGCAGTCGGCAAGCGAGAAGTTGACGTGATTGACGCTCTAACTTCAGAAGAAAAATTTCAAATAAAAAGTGATCCTATTGTTGATCTTTATCAAAAGAAAGCAGATGAAATTAAAGTAAAAATCCTGACCACTTTTACGGAAGGAACAAGTGTACAGGCTCTGTCAAAGCTATGTCCATCTAGTACACTTAAGGAAGTAAAAGCTGCATTTCTTTGTGGAGATAATCGAGCTATAGAGGATATAGCCATGAAGGAAGTGCGCGTTCAATTATTAAAAGAAAAAGAAAAAAAAGAATTAATTCAATCAGGTTTCGACGCTATTGGTTTTGCAAAAGAAACACCACCTGAAAAACGAGATCTTGAAGAGGTTTGTTTTTGGGTGCCTTCCAGCGTGCGTCATGAAGTCAATGAAGTCTATGCCGGTGGCGCTTCGCGGCATTCCTTTTTCGTGTATGGTGGCGTAAGTATTCATCCTAAAATTACTGTTAAAGATAAAGATTATACACCATTCAGTGGTACACCTATTCGAGCCAGTGATTTTGCTGCAGCGGGTGG
>JAIXPZ010000005.1 GCA_027486005.1 Legionellales bacterium
AAAAGCCTATGGCCCTGATAAAACACCGTCTGATATTTTCCCTGAATACTATTTGATTAAAGTGAATCAATTTAACGAGAAAATTAAAGATAAATTTGATGAGTGGGTCTATTTTTTAAAAACAGAGAAAATTCAGCCCAATTTCAGTGCACAAGGCATTAAAAGTGCGGCTAAAAAGCTGGATGTGTTGGCGCTCAGCGAAGAAGATCGCAGAGCGTATGATCGTTACGAAGATAACACGCATTATGAAGCGAGCATGCATGAATCTCATTATGGACGTGGAAAATTAGAGGGCAAAGCTGAAGGTTTAGCTGAAGGTAAAGCTGAAGGTAAAGCTGAGGGTTTAGCTGAAGGTGAAATAAAGGGCAAAAGAGAAACCGCAAAAAAAATGCTGATATTAGGTTTGTCTGTTGCAACGATTGCTGCAGCGACGAATCTGACAGAAGAAGAAATCGAACAGTTAAAAAAGTGAGGACTTTTTCAGAATAAACTCATGACTACTGATTCATACAGAAATTCGGACCAGCACTGGTCGCCAAAATTATAAGAGTCGGGTCGTTTACACAAAAAAAATCTCAGGACTAGGTCCCAGCCTACCCTGAGATGATGTTGTGTTAATTTTTTATGCGGTGTATTGTTTGTCACACAACCCTGCCAACGATTGAATTATCATCTATCTTTAGCTAAACTGCAGTAAGCTGATCGTTGAAAATAATTAAGAGGCGTGTAAGTGGCGGTTTTAACAGCAAGCTTTGATCCTATTGAATATGCCAAGCAACTCCGCAATGTTGGTGTTAGCCAAGAGCAAGCGGACGTGCAAGCACAAACCATAGAAAGGGTCATCAACGATATATCAAAAAATCAAAATTTAGTGACCAAACAAGATTTGGCTGAGCTAAAGCTTGAGTTAATTAAATGGATGCTTGGCATTGGAATTGCAGGAATTTTAGCTCTTGCAGGGTTACTCAAATATATACATTGATTTCAATGCAATCGCTTGTTTGTTATCACAAAACGGCTTCAACTTCCCAACCAAACCTTCCCAGCACGCATAATGTATTGTTTATCACACAACGCTGCCAACGAAAGATCATGCGTCACCAACACCATTGTCGATTGCATTTCTTGCGCTAACTCTTTCATTAAATCAACAATTTTAAGCGCCATGACTTTATCGAGATTTCCGGTCAATTCATCCGCCAATACGCAAGAAGGTCGAGTGACTAATGCACGTGCAATTGCAGCGCGTTGACGTTCGCCCCCAGAGAGTTCCGACATGCGATGATTCACTCGCGCGGATAATCCCACTCTTTCCAATATTTCCAAAGAATGCTGCTTTGCTAATTTTTTATTAATCTTGCCTATCCATAAAGGCATGGAAACATTTTCTAAAATAGTAAACTCTGGAAGGAGGTGATGAAACTGATAAATAAATCCTAAATGCTGATTGCGGAATTGACACAGTTCTTTCTCAGTCATCTTCGTGACTTCGGTGCCATTCACTACAATACTTCCTTGATCTGCGCTATCTAAGCCACCTAACAAATGCAACAAAGTGCTTTTCCCAGAACCAGATGAGCCAACCACCGCGACCATTTCACCGGCACACAAAGTCAAATCAAGATTATCTAATACTTGGATTTTGCCGCCAACATCGCTATAGGATTTACTAAGTTGCGTCGCTGCTAAAACAATTTTATTCATAGCGGAGAGCCTCCGCTGGGTTTACTTTCGAAGCACGATACGCTGGATAAAGCGTCGCTAAAAAACATAATCCAAATGTCACACTGACAATACGAATCACATCCGACCAAATTAATTTTGAGGGCAAATAATCCAGAAAATAAATATCCGCCGAAATAAATTGCACGCCAAAAATATTTTGTATGGCATTAACAACAGGCGTGACATTTAATGCTAAAGCAATACCTAATGCCACCCCTAATAATGTTCCCATCGCACCAATAATTGTGCCTTGAACCAAAAAAATTCGCATAATCGTTCCTGAAGATGCACCTAGAGTTCTGAGAATTGCGATATCTGAAGATTTTTCATTCACAAGCATCACTTGCATCGACACTAAATTAAATATCGCGATCATAATAATTAATAATAAAATAAAAAACATCATGGTTTTTTCCATAGCAATCGCCCGAAAAAAACTGCCATATTGCGATGCCCAAGAATTAATTTGTGCGCTCGCAGGCAGCAAAGGATAAAGCTGCGTTTCTACTGATTCAAATTGATAAGGATGTGTCAATTGCATTTGAAACCCGGACCACTTCCCTGGCATTTGATACAAGGTTTGTGCGTCTTGAATATCAACCAACGCTAAACCATCATCATAACCAAAACCTGCACCCGCATGAAAAATACCTGCCACGGTAAAACGCTTTAATCGTGGCATCACCCCCGCTAGTGACCAATTTAATTGCGGCGTTAATAGCAATACTTTATCGCCGATCATAGCGCCCAATTGAGACGCTGCCGTTTCTCCCAAGATAATATTAAATGATCCCGGCGTGAGATCAGCAAATGAACCAGCAATTAATTTATCTTGCAGCGCGACAATGGTTTTTGGATAGTTAGGCGTAATCCCCATTAAATACACAGGGCTATTCGTATTACCCTCGCGCAAAATTCCCTGCCCGCTAACATAGGGCTCTACGGCTTTTACATTCGGCAACCGCCTGATTTGAGACAATAAATTGGTATCGCCAGACAAATTATTGGCAACATCGGTCACCGTGACACTGGGCACCATTTGAAAGACTTTATTCTTGATTTGTTCATCAAAACCATTCATAACCGATAAAACGGTGATTAATACCAACACCCCTAAAGTAATCCCTAAAATCGAAAACAAGGTGATAAAAGAAATGAAGTGGTTACGTTTCTTCGCGCGGGTGTAACGTAAACCAATATAAAGTGACAGTGGCCAGATCATAAATAAAAAACCCAATAAAGAGAGCGATCGCCGGCTGCCCTCTTACAATACAGAAAAATCGACATGTATTTATCAAGAATACAAGCTCTTGCTATAAAGTCAACAAAACGACAAACTAATGTTATAAATCCGATCAAGTACGGTTTACCCTACAACTGCGTTTATTGTTGATCAACGCTTTGTTGGGTTAATAGTCCCGTCAAGAAGCTTACGAGCAAGATCAGGGTGCAGTTCACCCACCTTATTATTAAAAAAAGTAAAAATACCT
This sequence comes from Legionellales bacterium, assembly GCA_027486005.1. Taxonomy (GTDB): domain Bacteria; phylum Pseudomonadota; class Gammaproteobacteria; order JAGOUN01; family JAGOUN01; genus JAGOUN01. The sequence goes on from JAIXPZ010000005.1 coordinate 3,216, forward strand.
GCAGGTGTTAGATTAACAATCGCCGGTTGACTCAGCTCAAGATTACGTTTAGCAAGCAACGGTTGACTCAGTACATGGAGAAGCGTGGCAAACTGTTGTAACGCCCCTAACTGATCAGTGATATCTTTTTGGTTCAAAATGCTTCTTAACTGCACAAGCAACGGAACATATTCCTCGGATTCTGCGGCGCGAAGTATTCCGTAAATAGGTATTCTGAAATAATCGTGCAATATTCTTCCTCTTTGAGCAAGACAATTTTGATATGAACGCATAACGCGCTGATGCTCATCCCACACTTTTTCTTCTACCGCAGATATCATTGCTTGCAGGCCGTCACGATCCATATCATCGCGTATGTTTGCTATTGGATCATCAAGCTTATACTCTTGTTGAAACAATTGTATATCTAGCTTCACACCTAACAAATTATCGCCACTCAATGAAGTAAGGTTTTCTGATATATAACGTAATATCAAACGATGCAAATAAAACGTTGCATTGATTTCATTAAAAAAATGAAAAAAGTGTATTGCTAAAATAGGATGGATGAGGAAGGTTTGCTGCCTAGGCACAAACACGGTAGGCGAGTGATTATCTTCCCTGCTTTGATCGTAGTAAGGTTGATAAGGCTCAAGCAATGCTTCATTGAAGCTCCGTTCTACTGCTCGTGGCAAACTGATACGCGCTTGATCATAGGCGAAACACCATGAGCGATGAGATAATAGAGTATCGAGCAAGTGAACAAAACTGAGATTTTCCTGAATTAAATAGTCTGGCGTCATCCCATTCAGTATGCGCTCCATGACGCTGCTTTTAAAAATCTGCGACTCTTCTTTACGCATAAATAAGCTGTGAGATGTTGCATTGAACATGTTGTCAATCTTTCTACTAGAGTCGCGGTCATGACACTCATCTGCAACACCGCCTACAGATTGAGGAAATAACTGTACACCATCATACATTTTACATTCATCACTAATCTCAAAAACATCCTCTCCATTAAATAAAGCATGCTTTACCGTCAGCCTAGGCTGAATGCCAGCGGTCTCCATTAGATTAAGCCGCGACCATTTTCTCTTATCACGAAGACTATCAAAGATAAACTGCTCATTAATTTTACTAGAGAGCACTACATATGCTTTAGACTGTGAGGAATAACAGTGAGCGCTTAAATCCCTGTACAAAACTTCATGATATTGATTAGTTGCAAGATCTATTTCCGTTATTTCCATTCGTGTCTCAGCTGGTAACCGCCCGTGATTTGCTTGGTAAGGAATGCCATAAGTAAATGGAACACGCCCTAATAAAGTGACCTCTATGGTGGATGGATCAGCGGATGGTCTGCGTTTGAACATTTTTTTCCTAAAAAAAACTACACATTTTCTCAAGTATAGGCTGGAAATTGCTATATTCAACAATCGCATCAGCAGCTAGTTACAATATGCGTTTTAATTTGCTAGAATCCCTCCTCCTTGTTGCGATGCGACTTGGGCATTATGGTGGTCAGTGGCCCCCTCACGACGATAAGCTGTGAACCCCGTCAGGTCCGGAAGGAAGCAGCGGTAGCGGTGATTTCGGGCGTCGAGGTGTGGCTACGGACTACCGCCTTTATCATCAATAAATAGACTTCTTTCTAAACTCGCTCATGTGAGGAAAGTTGGCGAAGGATCGGAGCGGAGAACCAGAGTGTACACGCCAGTACGTGAGGATTCGAGCACCGAACCGACGAACAAATTTTCTACAGGAGTAGAGTTTAGAAAAAAGTCTAACGGATGAGTGTCGTGAATTATTCTGTACTAGCTCGTAAATGGCGGCCAAAATCCTTACAGGAAATGGTTGGTCAAGAACATATTTTAACAATTATTGCTAATTCTATTCAGCAAAACAGGCTGCATCATGCCTATTTGTTTTGCGGAACTCGCGGTGTCGGCAAAACCACCCTAGCCCGGATTTTTACTAAATGCTTAAATTGCGAAGCAGGCCCAACGGCGACCCCTTGCAATCAATGCACGACTTGCCTGCAAATTGATAAAGGCATTTACCCAGATTTAATTGAGATCGATGCGGCTTCTCGCACCAAAGTCGAAGACACTAGAGAATTGCTCGACAATGTCCAATACGCTCCTACTTCAGGCAAATATAAAGTCTACTTGATCGATGAAGTTCATATGCTTTCCGGCCACAGCTTTAATGCTTTATTGAAAACATTAGAAGAACCCCCGGAACATGTGAAATTTTTACTGGCGACAACGGATCCACACAAACTGCCAGTCACTGTTTTATCTCGCTGCTTAAAATTATCGCTTAAAATGCTCACTATTTCACAAATCAGCGCGCATCTTGCTACCGTATTAAATGCGGAAAACATAAGCTTTGAGCCCGCTGCACTGCTGGAAATTGCGCAAGCAGCACAAGGCAGTATGCGTGATGGCTTAAGTTTATTGGACCAAGCGATTGCTTTTTGTGATAACACTATTACTCTAGAACATGTTAGTGCTTTACTGGGTACAGAAACCAAATATCTCAACATTCTGTTGCTAGAATTATTGATAGACAAAGACAATGAGAAAATTTTTCCTCTAATACAATCTATGGAAGAAAAAGACTGCGACTTTATACGGGCCACGGATGATCTTCTGGATTTGCTGCATCACATTGCGCTTTACCAAAAAAATCCACGGTTGATTTCTAAAGATGATACTCGATTACTTGAAGCAATTCCGAGACTAAGCAAAAAACTTAGCGCAGAAGATGTGCAATTATTATATCAAATCGGACTTTCTGGAAAACGGGATCTTCCTTACGCGCCTACTTTGAGGGTCGGTTTTGAGATGTTGATATTGCGTGCACTGGACTTTTATCCTTTGAATTTTGCGAGCGAAAAAAAAACACTCACTTTTACAAAGGAAGGTGTTGAGCTTTCTGAGATCTCCCCTACCCCCCCTTTGCAAAGGGAGGGAAAACAAGAGCGAACAAAAGCTGTTGCACCACTCACCCCTGAAGCTTGGCCAACCATCGTCAGCCAATTAAACCTCAAAGGCATCACCCTCACCTTAGCTAATCAAGCTAGCATTGGAAAAATGCTCAATCATAGACTAGAATTAAGCTTGTCGGAGCGACATCGATCATTGTGTAATGAAAAGCAGCAGCAACTTTTGGCTGAGGCGATTACTGAATACGTCGGTCATCCTGTGTTGTTAAGTTTCAGCTTCATAAGCCAGGATGCTCCGGTAGAAACTCAAGAGTTGAAAAAAGACACGACAATAAAAAAAGAGGTAACAGCAGATATAAGTAAAGACTCTAATTTACAACAGCTGCTTGAAATGTTCGATGCGGATATTCACAACACAACCAACAAAAAGGGGTAATTATGCAAGACAAACCAAATTTTGATTTCAATGAGCTAATGAGCAAAGCGAAAGAAATGCAAGGCAAAATGCAAGATATGCAAGGAAAAATTGCGAGCATGACAGTTGTTGGTCAAGCCGGCGGCGGATTAGTAAAAATTACTAAACGCGGCAATCAATATGCGATTAAAACAGAGATTAGTGCTGATTTAGTCCCTGGCCTATCTATCCAAGATCGCGAAATGATCGAAGATCTAGTGACCGCAGCGATTAATGACGCTGTTGATCGCATTGAAGCCGCAACCAAAGAACAACTTTCTGGTTTCGTTGGTATGAAGCTTCCCGATGCGTTCAAAGATCTTGCGGGCGGCGATGCAGGCGGCACAGCCACTGGTGGTTAATGAGCTTTAGCCCTCTTATACAAGAACTTATCCAAGCGTTGCGCTATCTCCCCGGTGTCGGGCCGAAATCAGCGCAACGCATGGCATTCTATTTACTACAAAACGACACAGAAAAAGCGAAACAGTTATCCTCAGCAATTACTCGCAGCCTGACACATGTGACACACTGCAAACAATGTCGCATGTTGACTGAAACAGCGTTATGTCAAATCTGCAATAATTCAAAACGCAATCATCAAAAAATTTGTATCGTTGAAGGTCCGCTTGATATTCTAGCGATAGAACAAACCGCCACTTTTAACGGGCGATATTTCGTATTGATGGGACACTTATCACCAATTGACGGAATCGGGCCTGAAAAAATTGGTATTCCATTATTATTGGAACAATTAAAAAATTCAAATATAGAAGAAGTCATTCTTGCTTTGAGCGCCACCATAGAAGGCCAAACCACTTCCCATTATATCGCCAATATGACAAGATCGCTTCCGCTTACTGTCACTCGATTAGCACATGGACTTCCCATGGGTAGCGAGTTGGAATACACCGATGGACACACACTGACTCATGCATTTATTGACAGAAAAAATTTTGCGTTTACTGATTAATTGCATTCTTTTAAGCTTATTATTATTTTCTTTTACTGCAAGCCTTGCTAAAACCACTCTTGAAGCACTACCACATAGAGGTGATCAATCTATTATCGCCGCAATTCACTCAGCAAAAAAAAATATTCAAATCACTATGTATGGCTTTACTGATGAAAAAATTGCTAAAGCACTTATTCAACAACACGCTAGCGGCGTATACGTTCAGCTTTTGATAGAGCGCGAACCTTATAAAGCCTCAGGAGAAAATTCGCATATTATTCAGCAATTAAAAACTGCCCATATTGCTATTCATTATGCTTCTTCTAAATTTTCACTCACACATCAAAAGACAATCTTGATTGATAATAAACAAGCCCTAATTTTAACAGGCAACTTTACTTATTCGGGCTTTTATCGCCAACGAAATTTCATCGTGAATACAAATAACGCCGATATTGTAGAGAGTTTACATCGCCTCTTTATCGCTGACTGGAACCAAACAGATTATTCTCTCTCACAAGACTCTTCTTTGGTTTTGAGCCCAGACAATAGCTGGGAAATATTGCGTGCATTTATTCATGGTACACAGCAACAACTTGATATTTATGCTTTAGAATTAACCGATAAACGCGTGATTCGCGAGCTACTTAAAAAGAAACCCGGAGTAATCATTAGGATAATTACTTCAAGTCCAAAAAATATTGCTCAGAAAAACACACTGTGTCGACAGCATATAGAGGTCCATCAACTCAAAAAGTTGCAACAACATGCAAAAGCACTGCTGAGGGATTATAATTATGGTAACGTCTTAGCTTATGTGGGATCGGCAAATCTCAGCTATCCCAGTCTTTCAAAAAATCGCGAGGCGGGATTGCTGTTTTCTGATAAAACAGCAATCACAAAACTTTACAAAACATTTGAAACAGATTGGAAAAACTCTGATTCTGTTTGTTGATTTTTTACACCATATACATTGCTTCTAAAAATGCCATATTCACGGACGGCAAATTTTCCGCATTCGCAGTATCTTGAAAACTCACATCCTGACCAAAAGTATGATAACAGGTGATCCCTAGCTGAAAATGCGGCGTAAAGGCATAAGCAATTCCAGCACCCACTTCAGGTAGGATTGCCTCGCCGTCATTAAGCCCTTCATTATTAATATTCGTCTTGTAGGGGTGGAGTTGCTCAAGCGACACGCCCGCTTTACCAATTAAACGTACTTTTCCTACATTCACTTGAGTGACACCTAATAACTCAAGCCCATAATAATTCATCTCAACACTTGAGGCGTCATTAGAATATTTAGTCATGCCATAGGAAGCTACTGCAGCCTCAATACCATAAGCAAGCGAAGTCTCAACATCCCACAGCAGCCCTGCAGCCAACCTTCCACCATAATTAGTCGGCGTACTATCTGCAATGCCAGCAGGGATAATCCCGCCTAAATCTGAAAACTCACTCCCCTCTGGCATATCGACTGCTTGCGCATAACCAACACCTAAATCAATGTAGGGTCGATAATCAGCATACCCTGAGGCAGCGATACTCATCAACGATGCCCCAAGAACAAGAGTAGAGATTTTTTTCACACGACGCTCCTTATTTTAAAATCCATTGAAATACAAACTAATAATTAATTCTAATATTTTTATATTACTCTATACACACTTATCCTCATCAAAAATTAATTTATAATATGCTTAATGGTTCGTGATACGTTTTGCGATGCACTTTAGCCACTGCTTCACATGTCACTTGCCCACGGTATATATTTAATCCATTCAATAAATGCACATTTTCTTTCAAAGCAGATTGATACCCTTTGTTAGCAAGAGCTAAGACGAACGGTAAAGTTGCATTATTTAACGCATACGTCGAGGTACGCGCTGCACCCGCTGGCATATTAGCGACGCAATAATGAACAACGCCATCGACAACATAGGTTGGGTTTTCATGAGTCGTTGCACGGCTAGTTTCAAAACACCCTCCTTGATCAATCGCTACGTCAATGACAACAGAACCTTTATTCATTTTTGCTACCATTTCTTTAGTCACAAGCTTAGGCGCTTCAGCACCAGGAAGAAGAACCGCACCAATCACCACGTCTGCTGTTGAAACGTATTCTGCAATCAAATCTTTGGTAGGATAAATCGTCTTGAGGCTCGCCCCATACAAAGCATCTAATTCACGCATACGATCAAGCGAAACATCCATCAGCGTCACATCAGCTTCCATTCCCACCGCAACACGAAGTGCATTTGCCCCCACAACACCACCGCCTAACACTACAACTTTAGCAGGCGGAACGCCCACTACCCCACCTAATAACAACCCTTTACCGCCATGTACAATTTCAAGACATTTTGCTGCTGCTTGGATTGACATACGCCCAGCAACTTCACTCATAGGGGTCAACAAAGGCAAGCGGCCGTTGCGATCCGTTACTGTTTCATAAGCAATAGCAATGCAACCTGATTCCAATAAAAGATTGGTCTGCACAAGATCAGGAGCTAAATGCAAATAAGTGAATAATATTTGGCCCTCTCTAAGCATTCGGCACTCATTAGGCTGCGGCTCTTTTACCTTAACGATCATATCCACAGTAGAAAAAATTTCTTCCGCGGAATCAACAATAGTAGCTCCTAAGTTTCTATACACTTGGTCATTAATACCAATACCTAGCGCAGCCCCTGTTTCCACCATAACGCGATGTCCATGATGAATCAGCTCACTTACGCTTGAAGGCGTCAACCCAACGCGAAATTCTTGACTCTTTATTTCTTTTGGTACCCCAATTAACATCTAATTTCCCCTTAAAATCTAAAATTGCTGCGCAAAAGTAAGATTATACGTAAGCGCAGCGCAAGTGCAAACAAGATGCCAAGCAAAAGTTTGCCTGCTGCTCAAGAATGGCTGTGATATAGGTTAAATCATTTATGACCAAACGTTATCGATGCTGAATGATTTTCATTGCTGCCAAACAACGGAAGTAAAGGCGCAAAGTGCTTTTTCCTCAGCTGCCCCATTTCACTTAAACGCTGAATTTCGGTTTTTAATTCAGAAAGAGTAATCCCGTTCCTAATTCGTTCTTCTAAGCTTCTCAATTCTGATAGACCGACTGAGTGATCGTTGAACATAGAAACAAAATTTTTTGTATTCAGAGATTGTTCTTGGTAAGACTGAATTGCGGATAAAGTGTTTCCTATATAAATGGGCAGCAAAATTTCTTCGTTAGAAAAAACCGCAGAATCATGCAGCCATTCTATGAAAGTTTTTTTAGTGCCTCGGCTATCAAGCGAATTGAGAAAGAAATCTAACGGTTGCTCAGAAAATATTTTTGAGTTATGCGTTAATAATTGAGCAAGCAACGTTTGACCTACTGGAGTTAGTGCAAGGTAGTGAAGTGCACAGAATCCTGTATGTACCCCTTGTTTCGGCGAAATAGCCCAGGCTTCTGGGTGAATAGAGTCGAAAGCGTTGGGGTTATTATCAAGCCATTGTTTTAGTAGTGGTAGGCCACTCTTAGTCGACGCCAGCCAATAAATCGCACAGGTTCCTGCATTTGGCCCTTGTGTCGGCGAAATAGCCCAGGCTCCTGGGGGAATAGAGTCGAAAGCGTTGGGGTTATTATCAAGCCATTGTTTTAGTAGTGGTAGGCCACTCTCAGCGCTCGTCAGCCGATAAAATCCGCAGGCTCCTGCCCCTGGCCCTTGTGTCGGCGAAATAGCCCAAGCTTCTGGGTGAATAGAGTCGAAAGCGTTGGGGTTATTATCAAGCCATTGTTTTAGTAGTGGTAGGCCACTCTTAGTCGACGCCAGCCAATAAATCGCACAGGTTCCTGCATATGGCCCTTGTGTCGGCGAAAGAGCCCAGGCTCCTGGGGGAATAGAGTCGAAAGCGTTGGGGTTATTATCAAGCCATTGTTTTAGCACTGATCGGCCACTCTCAGCGCTCGTCAGCCGATAAAATGCGCGGTCCTTTCCTGTTTGTTCAAGCCAAAAATTAGCTGGAATATATTTAATAAAACCAGGAACTCTCGCAAGGAACACTAACAATGAGTGTAAATTTTTTTCAGAAGAAAGAAATGCGTGTAAAATAGGTTCCGCGAATTTTTCTTGCGTTAACAAAGAATCAGGGTAAATTTCCAACAAGCGTTTCGCTAAGTCTGAATACCCGTTAATCACCGTCAATACAAAAAGATTTTGGCCATCAATCGTGCTGTTTATTGCATTTGTCGCCGTAATAATTTTTATGTATTCAGCTATAACGATCACTTCGCCAGGTCTTGTCAATCTCAATAATTTATTGTAATAAGCTGGCATTAGCATTAATTCATCCACATGCCCTTGATCAGTATAAGGTTGAATAGTTTGAGCTAAGCAAACGCGCGTGAAGATCGAGTAGTTACCTGCAAACATGAAAGCACTCGTCACCTCCTCTTCATTTTCTCTACTCGAATAGACCCACAAATCTTGGAGATATTTTTCCACGCTAGCATCACTGATAATGCGTGGCGAATCCCCATATTCTAGGCAAGCTTCGCCACTATAAGCGCTTAAGATAGACGCTTTCATATTATCGATTGTCGGCGCAAAACCTAATGCAGTTAAAAATGCGCGCGCTTGATGATGATAACGTGCCATAGCATCAATAAAAGTCTGAGAAGCATGATTGTGCTGATGGAGGGTCAACCCCATTTTTTCTAAAGCAGGTCGGGTAGCTCCTTCAATGCAAAGAGAATTTTCTATGCCCGATAAAAAACACTTCAAGCCATCCACTTGCAAAATACTGTGATTCCAAGCGCCTATGATGGAGGCATTGAGACGATTGAGCGTACTGCGTTTAGCCTCTAGCCCGGAATGATGTTCTGCATGAAAATAGCGGCTCGTGGCTGCTGAATTCATAAGACGAATTTCGGCGAGTTGATTTTCTTGCTGTCTTAGCTCTTCATCGGTCCACTGGCAAGCTGTGTGAATAGCTTCTAAAATGGCAATAACATGAGACTCAATGTTAAGCTCAGGATGCTTTGTAATAAGCCGAATCGCTTGCGGTAAATCACTAATATGCCATTCGTTGTGCGTTACCACGCTGTCACTCAAAAATAATGGCAATTCTTGTGTTATGCGTTTGAGGGCGTCGGGCAGTTTATTTCTTGCATCTATGGCAAGCGCTAATTTTAACGCGTTATCCTCAATGCTAATAATAGGGGCGGCGGCAGAAACAACACTATCAGATCGCGGCGTTGCCAATAAAATTAGTGCGGCCGATAAGCCAATGTTAATTGGGCTTGCTAGAGAATTTAGATATTCTAAAAGGTCAGCACGGTAGTCAGCTAAAACACTATCATCGAACATCAGAGCACCATAAAAGAAACGAAAGTTAGCTGTAGTATAGTTTATATTCAAAAAAAGTGGGTTTTAGTATTTTTTTATTTTCAAAATATATTCAAATTGAATCTAGGGCCTGTCGACGGACAAGGGTTTATTCCCGGCTAAATAGTCTGTGTTTTCAGCGTTGATTGATTCACCCTTTTGGCGAGATTTTAGAACGGGTAATTTAAAGGGCAGGCTTTGCACCCACGCTAAGGCTCTGTCAAAAAATAACTTTTCCTTTGCGTCGCGCAAAAGTTCACGTTATTTTCTGACAGACCCTAAATATTAATTAAAACCAATCGTGATCAGCTTTAATTTCCCCAGTGATGGCATTTACTGTAATTTCTACTTCTTTATTGTCTGCAGGGTTCAATGCTTCAATTTCATAGAATCCATGATGCTTAACTTTAATCGAAGATACAGAGGTGTAACCTGCTTTTTGCAAAATTTCAATCGCCTCAGCCATAGAAATTTTTGGCGCCGGATACTTAGCAGGAAGCACTTTTCCCGCATGATCAAACTCGATTTCTCTCATGAATCCTTCAGGGCTAATCACTTTCGCTTCAAATCCATCATCTTCACGCTCAAGCTTCAATACGGTAAAAGATTGATCCTTTAATGTTTTCAATACTGATGATAACGATGGGGCTGAAGTTTCAGTCACCGTTGTTGCAGGGGCTGAAATAGTGGTAGAAGCCATCGCCATAGAACCAATAGCGCCCGCCAAAGATAATGCAAGAGCACCAAGAACAAATGTTTTTTTCATCGTGTTTTTCCTTAGATAAATAGCAATTTTTGTTATCCCATCAACAATTTATTCATACGCTGAACAAACTCCGCCGGGTTATCCAGATGCCCACCTTCTGCAAGCACCGCTTGCTCAAATAATAATTTTGTCCACTCAGCAAAACGGTCATCATCCGCTTCTGTCTTAATATTACTAATCAATACATGCTTTGGATTAACTTCAAAAATCGGTTTACTCATTCCGAAATCTTGGCCCGCCGCTTGCATAATCCGCTGCATATGAATGCCCATATCATTATCATCTGCAACCACGCAACTTGGAGAAGAAGTTAAACGATGACTAATGCGCACTTCTTTCACTTTATCGCCTAGCACTTCTTTCATTTGTTTTAAGACAGATTCAAATTCATCGGTTTCTTTCTTAATTTCTTCTTTGGTCTCTTCATCATCAAGACTACCTAAATCTAGATCCCCTTTGGCCACAGATTGGAATTTCTTGCTTTCGAACTCAGTAAGATGCCCTAACCACCATTCGTCCACGCGATCAGAAAGCAATAGCACCTCTATACCCTTTTGACGGAAAACTTCAAGATGCGGACTGTTTTTTGCCGCCTCAAAAGATTCCGCACTCACGTAGAAAATTTTATCCTGACCAGGCTTCATACGAGAAATATACTCGGTCAAAGTCGTTGTTTGTGCACTGGTGTCAGTATGCGTACTAGCAAAACGCAGTAGCTTCGCAATACGGTCTTTGTTTGCAAAATCTTCACCAGGGCCTTCTTTTAATACTGAGCCAAATGCCTCCCAGAATTTTTGATACTTTTCGGGTTCTTTTTCTGCCAATTCTTCTAATAAAGAAAGCACGCGCTTGACTAAAGCGCCACGCAACTTATCTGTCACGCGGTCATTTTGTAAAATTTCACGCGAAATATTCAACGGCAAGTCTTTAGTATCAATAACACCTTTGATAAATCGCAAATACATTGGCAAAAATTGCTCAGCATCGTCCATTACAAATACACGCTGCACATACAACTTTAAACCACGCTGGCCATCACGATTCCAAAGATCAAACGGCGCCCGCGCTGGAAGATACAATAAGCTAATGTACTCCATGCTTCCTTCGACTTTGTTATGCACCCAAGCGAGTGGCTCGTTAAAATCATGGGAAATATGCTTATATAATTCTTTATAATCTTCGTCTTTAATCTTGCTCTTCTCAATCGTCCATAATGCTTTTGCTTGGTTCACTACTTCAAACTCAGGCACTGCAGCTTTGTCTTCTTTCTTGTCTTTATCCTTATTTTCTTCAACGTCTTTTTCCATCATGATAGGCAAAGCAATATGATCAGAATATTTAGTAATAATCGTTTTCAATCTATATTTATCTAGAAACTCGCTAGCATCTTCTTTAAGATGTAACACAATGGTTGTACCACGTTGCGCGTGCTTGATGTTTTCAATCGTATATTCTGAGCTTGCTTCCGATGTCCAATGCACGCCATTTTCTTCGGTCATACCGGCTTTACGAGTCAATACTTCTACGCGATCAGCCACAATAAATGCAGAGTAAAAACCCACGCCAAATTGACCAATTAATTGATTATCCTTGGATTTGTCACCCGATAACTTCGACAAGAATTCTTTGGTACCTGAATGTGCAATCGTTCCAAGATTAGTGATCACTTCATCTCGCGTCATGCCTATACCATTATCACGAATAGTGATGGTCTTAGCAGTCGCATCAAAAGTCACATAAATAGCTAGTGTAGTATCATTTTCATAGAGCGCACTATCAGAAAGTGCTGTGTAACGGAGCTTATCGATAGCATCAGAAGCATTGGAAATTAGCTCGCGTAAGAAAATCTCCTTATTGCTATAGAGAGAATTGATCATCAAATGCAGTAATTGCTTGACTTCTGTTTGGAAGCCTCGAGTTTCAGATTGAGCAGCGAACGTCATTTAGGAACACCTCTTGCTAGTTGTTATTGTTACCATAAGTGAGGATGGATTTTAAAATTTCAAGAGCTAAAAGTGGGGTATTCACACCAGAAAAGACTAATTATTGATCAAATGCGTCAGTCAAAGTACAGCCAAGAGGTGATAACCCTCGACTTTTGCTCCATTACCACCCGCAACCAGACTGAAGAGTTATTGTTTTTAACTCGCAAAGTAACCTGTAGATAGCTTGTCTCCTGCTCATCTTGCTGAAAAACTCGAAAAGCATAGTCAACCATCTGACTTGAGATTTTAATTTGGCATAATGAATGATCGTTATCCCAGAAATCTTCTAACTCATTTTTGTTATCTGCATTAGTATAACATGCTTGATTTTTGACTGACATAGCCGAAGTTTTTTTAAATGCCTCCGATAACTCATGACGAGCCTGTGATAAATCATCCAAATGCGCCGCAATTAGATGAGTGAAATAATTATCTTCGCTCAACTGCAATAATGCCACAGAAGCAAAAATCAGCATGATTAACACTATAATCAACACACTGCCTTTAGTTCGCATTATACCCCTTTGCTGTTAATACTATTGGTGAACTGTTTTCACTCTCTGCAATTGAAATAACAAAATCCTTGTACGATTGTGTAATATTCATGGACTGAATATTTTCTAAAATCTCATCGCTATCATTTTTTTCATTAGTCACATACAATGAAGAAATATAATCGCCTTGCGCATTTTTTCTTGACGTTTTTTTAACGTAAAACTTATGCAAAACCAACTTGGCTAAATAAATATTTTTTGTTTCGGCAGTCTTTATTGGATAATAAAATTGAATTTTCTTTTGAGCGCCATAATTAACGCTACTAATTTTTTTAATTTTAGCAAGCTCTGCCCCCCAGCAGTTTTCAAGAAAGACAACGTCATCAGGCTTTAGCCCATCACTATTTTTAATCAGCACTTCATTATTACTTGTTTTATCAATCACTGAAAGCTGATGAGCTGACATATATTGACTCACTAATTCTCCACCGCTAACCGTTAGCCACTCATTCAACAAATACCCCTCATCATCGACAATATTTTTTCTTGAATGCGCATTCAAACATCCTGCATAACCCGCCATCTCAACATCTCTAACAAGCCAAGCAAATAACACATTATTTTTTTCTATGGACTCTACTTTTGCAGAAGACAAACTCACACTATTTTCTAAAAAATAGGAATATCTGAAAATCTCAGCTAAAACAATGACACTTAATAACATTGCTATCATTATTTCTAATAATCCAACTCCCTTGATATGACTATATTCCATGACGATAGACCTCAGCAATATGCCTTGCCATGTTGCTTATTCCTTCTATATCAAGGTCTACTTGCCGAGAAATCACGGCGATTGAAATGCTGAAAATTAATAAAGCAATAACAACTTCAATGAGTGAATCCCCCCGGTGCGATTGATTGAACACGAATTTTATCCTAAAAAATGTATGGGATATTGGAGAATATATTTGAAAAGTAAGGATGGGATTGTCGAGACGAAAATATTATCCTATGATAAGCTCTTAATTTCAATCACTCGAAGCAATATGCACCTCACTATTCACCCTGACAACCCTCAGCCGCGCTTGATTCAGCAGGCAGCCCTAGCACTTAAAAAAGGCAGTGTCATTGCTTACCCAACAGATTCCGCTTATGCACTAGGTTGTCGTATCGGCGATGCGGCCGCGATGGAACGATTACGCAAAATTCGAGATGCTGATCAATCCCATTTTTTTACGCTTATTTGTCGTGATATCTCTGAGATTGCTCGCTATGCTCTCATTGAAAATTGGGCTTTTCGATTAATCAAAAAACATACTCCTGGGCCGTACACGTTTGTTTTAAAAGCTTCTAGTGAGCTTCCTAAACGTTTATTACATCCTAAACGGAAAGAAATTGGCGTTCGGATTCCCAAAAACTCTATTGTATTAGCCCTCTTAGACGCATTAGATGAGCCTATTTTAAGCACAACACTTATTCTCCCCAAAGAAACCGAGCCACTCTGGGAAAGTGAAATAATTTTAGAACGCATGCCATCTCTTGTGGATATAATTATTGATGGAGGCAACTGCAGCCGTACCCCTACTAGCATTATCGATCTTTCTAAACAATCTCCACATATTTTAAGAGAGGGTTCTGGTAATACAACTCTTTTTATTGAGTAAATGTAATGCAAGTTGAAAAACTCTTGCTTGCCATACATAAAATGAGGGGATAAACTGACGCCACATCCGTGCTAATAAATAATAAGAATGAGAAAACGTCGAAAACAGCCACCTACCGAAACGCGATCTGCCTTAATAAATTCTCTTAGCCATGAAGGCCGAGGCATTGCGCACATAGAAGGTAAAACAATATTTATTCATAACGCACTGCCTGGCGAACAAGTCGATTTTACTTACACTCACTGCACTCGCTCTTATGATGAAGGCATTGCAACGCATATTTTACATGCATCAGAACACCGGATCGCACCTTCCTGCCCTCACTATTCCATTTGTGGTGGCTGCCAACTTCAACACATGAATATTGAGATGCAATTAACTCATAAGCAGCAAGTATTGCTGGAGCAATTAGCCCATTTTGGCAATGTTACCCCAAAATCTGTTTTACCAGCGCTTAGTGGAAAGTCGTTGCAATACCGTAATAAAGCACGCCTTGGCGTAAGGTTCGTCGAAAAAAAAAATCAGCGCGTCTTAGTCGGATTTAGGGAGCGCAATGGTCGTTTTTTAGCGGATATGGATGAGTGCGTTGTATTGCATCCTAGCATAGGCACCAAAATTTCAGAGTTAAGCGCTCTCGTTCATAGCCTCAGCGGATATGCACATGTTCCTCAAATTGAAGTCGCCGTCGGAGGAAATCATACGGCAATTATTCTACGACATATGACCCCTCTCACCAGCGAAGATCTCAAGCATTTAGAAAATTTTAGCCAAAAACATACCATTGACATTTATTCTCATCCAAATTCGCCGGAAAAATTGACAAAGCTATTTCCTAACGATGGGCACGAGCGCCTTAAATATTGCCTACCTCAGTATAATCTTGAAATGTCTTTTCACCCCGCAGACTTTACTCAGGTCAATGAAGAAATGAATCAATTGATGCTTGATCATGCGCTAAAATTACTGAATCCTCAGCCGAATGAAACTATCTTAGATCTCTTTTGCGGCATTGGAAACTTTACGCTGCCCATTGCTCGTTCTGCCAAACTAGTAGTTGGCGTTGAAGGCGCTGAATCAGCAGTACAACGCGGCAAAGAAAATGCTAAACACAACAACATTGATAACGTAGAATTCTTTATGGCTGATCTTTCGAAAGATTGTACAGCGGAACCCTGGTATCAACGTCAATACGATAAAATTTTATTAGATCCTTCACGTGCAGGAGCAGATGGTATTTTAGCTGCACTCCCTGCTTTAGGAGCGCAGACTATTGTTTATGTTTCTTGCAATCCCGCAACTCTCTCTCGAGATGCAGGAATCCTCGTCAATCAACTGGGATACACCTTACAATCCGCCGGCATCATGAATATGTTTCCACATACAGCCCATATGGAATCAATCGCACTGTTTACAAAAGAATAAAAAATAGTAGCCTAGCCGCCCAATCAACACGGGGTTTACAAACAGCGGCCTGATCAGGTATCTCACACTGACAATGTTGACGCTGGTATGACAGATTATAGAATGTTAACATTCGCGGCTTTCCGCTTTTGCTTATCTAGTTTTGTTTTGGAGTTTTTTATGGCCAAGCGTATGATTATCATGCTGATCAGTGTCGGAATATTGTTTGGCCTTATTGCTGGTTGGTATTTTTTTAAGCAATATAAAATCAACCAATTCATGCAAGCGATGAAATATACCACCTCTACTGTATCGACTACGATTGCAAAAAAGGAAAACTGGAAGCCTTTTATTGCCGAAACTGGTTCTATTGTCGCTATTAATGGTGTGAATGTAACAACACAAGCTAGCGGGCAAGTCAGTGCTATTTTATTTCAACCAGGTAGCATGGTGAAGAAAGGCGAGATTCTAGTTAACCTAGATGATAGACAGTTACAAGCGACTCTTGCCAGTAATCAAGCCCAACTTTTATTTGCAGAACAAAACCATACAGAAACTCACGAACTATTTAAAGTTGGCGCAGCCTCTAAAAACGCCCTTGAAACAACAGAGGCCAATCTTAACGAAGCACGTGCCAATATAAAATCTGTGGAAGTCCAAATCTCTTATCTCCATATCCCGGCTCCTTTTGATGGAAAAATCGGGATTAATCAAATTAATTTAGGTCAATATATACAACCAGGCACAACGATTGCTTCACTGCAACAACTTGATCCGCTGTATGTGCAATTTTCTGTTGTCCAACAAGATATTGATAAAATTCATGTCGATCAAGCGGTAGAGGTTATTGTCGATGCAAATCCTAACCATATTTATCACGGCACAATAACCGCTATTGATTCGCAAGTTAATTCAGACACCAGAAATGTTAATGTGCAAGCGACCATTACTAACGATGACATGAAATTACTTCCCGGTATGTTTGCACAAATCAATGTCGTACTTGCACATCGCGATGCGATCATCACAGTACCGCAAACTGCAATTAACTATAATTTATTCGGTAATTCCGTATTAATTGCAAAACCTGAAGGCAACACTCCTGATGGCAAACCCATGTATGTGTTGGCGCTACAATATGTTACCACTGGCGAAGAACGCAAAGGCATGGTGGAAATCACTAAAGGTTTGGCCGGCGGAGAAATGGTGGTGAGTTCTGGGCAACTTAAAGTCAATGAAGGCTCACACGTCACCATTAATAACAGCGTGGAACCTTAATCATGAGATTCACCGATATATTTATTAAACGCCCAGTACTCGCTTCCGTCACCAGTTTACTGATTTTATTACTCGGTCTATATGCTATTTTTAATTTACCACTGAGTGAATATCCGAAAACAGAAAGCACGATGGTCACAGTTTCTACCAGTTATCCGGGGGCAAGCGCTTCTTTAATGCAGAGCTTTATCACTACGCCTTTAATGCAAGCGGTTTCGCAAGCCAATGGTATCGATTACATGACCACTTCAAGCGCGGCAGGATCGAGTAATATTACGATTTACATGAAACTCAATTACAATCCGAATGATGCCTTATCTGAAGTATTAACCCAAACGAATAGTGTGCAAAATCAACTGCCTACCGCGTCACAATTACCGGTGATCACGGTCAGTTCCGCACAACAATTTGACTTAATGTATTTAAGTTTCAGCAGCTCAGTGATGAGCCCTGAAGAAATTACGGATTACCTGACTCGAGTCATCCAACCTAACTTAGTCAGCTTAGATGGCATTACTCGCGCAGAAATATTGGGCGGCCAAACTTTTAGTATGCGTGTATGGTTAAATCCGCAAAAAATGCAAAAATTCAATATTACGCCTACACAAGTAACTGATGCATTATCACAAAACAACTTCCAAACTGCTGCTGGTCAAACCAAGGGCGCATTAGTCGTTTATAACTTACAAGCCAATACTGACTTACACGACGTCAACGCTTTCAATAATATGGTTATTAGCCATATTAATGGCGCATTTGTTCGCTTAAAAGACATTGCCAAGGTAGAGCTGGGCTCTCAATCGTATGATTCAAATGTGTTTTTTGATCATGAACAAGCCGTATTTATTGGCATCGTTACAACCCCTGAAGCCAATCCACTCGTGGTGAGCAAAGCCGTTAGAGCAATGATGCCCAGCTTGCAAAAGTCTTTCCCGACAGGGCTAGACAGCAAAATCGTTTACGATAGTTCAACCTATATTAAAGAATCAATGCATGAAGTGATGCAAACCATAGCCATTACAGCCTTCATTGTTATTTTAGTGATTTTTGCATTTTTGGGTTCTGTGAGAGCGGTGATCATTCCGGTTGTCACCATGCCTTTATCCATTATTGGCGTATGTTTTTTCATGTTGCTACTGGGTTATTCTCTAAATTTATTAACGCTGCTAGCCATGGTACTCGCCATCGGATTGGTCGTAGATGATGCCATTGTTGTCGTTGAAAATGTTTATCGGCATATAGAAGAAGGTGAAAACGCTTTAAATTCCGCATTATTAGGCGCACGTGAAATTGCATCTCCAATTATTTCGATGACCATTACTCTTGCTGCCGTATATGCACCCATAGGATTTATGGGTGGACTGACAGGGGAACTTTTTACCGAATTCGCATTCACGCTCGCCGGGTCAGTGATTATCTCAGGCATCATTGCATTAACACTAACACCCATGATGTGCTCCAAAATTCTTACTCCATCGGTGATGCACGAGCGCTTTGTGATTTATATTGATCAGTTATTTGATCGCTTCCGGCAATCGTATAAAAATAAATTGACCGCCGTGCTCAACTATCGTCCAGTGACTCTCACATTTGCCGTTATCATTTTAAGCAGCTGTTATTTTCTAGCGACTACAGCACAATCTGAATTAGCACCGAGCGAAGATCAAAGCTCTCTATGGGTGATGTATACTGGACCTAACTACGCCAACCTTGATTACATGACTAAATTTTCTGAACCCATCAATCAACTGTTTACCTCTATTCCTGAAGCAGAAGATTATTTTATGATTAATGGAATATCCAGCGTCAATTCAGGAATATCAGGTTTGATTTTGAAGCCGTGGAGCGAACGCGAAAAATCGGTGGAACAAATTAAACAAGAACTGCAACCACAATTTTCTTCGTTAGCAGGGCTACAAGCAGTGGCTTTTGAGCCACCCTCTTTACCTGGAAATAATAGCGGATTACCGGTGCAATTTGTAATTACTACCACACAAGATTTCCCTGAGTTATATGATGCACAAGAAAAATTAAAAACAGCGGCGCAACAAAGTGGTTTATTTGCTTATCTTGATGCCACTTTACTGTATAACAATCCACAAATTACGCTACAAGTTGATCGCAATCGCGCTGCTGACGTTGGCGTGACGATGCAAGATATAGGCGATTTATTATCACTGTTTGTAAGCGGTAATTATTTAAACTGGTTTAGTATGCGAGACATGAGCTACCAAGTCATTCCGCAAGTAGAGCAAAAATATCGCTATAACCCTGCTGATCTTAACGAATATTATATTAATACCAAAAGTGGCGCCAACATCCCTCTTTCTAATCTTGCTAAAATCACTCAAGGAGTACAGCCTAACGCGCTGACTACCTTCCAACAATTGAACTCGGCTACAGTAGAAGGCGTCATGGCACCCGGCCATACGATTGCTGAAGGTCTTGAGTTTTTACGCGCAGAAGCTGCAAAAACTTTTCCTAAAAACATGACTTACGATTACGCAGGAGAATCACGCCAGTTAATGCAAGAAGGCAGTTCATTGCTACTGACTTTTTTCTTTTCACTCATCGTCATTTATTTGGTACTCGCCGCTAAATTTGAATCTTGGCGCGATCCATTAGTTATTTTAGTGAGTGTTCCTATGTCGATTTGTGGAGCACTGATTCCTCTGAATCTAGGATTTGCTTCTCTCAATATTTATTCTGGCATTGGCCTGGTAACGCTGATTGGTTTAATCAGTAAACATGGGATCTTAATGGTAGAATTTGCGAATATTATTCAGCGCGAAGAAAAATTGAGTATTCATGATGCGATTATTAAATCAGCGTCCTTACGTCTACGCCCTATTCTAATGACTACGTGCGCGATGGTGTTTGGCGTACTTCCATTGCTTCTAGCAAACGGCGCAGGTTCACACAGTCGTTTCGATATTGGCTTAGTGATCTTTACTGGAATGATCATCGGCACATTATTTACTTTATTTGTAGTCCCAACGATGTACACCTTCTTAGCCAAAAATCACGCAGGTGAGCATTTTGATTAATGAAGTTTCTGCTTATTTTAAAGATCTGCAAAACCGCATTTGTGCGATGTTGGAAAAAGAAGATAGACATAAACACTTCAACGAAGATCATTGGACTTATGCCTCTGGCGGTGGCGGACAAAGTCGTGTCCTCGAAAATGGTAAGATCATTGAAAAAGGTGGCGTCAATTTTTCACACATCATTGGCGATAAACTTCCCGCAGCATCGACGACGAAGCGTCCTGAATTAGTCGATCACTCTTTTCAAGCATTAGGTATTTCTCTGGTCATTCATCCTGATAATCCATTCATCCCAACATCACATGCCAATTTACGTTTATTTGTCGCTTACCCAACGCAACATGCAAGTACATTCGATAGATTTCAATCCACAGCTAGGCGTACACGAAGACGAGCAGCGGAGTGTACAAATGAGTACATGAGCAGCGAGACAAGCGTACAACAAAGCTGTGGGCCGAAAGCTGAAGAATGTACCTGGTGGTTTGGAGGAGGATTTGATCTCACGCCATATTATGGCAATATAGATGACTGTATTTATTGGCATGAAATGGCCAAAAAAGCCTGTGATCCATTTGGAAAAGATATTTATCCAAAATATAAAAAATGGTGTGATGAATATTTTTATTTAAAACATCGACAAGAAGCCAGAGGTATTGGCGGATTATTTTTTGATGATCTGAATCATTGGGACTTTGAACAATGTTTTGCATTCGTGCAAAGCGTTGGCGAACATTATTTAGAAGCGTATCAAACCATTTTGCAACGAAGAAAAAACATTACTTTCAACGAACAACATAAGAAATTTCAGCGTTATAGACGCGGTCGTTATGTGGAATTTAATTTACTGTATGATCGTGGCACTTTATTTGGCTTACAATCTAATGGCCGTACAGAATCCATTTTGATGTCACTACCACCGTCTGTCGAATGGCATTATCAATGGGAACCAGAAACCGGCTCTGCAGAAGCGGCTTTGTATAGTGATTTTTTGCCGGCAAGAGAGTGGGTGAAATAACGCATTAAAAAATAATTCGCCCTTTGCATACAGTTTCTAAAAATTCTTTCCATGGGTAAATGAGAATCTAATGCGCATCTTTTAATGAACGCTTACGGTATTATTATGCGGCAACGACTTGTGATTGTGGTTGCTGTTCGTCATGTTCCGATCGGAGGAATTCGCCAAAAAATTCTGTGCGGGTTTTATTAGTTCCTTTGAAAAATACACAAGCGTTAACGGTCAAGTCTACCTGCTGAACAATACATTCATCTTTTATTGCCTCAGATGAAGATAACGTGTTGATCAAGCCTCTTACCGCTTTTTTACCAAGCCATCCAGCTTCGCTGCATTCTAAGTACTGTATGGCTTTCTCTAGTACCTTGAATCGTAAACTTTCTTTATCATTTAAAAGAAAAATATTCATCGTTCGATAGAATATAGCATCATTACGCGTGCCTAAGTTGCATATGCGTTCCTCTGTTGCTTCACGAATATGGTCTGTTTGATTTCTTTGGCCAGCAAGACTGGTGGGGGGACTGTAAGCATTAAAAATGTTATGCCGTGAGCGTTTTGAAAAGGAATTCGAACCCTTTTTGGATATTTTTACTTTATCTTCAACGTCTTTTTTATACAAAGCTGCGTCTAGGGTTGAATCAATACTAACGAGGTCTTTTAAAAAATTGTTTACAGCATCTTTTCCTGTAGTTTTATCATTTTTCATTTGATGCTGATCCAGATATGCTTTTGCTCCAAAAACAGCGGAGGTGAAAATATTTTTCTTTTCTCGGTCAGCCTTTATCGCTTTTTTCTTTTCATCATCAATGGGGGTATGTTTTTCATTTACATAATTAACCGCAGAGCTGAATAAAATGTCATCTGGAAGATAAGAATCCTTTAAGAAGGGTATAATGGTTTCTTTTATATAATGTACATTATCAAGATCCTTTTTATCTTGATTAGCTGTTGCGTGGCTCATAATATCATTAGCCATTTTTTTTAAAAATAATATTTGTAATTTTTCAATTTTTAATTCGTCAAGTCTGTTACTCTTTTTTTGAGATGGTGCCTTTTGATGCAGTTGCAAAATTTTCATTACGCTTCTTCCCATAGCGTAAAGATCACGAGCAGGAATAGATTTTTGCTGATTCAGTGATCCGCAACCATCCAATACCCATGGAGCAGTATATCCTGGACTTCTCCAGTGTGGCTCTGTGTTTTTTGCTTTTGTGTCATTCTGAACACATTTTTTTGTACCGTGGATATCAAACGAAAAATTATCAGGTTTAATGTCATAAAATCCTAGCGTTGAAGACTCAGGATTTTCTCGCCTATAGCCCTCGTATTCTGATGCAATATGCTCAAAAAATTGGATGCACATCTCAATTTTTTGAGACAACATTACTTTCGGGTCCTCAGCAATGTCATAGAGAGAAGGGCCTAAATACGGCATCACTTCAAAAGTCGACAAATCGCTTTCGCCAGTAATTCCAGCAATTGATTTTATTTCTTTTAACACTTCACCGTTTGTTGACCACTTTTCACGTCTGCTCAAAAATTGTGCTAACTGTGCTAGAGAAGGATTCTTTTGTATATCTGAATATTGAATACTCTTGGTATGGAGGATTCTATTTTGCATCCATTGTATTGTCCTACCTTCTCCGCTTTCGCTTATATATATCGCCCTCTTGCTGCATGCTGCAACATCTGTGGAAGCTATTATTTGTTCAACAAAAGTATAATTCTTCACCCTTCTTTTATAAACAGCCCATTGAGGATGGGTAAAAGGATCGTGCACATCTTCTATGTTTTGTTTTTGAAAATCGCTGACAGCGCCTAAATAGAGCATGTATTTAACAACGCAGTTACTGACCAAGCTCTTATCATTCTTAGACGCCTCATAACGATGACGGTTACGGTATCCGATACCAACTTTATCATCTGATGTAGATTCGCATAATAACCAGACGCCAAGGTCGCGGTCGTCACCCGCTAATCTAGCATTTAATGCCTGACTTGATCTGAGTTGTTCAGGGGTTTTGTGAATAAAAATAGAATGCTGAAGGTTAAGGTCTTCATTGGCGATGGAACGATGAAATATAGGGGAACCTTCTGGTCGTATTTGTAAAACTCTAATCTGCTTGTTTCGAAGTTCTTTGCCTGATTTAGCATAGTTACGACAGAATTTCATACCTGGTTCTAAGACTAGTCCTTGTATATTTTTAAATAAAGATCCAACGCCCTCAAGAATGTTTGAGTGAATATTATAGAAGCCACCCGGGCTTCCGTCCGGGTTTTTCGGAAGAAAAACAGGTATAACCTGTCCACCATGATTACTATGTGCGAAAGAGCGTCCGAACATATTAGACCGTATAGTTACCACTAATTGTCCTTTAATTATGCATAATATTATACGCAATAGCAAGCAGATTTATGCGTAGTTTAGGCAACTTCAATTATTTCAGTGATGTTAATTTTAGAAAGCTTCATTCACGCTAACCTATACTTATCGATGGGTTATCATATTACCGACAAAATCGTAGTTAACATTCGATATTGACGTTCATTTTCGAATATTAACTACGAAATTGCATTGATAAAGTGATCATCAGTTTCAAACCGTTTGCCATATTGTTCTTGCAAGGCTTTGAATCGTGCGCGTATTTGTTCAATGCCTACGGTCTTAATATATTGCATCGGGCCACCACGAAATGGCGCGAAACCTGTGCCAAACACCATGCCCGCGTCCAGCATGTCCGCATCTTCGACAATGCCCTCTGACAAACATCGCGCGGATTCATTAAGCATGCGATAAATTAATCGATCAGCAATATCTTCAATACAAATAGAAACTACACAATCAATACGCTGTGTTTGTTTTTTTCCCCTATGGTAAGTATAAAATCCCTTGGCTGTCTTTTTTCCTAATTGTTTTTGATCAACTTTATCGAGCAAGGCTTTAGGTATTTCACCACCAAAATGTTCTGTTAATTCTTTCGCAACTGATAAACAAATATCTAATCCCACTGTATCAGCAAGTTCAATCGGCCCCATCGGCATACCAAATTGAACGGCTGCTTGATCGATTCTTTCCATGGGAACACCTTCTTCGACAAGCTTCACACTTTCCATCAAATAAGGCATTAGGATACGATTGACTAAAAACCCTGGTCGACTCTTCACTTTTAACGGCAAGCGTTTTATTTGCTTCACAAAGGTCATCGCTTGAGCAATCACTGCATCACTGGTTTTTTCTCCACAAACCACTTCGACTAACTGCATCATCGCTACCGGATTAAAAAAGTGAATTCCCACCAAACGACTAGGATCACTCAGTGCTGTGTTCATTGCATCGAGCATAATACTTGAGGTATTCGTTGCAAAAATAGCGCTTGGCTTTGCATGCTGCTCCATTTGTTTTAATATTTCTTGCTTCGCCACAAGATTTTCATAAATCGCCTCAATAATGACATCTGCGTGACGCATTCCGTCACCTTTTACATCAGGAATGAGCCTATCATTGGCCGCCATCACCAAATGTTTGAGTTTTAATTTTTTCTCAAATAAGATTTTTGCGCGAAGAATCGCAGGAGCGATATAACTTTCCCCACGATCTTGCAGGGTAACTTTAATGCCATTCAATGCGCACCAGGCAGCAATGTCGCCGCCCATGGTGCCTGCGCCAATGACATGGACGTGATTAATTAGTATTGAAGCTTTCGCGCCACTTTTCATACGCGTCTGTAAAAAAAACAAGCGAATTAAATTTTGTGAAGTTTCCGTGGGAAAAAGAGAAACCAAGGACGCAGCTTCATTAGCATACGCATCCTCACTGACGCCATGTTTTTGCCATTGAGAAATGAGCGCTTCTAATGCTGGATAATGTTGCATCACGGTTTTTTTGGCAATTTGCTTGCGAATAAAATTAGCAATTAACATTCGAACGCCAGTCATATTACTCATTCTATATAAACTGGATATCAGTCTATGCGGGAATGACGCTAGCGCAAGACCTTTTAAAATAATGTCTCGAGCAGCATTTTCGCATTCGCGTTTTGGCAATACATAATCAACAACATGCAAAACCCCTGCTTGATATGCACTTAAACCTTTTCCAGATAAAATTAAAGGCAATGCTTGAAAAGCGCCGATTAAACGCGGCAAACGAATGGATCCGCCCCAACCCGGGTGAATTCCTAATTTAATTTCAGGCAAGCCCATTAAAGTTGATTCGCTATCACAGGCAATACGATAACGACAAGCCAACGCGAGCTCGAAGCCACCACCCATGCACGCGCCTTCAATCAGAGCTAAACTTGGCTTTTCCATTTTTTCTAAACAAGCAAAAACCTCTTGACCATAAAGCACTAACTTCAAACCCTCTTCTGGATTTTTACAATGTTGAAATTGCGTAATATCTGCGCCCGCAATAAACCCTGATTTTTTACCCGACTGGATAACTAAGCCAACAACCTCAGGAGAATATTCCGCCGTATCAATAATATTAGCTAATTCTTTCAGCGTCGCATAATCTAACGTATTTACTGATGAATCCACTTTATCAAAAGTCGCCCATGCAATTTTGTGTGCATCAATTTCATATCGCCAATGTTGTAAATTCATACTATTTCTCCTGACACTCGCTCAATCAACATTGCACCACCTTGACCACCGCCGATACACAAAGTTGCTACCCCACGTTTCGCATTATTATTTTCAAGCGCATTAATTAACTGCATCACAATGCGCACGCCCGATGCACCGACAGGATGACCTAATGCGATGGCTCCACCGTAAATATTCAGTTTATCTTGAGGAATAGAGCTGTTCTGTGTAGGAGCTTGCACTTGCCCTTCTTGACTAAGCATTGATAAACACCCGAGCACCTGCGCCGCAAACGCTTCATTCATTTCCCAATAATCAATACTATTTAACTCGCAATTCTGTTGTTGCATTAATTTTTGAATAGCAACAGCAGGCCCCAATCCCATCACTTCTGGCGCAAGCCCCACCCAAGCCACATCGACTATTTTTGCACGCACTGGTAAATTCAAACGTTTAACGGCTGCTTCACTAGCAAGAAGCATATACGCAGCACCATCTGTAATTTGTGAACTATTACCGGCAGTGACAGCGCCAAAGGGTTTATCAAAAAATGGTTTTAATTTCGCTAATCTCTCTAGTGAACTATCTGCTCTAACGCCATTGTCGATTGCAATGACATTGCCATTGCTTGGATTAATTAATGGAACAATATTTGTGAGTGATTTATTTTTTTGTGCTTGCATCGCACGCATATGACTTTGTAATGCATACGCATCCATTGCTTCGCGCGAAATCTGATAACGATAAGCCACTTCTTCTGCGGTTTGCCCCATTGACATGCGTACAGTGTGATCGGTTAGACCTTTTAATAAAGCAATTTCAGGCGCGAGAAACTGCGGTCGAAATTGTAATAAAGTTTTAAGTTTTTGAGCAACATTTTTACTAGATGCAAAACGCGAAAACCAAGCCGTCATTCCACTATTAAACAATAATGGCGCTCGACTCATAGCGTCCACCCCTCCAGCAAGAACAAGATCATGCCGTTCTAATTGAATATCTTTCATCGCACAATCCAGTGCTTGCATACCAGAGGCGCAATTGCGTTGCACCGTATAAGCCGGAACTTCTTTGCCGCATCCAATACGTAAACTAATCACGCGTGAAATATTCGCTTCTTCCGATGACGGCATCATGCAACCTGTAATGACTTCCCCTAACTCTGTTGGTAAAAAAGATTGACGTAACAACATAGGGCGACACGCAGCCACGGCTAAATCAGAAGCTGAAAATGCTCCAGGCCCCTGTTCCGCTTTGATAAACGGCGTACGGCTCATGTCAACGATGTAAACAGGTTTGTGATTTCTCATAATACTTTCCTTATGGGTACGGCGGCGTTAAGACTGTTTTGAATGTCATATCAAACTCATCCACCGTTAACGCATGGCGACGCAATTTTTCATAATTTTTCAGCTGCGCGCCTTCTTCTTCTGTCAGCAATTTATTTTCTACTGCTGCATTCACCTTGCTATCGTAATCAGTATATTCTGGCAATAAGTGTGAAGTATCCATCTTGGCCCATCTCTTCAATAACGGCGCTAGAGTAATTGAATCATTAAACGCTTGCTCTAACCATCGCTTGGGGCTATGCGGTGATACGTTAATACAGCAGTCCTGTAATAATTCATGTCGCATAGCACTTTGATCTAACATGGCTTCGACTAATTGATTATCAAGATGATCATTCGGTCGAGCATAACGATACCCTAAAGGAAAAATAATAAATTTCATCGCTTTCGCAACAATACGATTCGGAAAGTTTCTTAAAAATTCTTGAATGGCCGTCTGTGCTTTCCAAAGACTATACTGCACCGACCAATCGACATACGCTTTGTGATGCTCAGGAAATTTCGCATCTGTATAATATTTTAGTACTGACGATGCAATATATAACTGCCCGATTATATCCGCTAATCGACCAGATAACGTTTCTTTACGTTTTAGAGTTCCTCCCAAAACAAGTAAAGCGACATCAGTCAATAAGGCAAAAGCAGCACTGATTCGAGTTAATTCTCGCACATGCTTATTCACTGCTTTAGGAGATTTCACACAAACACCATAGCCCGCAGAAAGGGTATACAGAATATTTCTAGCTAAATTACTCAAGCTAAATTTTATATGGGGTAATAATATTGCATCAAACTTATCTAATGTTTGCTCATTATCTTCGCTAATAATATTTAATTCTTTTAATAAAAATGGATGACAACGCACAGACCCCTGTCCAAAAATCACGAGACAACGCATTAAAATATTTGCCCCCTCAACCGTAATCCCAATCGGAGTATGTAAATAAGAGGGGAACATATAATTATTCGGTCCGACTTGAATCGCTTTGCCGCCATGAACATCCATGGATAGATTAACAATATCCCGCGCCATTTCTGTCATTTGGCATTTTGCGATCGCTGAAGCAATCGCAGGACTTAGCCCTTCTTGTACCGGCCCAACAGTAAAAATTCGCATCGCCTGTAACATAAATGTTTTACCCGCGATTTCCGCTAATGCGGATCGTATGCCTTCAAATTTTGCAATCGGTACATTAAATTGTTGTCGAACTTTTGTGTATGCCCCGGTTAAACCATATAATAATTTTCCACCGCCGGCTGAAAGTGCGGGCAATGAAATGCCTCGACCTTCGGATAAACATTCCATCAACATGCGCCACCCCTGACCTGCCATGGCTTTGCCGCCAATTAGGTAATCGACTGGAACGAAAACATCTTTACCGCGGGTTGGGCCATTCATTAACGCTAATAACAACGGCCAATGTCTATGCCCAATCTCAACACCAGGCAAGTGAGTCGGCACCAAGCACACACTAATACCAAGAGTGATTTCTTCGCCTAATAATTTTTCTGGATCATACAAATTAAAGGCCAATCCCAACACCGTCGCTACAGGAGCCAGCGTGATATAGCGTTTATCCCAGTTAAGTTTAATGCCTAACGTTTTTTCGCCATTAAATTCACCATAAGCAATCACCCCATGATCTGTCATCGCACCGGCATCACTGCCCGCATCTAGTGAGGTTAATCCAAAACACGGAATTTCTTGGCCTGTGGCTAAACGCGGTAGATAATATTTCTTTTGTTCCTCTGTTCCATATTTCAATAGCAATTCCGCAGGCCCTAAAGAATTTGGCACCATCGCAGTAATTGCACAAGTGGACGATTGAGTAGCCAATTTCATGATAATCGTAGAATGCGCTAAGGGAGAAAAGCCTAATCCGCCATAATTCTCAGGAATTAATAAACCAAAAAATTTCTCTTGCTTTAAGTACGCCCAAATTTCTGGTGGTAAATCACGTAGATCATTGAGTATTTGCCAATTATGCGTCATCTTGCAAAGTTGTATGACTTGATTATCGATAAAAGCTTGCTCTTTAGACGTTAGCGTTGGGGTTTGATAAGAAAAAAGCGTTTCCCAGTTAGGCTTGCCTTTAAAAAATTCTGCTTCCCACCAAATATCACCCGCTTCAATCGCTTCTTTTTCTGTGCGACTCATATGCGGAAACGAAATCCGAATGTAAGCAAGTAGCTTAGAAACCACTAAGCGCTTACGCCATGTTGGGATAAAATAAAGTGTGCCAACGCCTATCCACAGCACAGAAATTGTACTGGAAATTAGAAGCCCTAACGCGCCGTAGTAATCAACTGCCAGGATAATCACGGCATACAGCGGCCACAGCACTATCATTGGACAAGAAACAGCAAGTAATATAAGTAGAGGTAAAATCAACACAATAACTGAGAACCATGCCATGGCAACATACTCCTTAAAATTCAGATGCTACTTATAGTAAATCAAATTTATTGAAAACACAGCATCTCTTGCATCAAACCCCAATCCCTTATACAGTTTATCACCTGGGTATGATAAAAAGGAATCAACATGTTTTCAGGCGCACCTTATCTTAGTCTTTCAAAGAGTTATGCCTCTTACTACCTAATACGATTTCACGTAAGATAAAAAATGTTATTGCGACAGCTCTCTAAATTTGTGATTAGCACTATATTACTAAGTAGCGCTGCGCCAAGTACCCAGGCTACGCCGTTTAGCGATCAAGAAGCTGGAAAGACGTTTTTTAATATGGTGCAACAGCAATTGCCTTTGGCATCTGATGCTATTATCAATGATTATATCCAAACACTAGGCTATCGCCTTGTCTCGCATAGCGATGCTCCCACACGTCCTTTTCATTTCTTTGTGATTCAGCAAGATGTTATTAATGCTTTCGCGGGGCCTGGGGGATACGTCGGTGTCTTCGGCGGGTTAATTAATGCCACGCAAACTGAAAGTGAATTAGCCAGTGTCATGGCACATGAAATTGCACACGTTACCCAGGATCATTTGCAACGTGGCGAAGACAAAACCAAAAATCTGACACTCCCAGCATTAGCTGCCATGGTCGCAGCCATTGCTACTGGCAATGGCGCGATTGCCGCAGGAGGAATCAGCTCGATTGCGGCGGGTGGAATACAATATCAAATCAACAATACACGCACCTTTGAAGAAGAAGCAGATAGCATGGGCATCCAAACTCTCGCCAGAGCAGGATTCAACCCTTATGCTATGGCAAACTTCTTTAAACGATTGCTAGAACAAAGTCGCTATGATTCAACTCCGCCACCGATGTTATTGGATCACCCTGTGACGCAAGAACGTATTGCGCTCGCAGAAGAGCGCGCAAAACCATTGGCGACTAAAAAAGATTATCCATCTTCTACAAAATATTATTTAGCGAAAGCACGCATGCAATATTTTTTAGCTAAAGATGCAAAGCATTTTCTTTCTCAAGCCACCGCAAGTTATCAAAAAAATCCTAGTGATGTTTATCAGAAATATCTTCTAGCATTAGCTGAATTTAAAAGTCGTCAATATGAATCATCGAGCACTCTTTTAAAAGAACTGATGCAATCTGATCCAAATGAAGTAATTTACCCCTACTCACTAGCGCAAGCAAATTTTCTTCAGAAAAAATACTCAGAAGCGAAACAGTATATTCAACAAGCATATGCATTAGATAATGATTACTATCCAACCGTGATTTTTTATGGATTAATTTTATTACGCGATCATCACCCAAAAGATGCTGTAAAATTATTAGAGCAATATCAAGTCACCTTTGCTGACTCACCTGATTTTTGGGTATTGCTCAGTAAAGCTTATGCAGACGATCACAATTTAATTTATGCGTATCTAGCACGAGCAAAAGCGTATCTAGCAGCAGACGACACTAGAAACGCTCTCATACAAATTAACATGGCGGAGCAGCAAACGGGGCAAACGGCTTATACGAAAAGTTTGATACAAGCTGAAAAAATACGCTTGCAAAAAATAGTATATAGCCCTAAATTGAGCAATTAAAAACTGGGGAAAGACCTGTCTTCATTATTTCACAACTTCAAGTATATTTTGAACGGCGTATCAATGTGGGATTCAGGTAATCAGCAAGATGACACAATTTAATGAACATCCTCACTGAATTAAAAAAGGGGGATTAAATGCTCTATCTAATAACGGCTTCCTTAGCCTGGGCTTTTTCCTATGGCTTAATTAAATTTAATCTTTATAACCTAGATTCAAGCCTTGTGGCCTCTTTACGTATGCTATGCGCACTCCTGGTTTTTGCACCATTTTTACGATTAAAAATGATTCACAGACGACAAGTATTACAGTTAATGGTTATCGGTGCCATTCAATATGGCGTTATGTATATATGCTTCTTACGTTCGTTTCAGTATCTCGACGCGTATCAAGTAGCACTTTTTACCACATTCACCCCTCTTTATGTAATCATCATCAATGATTTATTGGAGAGAAAATTTAACCATCACCATATCAAGGTGGCCTTAATTGCCGTACTGGGCGGCGCAGTGATTTATTTTAACTGTATTAATCAAGAAAATAGTTTTACAGGATTCATGTTAGTCCAATGCTCAGACTTATGTTTTGCTTACGGTCAAGTAGCTTATAAGCGGCTGCGCCAACAATCAGCGATAATTCGAGATGTGCAAGTATATGGCTTGCTGTTCATCGGCGCATTTATAATCGCAGCATTAATGACTACCGCTAGCTCAGGATGGCATAGAGTCTTAGAGATTAACCTGCAACAGATTCTAATCATTATATACCTTGGCACAGTTGCTTCTGGAATTTGTTTTTTCTTATGGAATAAAGGTGCTACGATTACAAATATCGCCACTTTAGCAGCATTTAATAACTTAAAATCACCGTTGGCAATCACGGTATCTCTTGTATTCTTTAAAGAACACACTAACATACCACGTTTGATGATCGGTTTATCATTTATCGGCTTAGCCTTCTTCATGGCAGAATATTATGCAAGACGCACTCACACGCGAATTCTTACAAACACTTAATTTGCGAGAATTTTTTCGAGGCGCTTGGGCGTTTCAGCGCAAGATTATTAATCATTTATACCCTGATTTATCTGGCGTAGTTATCGGTAATGCACAATTTTTACTAAGCGATAAGCCGTGTGAGCTTAATTATTATGAATCTGGTAACAATCAGCAGAATAACGGTTCGATACTAAAAGTGTATTATGCGTCTATCTATCACTTTGACTCAGCATTTAAAATAACAAACTTAAGTTATTTACGAACGAAATTATTTGAATTTAATCTTCATCAACAAAGCAAAAACCATTTTATTGGCCGCCCTTCGATTCATCATTGCAAAGATGATATATACACCGCCGTTTTAGAATTACTTAAGCTGACAGAATTTCAATTAAATATTAATGTGAAAGGCCCAAACAAAGATTATACCACTTCAACAGTTTTTCGTAGACAGCTAGAAATAATAGGCCCTCCAAATTATTGGCAATAATCAGGCAGTAACGAGGCAAAAAATGTTAAAAAAATGTGAAAAAAACATAATTAATGCTCCCTTGTAGCAGTAAACACTATATCTGGCCAACGTTCCTGTGTTAAAGATAAATTAACCATTGTCGGAGCAATATACGTTAATTTTCCAGCAGCATCTAACGCCAAATTAGGCTCGCATTTGCGCTTAAACTCTTCTAATTTTTTGTTATCGTCACAATAAACCCAACGAGCCGTTGCAACAGCAACTGCTTCATAAATACAGTTAACGTTATATTCTGATAACAATCGATGCGCGACAACTTCAAATTGTAATGTTCCTACCGCACCTACAATCCAATAATTATTAATCAGCGGGCGAAAAATTTGTGTTGCGCCTTCTTCGGAAAGCTCTAACAACCCTTTTTGCAATGCTTTAAGTTTCAATGGGTCTTTCAAGCGAATCAATTTAAATAATTCAGGCGCAAAGTTAGGAATACCCAGAAATTTAAAATTACTTTTTTCACAAAAAGTATCGCCAATTTGAATGCTACCATGGTTGTGAATACCAATAATATCGCCTGGATAAGCTTCATCAACATGTTCACGTTCACCCGCCATAAAAGTGAGCGCATTACTAATTTGAATTTCTTTGCCTACTCGCTGTTGAATCACTTTTATGCGATTACGATATACTCCCGAGCAGACGCGTAAAAATGCAATACGATCACGATGCTGTGGATCCATGTTTGCTTGAATTTTAAATACAAAACCACTGAATTTTTCATCTGTGGGTTGGACAGCTCCTTGAGTCGTTTCGCGTTTTTGTGGCGCAGGGGCATAAATTACAAAATCATTGAGCAATTCACGAATACCAAAATTATTAATAGCCGATCCAAAAAATACCGGGGTTAATTTTCCTTGCGAAAAAAGATCTAAATCAAAGGTATGACTCGCGCCGCGCACTAATTCAATTTCACTTTTTATTTCGTCAACAAAATGACCTAATTTCTCCCTAGCTTCAAGACTATCAAGCCCTTGAATCACTTCACCTAATTGAACACTGTCACCCTTGCCTGGCTGATACAAAACCACTTCATCTTTATATAAGTGATAAACGCCTTTGAAACGTTTGCCTTGTCCGATAGGCCAAGTAATCGGCGCACATTGAATCTTCAACACATCTTCAATTTCATCGAGTAACTCGACAGGCTCACGCCCTTCTCGATCCAGTTTATTCACAAACGTTAAAATAGGCGTATCTCGCAGACGACAAACATCCATCAACTTCAGCGTGCGCTCTTCCACACCTTTTGCAGCATCAATCACCATCAACGCCGAGTCAACCGCGGTTAAGGTTCGATAGGTATCTTCCGAGAAATCCGCGTGCCCAGGAGTATCCAATAAATTGATAATACAATCGCGATAAGGGAATTGCATGACCGAACTTGTCACAGAAATTCCACGCTCTTTTTCCATCTCCATCCAATCTGAAGTCGCGTGTCGCGCAGCTTTTCGACCTTTTACTGTCCCCGCGAGCTGAATCGCACCTCCAAAAAGCAAGAGTTTTTCAGTTAGCGTAGTTTTCCCCGCATCAGGATGTGAGATAATCGCGAATGTGCGACGTTTTTTTAATTCTTCTAAAAAATGGTTCATGAACTTGACGTATCTCCATTGTTTTTTAATGCAAGATCAAGTTGTGCAATATCGCTCCAACTTAACACTTTCGCTTTTGAACGCTCTTGGCTAGCATTTCCCGCATAAATCAGCCAAGAGGTAATTTGCGACTGTTGACTCAACGTCGACCAATACTCTAGGCTATCAAAATAATCTGAAGCAATCGTTTTTCCTGATTTAATTTCAACAGGAATTAATTCCGCTCCTTGCTCAATCAAAATATCCACTTCATGTCCTTGACGATCACGCCAGAAATAAAGATCAGACATCACGCCGTGATTAAAACGGCGCTTGATTAATTCACTAACTACCCACGTTTCAAATAGACTTCCTCGCATTGGATGAGCAATCAGTTGCTCACTACTTTGAATGCCAGCAAGAAAACACGCCAAACCTGTATCATAAAAATATATCTTAGGCGTTTTCACCAGGCGTTTATTAAAATTACGGTGATGCGGCGATAAAAGAAATACGAGATAACTCGCCTCTAGCACAGATAGCCATGCTTTGGCAGTATTGTGAGTTATGCCACAATCACTTGCTAAGTTAGACAAATTCAGCAGTTGCCCTGTACGCGCCGCACACATTTGCAAAAAACGATGAAATACACGCAAATCTTGAATATGAATGAGTTGTCGCACATCACGCTCGAGATACGTCATCACATAATCACTCATCCAATAAGCCGAAGGAATTTTTTTATCATAAATTGGTGGATAACAACCATTAAATAGTAATGGCTCAATTTCTGCAGGCGCATATTGACCTTGTTGTAACTCTGTCAATGTAAACGGCAACAACTGTATTAACCCGACACGACCTGCTAATGATTGGGTTAAATTAGCCATCAAACTAAATTGTTGTGAACCTGTTAAGATAAATAGACCTTTTTCTTGCTGTTGATCGACCAATGTCTGCAGATATGAAAATAATGCAGGACAGTGCTGTACTTCATCCAGGATCGCTCCTTGGTGAAACTGTGCTAAAAAACGCCGTGGATCGTCTGTAGCAAATTGTCGGTTATCCCAGTCTTCTAAACTACAATATGGTTTTTGAGGGAAAAGCTTTTTGGCTAATGTAGACTTACCTGCTTGTCTTGGCCCAATAATAGCGATAATAGGATAATAGCTGGCTTTAAGTAGCAGTGTAACTTCAGCCTCTCTCGCCAGCATATAAAATATCTACTATTATCAATGAATAGGTATATGTTATTACGTGCCATGACAAATTGTCAATTGAATTGACAATTTGTCATTATATGAAAAATTCATGACTCACTAGATCTTCCCCTGTCTGCACTTAATACAGTATAATCCCCATTCATTTTTGCTATAAAGCAGGAACATATTCCATGATACTGTCCGATCAAGACATTAAAAAAATAGCGCATTTAGCACGCATTGACGTTTCAGACGAGCAAGTGACTGCTCTTCGGCCTGAATTAGGCAAAATATTGACCATGATTGAACACATGGATAGCGTTGATACTCAGAATGTCGCTCCTTTATCACACCCGATTGAAGCGAATCAACGCTTACGCTTAGATGAAGTGACCGAAATCAATCAACGCGACACTTTCCAAAAAATAGCACCGAATGCAGATCATGGTTTGTATTTTGTTCCTCTTGTTATCGAATAATCTTAATAGGTTTTATTTATGCATAATCACACGATTGCTACTTTACGCAAAATGCTAGACGCTAAAGAAATTTCTAGCGTTGAATTGACCCAACATTACCTAAAACGTATTCATCAATATCAAAGCTCATTAAATGCTTTTATTACTATTTGCGATGAAACTGCAATTGCCCAAGCAGTAGAAGCAGATCAGCGTATTCATCAAGGCAACGCACAAGCATTAACCGGCATTCCGCTTGCTCAAAAAGATATTTTCTGCACCAAAGGAATTAAGACTTCTTGTGGCTCAAAAATGCTTGATAATTTTATCGCCCCGTATGAATCAACCGTCACTGAAAAGTTTTTACAAGCAGGCGCAGTGATGTTGGGCAAAACCAACATGGATGAATTCGCTATGGGATCTTCCAATGAAACCAGTTTTTATGGAGCGGTTAAAAATCCTTGGGATTTGAGCACCGTCCCAGGAGGGTCTTCAGGTGGATCTTCTGCCGCGGTCGCAGCGCAATTAGCACCCGCTTCGACAGGAACAGACACTGGCGGATCTATTCGTCAGCCTGCAGCATTAACAGGTATTTGTGGAATCAAACCAACCTATGGCGCTGTGTCACGTTACGGCATGATTGCGTTTGCTTCCAGCTTAGATCAAGCCGGTCCGATGGGAAAAACAGCAGAAGATTTGGCAATCGTATTAAATACCATGGCAGGTTTTGACCCCAAAGATTCTACCTCTATTGAGCGTCCTAAAACCGATTATACCGCCCAACTCAATCAACCTTTAAAAGGCTTGAGAATAGGCGTGCCTAAAGCATTTTTCACTGAACAACTTGACTCCAACATTGCTGCAGTTATTCAAACGGCATTACGCCTATATGAAAGCCAAGGCGCCACTATTCATGACATCTCTTTACCACATAATGATGTTGCTACTGCTGCATATTATGTCATCGCGCCCGCGGAATGCTCTTCTAACTTATCACGCTTTGATGGCGTGCGTTATGGATACCGCTGTGCAAATCCAAAAAATTTATTGGATCTTTATCAACGATCACGTAGCGAAGGCCTTGGCATGGAAGTTAAGCGTCGCATTATGATGGGGACTTATGCACTTTCTTCGAACGTGTATGAAGCCTGTTATTTGAAAGCACAAAAAATTCGCTGTCTAATACGCCAAGATTTCTTAGACGCTTTTGAAACGGTAGATGTGATTATGGGGCCTACCTCGCCTACCACTGCTTTTAAAATAGGTGAACGTAGCAAGGACCCTATCGCGATGTATTTGTCTGACATGTACACCATCGCAGTTAATTTAGCGGGCTTACCTGGCGCTTCTATTCCTGCAGGATTTGTGAATAACATGCCAGTGGGATTACAAATTATTGGTAATTATTTTGATGAAGCGCGCATATTAAATGTTGCGCATCAATATCAGCAACTCACTGATTGGCATTTACAAACTCCAGCAGCTTTTAAGTAAGGGTAAATAATATGGAATGGGAAACAGTTATCGGCTTAGAAGTACACGCACAACTTCGCACCAAAAGTAAAATTTTTTCCGGAGCAGCAACAGCTTATGGCGCAGAACCGAATACACAAGCGTGCACACTCGATCTTGCGATGCCAGGAACGCTGCCTGTGTTAAATCACGCCGTCGTCGAAATGGCGATCAAGCTTGGTTTGGCAATAGATGCTGAAATAAATAAACGTTCCATTTTTGAGCGTAAAAATTATTTTTACCCCGACCTTCCAAAGGGTTATCAAATCAGCCAGTTCCAACTGCCGATTGTTGGCAAAGGTCATTTGAAAATTTTACTTGAAGATGGCACAGAAAAAGTTATTGGCATCACGCGCGCGCATTTAGAAGAAGACGCGGGCAAATCAATGCATGAAGAGTATAGCCAACAAACTGGGCTTGATCTTAATCGCGCAGGCACTCCTTTATTAGAAATTGTCTCTGAGCCTGAAATGCGTTCCGCAAAAGAAGCTGTCGCTTATTTAAAAACATTGCATACCTTATTACGTTATATCGATATTTGTGATGGTAATATGCAAGAAGGCTCGTTCCGTTGCGATGCCAACGTTTCCGTGCGACCAAAAGGACAAAGAGAATTTGGCACACGCGCGGAAATTAAAAACGTTAACTCTTTTCGCTTTGTTGAAAAAGCCATTAATTATGAAGTTGAACGCCAAATTGCATTACTCGAGCGCGGTGAAAAAATCGTACAAGAAACGCGCTTATATGATGCCGATAAAAACGAAACCCGCTCTATGCGCTCCAAGGAAGAAGCGCACGATTATCGTTATTTCCCTGACCCGGATTTACTGCCTTTAATTATCACGATAGAAGATATACAAAAAATTCTTACGACTTTGCCTGAGCTTCCTGAGAAAAAACGCTTGCGTTTAATGCACGATTTTGATTTGACACCGTATGATGCTAGTAACTTAGTCATGACACAAGCGCTAGCAAACTATTTTGAAAATGTTGTTGCCATAGTTGGAAAGCCTAACGCCAAGCTCGCAGCAAATTGGATTATGGGTGATCTATCAGCCTCTCTCAATAAATTCAACCTTGACATCACCAATAGCCCTGTTACTCCTAAACAATTGTCTGAATTATTAATGCGGATTTCCGATAACACGATTTCTGGGAAAATTGCCAAAACCGTTTTTGAAGCACTCTGGGAAAACGGCGGCAATGCCGATGCAATCATCGCAGAAAAAGGTTTGAAGCAAGTCACTGATACGGGTGCCATTGAAGCGATTATTCAACAAGTGATTAACAATAATCCAATGCAACTGGCTGATTATAGAAGCGGTAAAGATAAACTCTTTGGGTTTTTTGTCGGCGAAGTGATGAAGCTATCTAGAGGGAAAGCCAACCCACAACAGGTGAATGACTTATTGAAGGAAAAACTACAATAGTTTTTTAAAGAGGGCGAGCGCCACTCGCCCCTACCTGTGGCCGCTGTAAAATTTGAAGACGAAATATATTCACTGTCTGTCGAGCAATCTTCCGGATAAATGAATTTTTCAGAAAACCTATTCGTAAACGTATCGGCGCATTGTAGGGGCGAGTGGCGCTCGCCCTTCATCAAATTTCAACAGTCCCTGCTTGTTGTTGAAATAAAACTCTTTACAAACTGGAGAAGACCATATACGAATATATGGCCGCAATCTTTACCATTTTTAAAATCATGAAGAAACTATTCTTTACAATACGGGGCTCGTTCATATATATTCCGACGTTCAGAACCTACATGGCACTACAAATGGCGCCTACTGTTTATGCGGACTATTTGTGATTAGTAAGCCCATAATAATACCACCCTTCAACAATAATTCTGAGTATGCTATGTAGAATTAATCATTTGTTTTGCAAATTCTAATTGTGATTCCACAAATTTGGACAAAACTTTTTTGTCGATTCGATCCG
>JAIXPZ010000060.1 GCA_027486005.1 Legionellales bacterium
AACACCGTCTGATATTTTCCCTGAATACTATTTGATTAAAGTGAATCAATTTAACGAAAAAATTAAAGATAAATTTGATGAGTGGGTCTATTTTTTAAAAACAGAAAAAATTCAGCCCAGTTTCAGTGCACAAGGCATTAAAAGTGCGGCTAAAAAGCTGGATGTACTGGCGCTCAGCAAAGAAGATCGTCAGGCATATGAACGCTATAAAGACAACTCGCATTATGAAGCGAGTATGCATGAGTCTCATTATGGTCGTGGAAAGTTAGAGGGTAAAGCTGAAGGTTTAGCTGAAGGTCAGATAAAAGGTAAAAGAGAAATCGCAAGAAAGATGCTTACCTTAGGGTTGCCTGTGGCCACTATTGCTGAGGTGACTGGGTTGACTGAGGAAGACATCGATCAGTTGAAAGAATAAG
Organism: Legionellales bacterium; assembly: GCA_027486005.1. Lineage (GTDB taxonomy): Bacteria > Pseudomonadota > Gammaproteobacteria > JAGOUN01 > JAGOUN01 > JAGOUN01. The sequence goes on from JAIXPZ010000060.1 coordinate 417, forward strand.
AAATTTTTTGTGTTAGCTAATTTATTAATTTTTAAGACTTATTTCGCACATTTTCCTTGAGCGAGCAAAGATCTTTTTTTCTCCATACCTTCTTGCGCAAGCTTTTGTTGCTTCTGAAAATATTCAAATTGAGGCAGGTAACGCTCCGTCGCACCATGTGAAATTATTAGATTAATTGCCTGTGTGGTAATTTCATGTTTACAATAAAAATTGTCTGTTAATGAATAAACCTGAGTAAGAATTTGATGCGCGCCAATAATATCATGCGCATACGTAGCGTAATCTAGCTTAGCTCTAGCATAACCTTCAAGCCTAATAACTGTTTCATTAATTACTGCACGCATCGACGACAACTCTGCATCCTTAAACTTAAAAAGCAGATTCAATATGCGACTATGCTCATTTGCTTCTTCTAATCTCTTTATTTCACTTCGCAAAGAATCCACTTCTCTTGACTGATTAAGCTTTGCTGATTCCTGATAAAACCCAGACAATGCAATAGAAATGTTCGCTTCAGTATGATGCTTGTTTTCAGAAAAATATTGGCCATAGGCTTCTAGAAATTTCGATTTTAACGTGTCTGTAGAAATAGCATGAGCAACGCCAACAAAACAAGCCAATACAAAATCAGGGCGAGAAAATAAATCAATACATCTATCTCCATCTGCGGTGACCGTTTCAGATGCTGAGTAGGAAATGGAATTTTGACCGCCACTTCTTGCGGCTTGCAGAATCATAAGCCCAACGATAAAGATTAGCCCACGAGTGATGAGTTTGATTGACATAAAAATCCTATACATTTATTTAAAATAGAAAATAATATTTTTGATCGCTAACTTGATAGATGAGTTAAAATAAGGGAGGGGATGTTTGGATCGAAGACATTAATCGATTTTAATTTAAAAATCAAATAAAAATTCGATAAAGCCGGCTAATAGATGCGCCTCATCGCCTCTTGCATAAGAGCAACATTTTCTTTTAAATGCCGTGGATTGCAAGTGCCAATAACGATGCTGCTTGCTGCTGGCAAAGATAAAATCTGCTGAAACACTTGTAATGCTGCATCATTCGTATGCAAATGTCCGCTTGCAAATGCTTTTTTCACTAGTATGGCTTTAGCTAACTCAGCAGCTTTCGTAAACACAGGGATATCTTTTTTGTCTTGAAGATTATATGCCGCCATGACAACATCACTTTTTTCTAGTGCCAACAAACCACCCTCAACCGTTTTTGTCGACATTCCGTAAGAGCGAATTAATCCTTTTGATTTCAAATCAGCCAAAACATCTAATGCGCCAAACCGGTTAATGATTTCGAGATCATCGCCATTAGAATGGACTAAAACCGTATCTAAATAATCCGTACGTAATAATTTCAAACTTCGCTCAATACTTTTTTGAATATATCTTTCAGAAAAATCAAATTGAGATTGACCGTTGATAAATTCTTCACCGACTTTTGTAACGATATGCCAATCTGTGCGGTTGCCGGGTAACAATTGCCCGAGTCGTTCTTCGCTATTACCATACGCAGGCGCTGTATCAATTAAATTAATGCCTAACTCTAGAGCGGTTTGTAACAATTTTTTGACTGCAGTGTCATCAGGAATTTCAAATGCGTGTGGATATTTAACTTGTTGATTACGGCCTAATTTTACTGTGCCCAATCCGATAGGACTCACCCAACATCCTGTTTGACCAAACGCTCTTTTTTGCATTATAAATTCTGACTCCACGGATAATTCGCAATTGCAGGCTTCATATTCATCATGCTTTCACACGCCATCTTCTCGTCGTCCATTTTTGCAACTGATGTCGCGGCAGTCAATTTATCAACGATCTGTTGCGCCAAAAGCGGCGCAAATGCTAACTTTGTAGGCCAAGCCGTAATAACATTACGCTCTTGAATTATGCTTGGGCCTTCTGGTTTTTTTCCCGAAGGATATTCTGCTTCTGCACGCTCAATATAAAAAGTTTGAAACCGTGCTTGAGAAAAATCAATATGTGGAAACAGTGACGCTAGTTCCTTACGCGCGAAAATAATTTGCGCTTCAGGCGTGCGATTCACTCCCCTTTCAGCTAAATCTCCTCCTAAATACCAAACATAATTTTCACCGTCTTTATGACTGGTAATAGTAATGCGCGGTTTATCACTCGCTTGCATTGCATGCGCAAATAACACAGGCAAATGAGGCGCCGTCACCGTCACCATCAATAATGGTCTTAGTTGCATTTTAAGCAACGTTAATCCAAATTGTTTTGCCAACGCTTGGTTGCCTTTGCCTGCGAGCAAAATCACATGATCAACATTCACGGTAATTTCTTCTTTTTCATTTTGTAAGTGCAATGCGGTAATCGAACCTGAATCAGAATGTTCAACATATTGTAATTCTGCCTGCAATAAACAATCAACATAAGGAGCAGCCAATGCCTCCACTAATGTTTTTACTGCTAACACCGGTTCTTCTAACATGTACACAGACCCCTTAAAATCTGGCGCAGAAAAAGCCTCTGGATAATCTGATTTTGTCAAACAACTGACCTGACTCTTTAAGTTTTTACTCGCTAAAAAAACCGCTAAATTTGCCGCCAAAGAACCAGGCGACCATAAATATTGATTCTCTGAAAGCACAGCGACATCAGATAAATCAATTTCACCTTCTCCTTGCAAACATTTACGCCAAATATCAGGCATTTGCTTCATTGCTTCTGCAGATACAGTGAGCTTTCCTGAAAGCGCATATTTCAATCCACTATGAATAATGCCTTGTGAAAAAATTGTTTGTCCGCCGCCTAACTGATTATTCTCAATCAACAAACAAGAAACATCTAACTGCTGCAAGCGATTCAGCAACCACAATCCTGCAACACCACCGCCAAAAATAGCGACTTGAGCTTTTAACTTTGAAGTTGTGAGCATGTTACTTTCCGAAATAATGGCGCGCTTATTAAAATAGCAGAGCCTGCTACAATCAATGGGATAATCAAATTAATATTGACCAATACTCCCAACAACATGCCGTTAAGCATGAATGCAATCGACACCGCGGCGTCTGCGCCGCCCATGACCTTTCCTTGCTCTTGAGGAGTCACGGAGTTTGAAAACAATGTCATGACTGCAGTATATAAAACCATTTGTGTCGCAGGCGCACAAAACGCAACGACCCACTGCATCCAAACCGATCCAGTATAAGCCGAAGCACTCACTATAACGGCTAAAGCCACCGCAGAAATGACACAACACTGATTCAAACTAAAAGTTTTCAACATATATGGCTGTAAAAATAAAATTCCAGCAATATTGCCAAAAGCAAACACAGCAAAAATCACTGCAATTAAACTGGTGTCATAATGAAAATAGCTTGCTAATAATAATGGTAAATTACAGAAATACGTTCCCCAACCAAAAAACATTAGAAAAAACGCAAATAAACATCGTCTGGTGCGCACATCTGAAAGCACTTCACGAATAACTAATACGCCACGAAAAAAATGCACTTTATCCACTTTATGAGTTGACACAATTTCTGGCAACCAATACCAAACGCCCAAAAAATTGAACAAAGACAATACGGTTGCCACATAAAAAGGGGTTGTATAATCAAAAAATCCTGATAAAGACGGCAACGTGCTAATACTCGTAATCAATGGCCCCACCACGAATCCCATCGAAGCGGCCAGTGTTACTAAACTCAGATTACGCGATTTGGTGCTTTCATCACTAATATCAATCATCGAGGCTTGTGCAATTGGAAAACTGCCGCTAAAAAAACCGGCTAAAAAGCGCGCAATAACAAACATGGTTAAGGATTGCATATGCACTGCAATTCCTGAAAACGCATTGCTAATAATCATACCGAACAAGCAAATCAAAATAACTTTTTTGCGCGATATTTTATCGGAGAGGTCGCCAAGATATGGCGCACCAAAAAAAATTCCCAAAGGCCATGCCGTTAGACATACTCCATAGAAAAAATTGCGCATGGTTTGACTCATTTCCGGAGGAACAATAGCGTAGGTTTGACTAAAGAATAATCCTGGTAAAACCGGAAAAACTAGTCCAATTCCCATAACATCAATAATAATCGTTACCATCAATGCAATAGTCATTGCTAAGTGTTTATTTTTTTGCATGACTTTCTCTATTTTTTGTAGCCAGCAAATGATAGCTCAAATATAGCTCAATAAATAGAGCTCTTCACCTCTAAACTGAAATCCCGTACAATGCCGATACGATCACTAACATACTTGGTTTCCATGGCAACTTATAGCACAAATGAATTTAAAAACGGCATGAAAATCATGCTTGACGGCTCGCCTTTCAACATCCTTGATGTTGACTTTGTAAAGCCTGGAAAAGGGCAAGCGTTTACTCGCGTCAGAATTAAAAATCTTAAAACGGACCGCGTCATTGAAAAGACTTTTAAGGCGAATGATTCAGTAGAAGCGGCAGACATTACAGAAGTTGATGCACAATATTTGTATTCCGATGGCGACCAATGGCATTTCATGGCCAATGAAACTTTTGAACAACATGCAGTTGGTAAAGCTGCTGCCAGCGATGCTGTGCAATGGCTAAAAGAAGAAGACGTGTGCACATTACTGTTGTGGAATAACGAGGTCATCAGCATAACCCCTCCTAACTTTGTGACCTTGAAAGTTGTAGAAACAGATCCTGGTCTACGCGGTGACACTTCTGGTGGCGGCGGAAAACCGGCAACACTAGAAACTGGGGCCGTTGTTCGCGTTCCATTGTTTATTAATATTGGCGATGTACTGAGGATTGATACTCGCACTGGCGAATACTCGTCAAGAGCATGAACATGAATTGGCAACCTTCTGCAACGGTTGACGCTTTGAGAAAACGCGCAGATATTTTACGAACACTGCGCGATTTTTTTTATCAGCGTCACATCACCGAAGTCGAAACCCCGCTTTTATGTGTCGCTGGCACCACCGATGCTTATTTAGACAGCATCACTGCGACAATTAGCCATGAAATAAGATATCTACAGACTTCGCCCGAATATGCTATGAAGCGTTTATTAGCAGCGGGAATTGGCGATTGTTATCAAATCTGCAAAGCTTTTCGTTGTGATGAATCTGGGCGTTATCATAACCCTGAGTTCACCATGCTAGAATGGTATCGCTTGGATTTTGACCATCATCAATTGATGAACGACATGGATGATTTATTACAAACAATTTTAAAATGCTTGCCTGCTAAACGAATCAGTTATCGGCAACTTTTTTTTGAACATTTGAATGTTGATCCACATCTTGCTTCGATCAATGAGTTAAAAGCAATAGCTCCTGAGTTATGTGCAGCACTGAATGCTGAAACAGACACTAAAGATGATTATTTAATGCTGTTACTGTCTCATCTTATCGAACCGAAAATTGGCTTTGATCGCCCGTGTTTTATTTATGATTACCCTGCATCACAAGCAGCACTCTCCAAAATTCAAAATAATGTCGCAGAACGTTTTGAAGTGTATGTGAATGGCATTGAGCTCGCGAATGGTTTTCATGAATTACAAAGTGCAGACGAGCAGCGCAAACGCTTTCTACACGATAATGAAAAACGTAAACAATTGAATAAACCAGAGGTGCCAATTGATCAACGTTTATTAGAAGCATTAAAACATGGTTTGCCGGCTTGCGCAGGTGTGGCATTAGGCGTTGATCGATTGATCATGCTGGCGTTGAAAAAAAATAATTTGCAGGCTGTGTTAAGTTTTGACATTAATAAAGTTTAATAAAAATTATTAACAACTCCCTGACGCTATAATTTCTGGATAGATTGCTTCGAGTACTCGCAATGACGACAATAAGGGTTTGGAAAGAGCTCTATTGGGAAAAACTCTGTTTCACTTGAAAGAAAATTGCGGCTAATTGGGTATAGGAAGCATAAACAAGGTTTAATGCATTACACATAGCAAATGGATCATCTTCATATTCGTGAGAAACTTTATTGCGGAGATTCCTGATATTTAACCATTGATCTTTGTCTGGAATTATACCTAGCTGCTCTAGCCGATTTAATTTATCTAAAAACGATAAATGTTTGACCGGCTCTTCTTGCGCCTCTAACAGATAGGAAAATAGACGCTGCCCTATAGAATCTTGTAGCTTAGAAAAGCGAAACAAAAATTGATCTAGCGCCTCAACCTGTTCATCATGAAGCACTTTATATTTTTTAGCATCAAGTGGCATAAATTTTTTTAATTTTTCTAATGCATATTCAATGCGCTTTTGATGAAGCTCACACTCTGAAATAACATTTTTAATTTTAGTAGCTATCAGTGAATTGCTCATAGTAATTCTCCATTGCGCCTAGCTTCTTGCTCAATTAAGCGGTTGGGGTCTCTGGCGATAATAATATCGATTTTCTGATCACCCAGTACAAATTGTAATTTTGTTAACAATTGTATCTCTTGTTCAACTGGGTTAAAAATACACTCCGGCTCAATGAATAAATCAATATCGCCACCCTTCTTTGCGTCATCCACCCGACTTCCAAATAGAAATACGCGGCTTTGCGCACCAAATATGCTGCTAACGTGATGTTTAATGTGACTTCGTTCTTCTTGACTTAAACGCATGCCAATGTCTGCTCATATTCAATCTTTCAATGATTATAGCATAGGGCGAAAACGAGTCGAATAAATAGGCTTTCCCGCGGTCGAGCCGCGGGACGACGAACACCCAGTTAGCGTTTTATTTTCCCTAACCATGTGATTTTTAAAAACATCCATAAACACAGCAAGAAAGTCGCAAGTCCACCGAGAAGATTAGCGATTGGCACAAATCCCGGCCCTACTAAACTCCAAGCATCTGAACTTTTTTCAATCGCAAAGGGAATTGCTAGTAACACCCCCACTAAAGAAGAGCCTGCAACTAATCCGCACGCCAAGGTTAGTCCACGATGTTTATTCACCGCGATTTTCTTATCAAAAATCGCTTTACGATTGGCGCGTAATCGTAGCTTTTTAAAACGACGATATACCAGATATTGCACCAAGCCTCCAAACAGCACTGGAATAGACGCGCTAAATGGTAAGTAAATCCCCAATCCTACCGCTAAAACTGGCAAACGCATGTTATACGGCTTTAAACATTCATCGATGAAAATTGCCACAAAAGCAACACATCCACCAGCGATGATCATGGCCCACGGAAGTTGATGCGTAAACGCTCCTTTCGCTATGGCAGCCATTAACCCCGCTTGAGGTGCAGGCAACATTTGCTTCACGTCCATACCTGGATGCGGGAAAACCCCCGCCATACCATAAGCGTGATAAAGCAGACTCAATACCAAAGGTATAATCGTCGCAGAAACGCACACGCCAATAATCAGCATGACTTGCTGTTTCCAAGGAGTTGCCCCAACCATTTGACCTACTTTTAAATCTTGAATGGTTTCATTTGCAATCACGATCGCCGCACTAATGATGGCCGTAATGAAAACCGCATATCCTGCAGAAGTCAATTCAGCCTGAGTCACCTGACCAACAAACTTAATATCAATTCCAAAAATGGCTAATAAAAGCAACGCCAACAGCAACAATACGGATACCGTTAGACCTGAACCAGGACTGTTAGTCGAGCCAATTAAACCTGCAAAATAAGCGGAAATAGAAGAAAAGGCAAAACCGACTACTAAAATATAGATCAAGCTAAATATAGCCACGAACCAACGAATCCAAGGAGAAACCGGAATTAAAGTCGGATTCAACAAGGAATAAGCGAAAACAAACGTTGGAATCGCTAATAAAGCCAATAACCACATAACCGTCGTCAAGGGAATATCACGCTCCGTGCGCGGTAACTCAATCGCACCATGTAAACGTGCAGAGCGAATTGAGTTCCAAGAGGTTTTTAAGCTTTGTACCACAGGCTTCATCAAACAGATAAGCGTCCAAATACCGCCCACTAACATAGTGCCCACACCAATATATCGGATATGATGACTCCAAATTGTTTGCGCTGCCGCAATCGGATCAGCAATATCAGGCACACCATAAAAATAGGTCAAAATCGGTACGCCTGCAATCCAGCCGACAATAACGCCAACAAACATACTTAAACCGACATTAATCCCAACGATATATCCTGCCGCTATCAAAGCGGGGGAAAATCCAAGCCCGAGACCAAACAACGTTCCTTTCACACGCCACCAGTAATCCGCACTATCAGAAAATATGCGAAACCCAGTTTGAAATAGGGTGATCACAGCGCCAATAATTCCGCCCTTTACCAACATACTTAAATCAGCCGAGTCTTGAGTAGCGCTCGCTTTCAACACATTTCCGATGGCAACACCCTCTGGAAAACGCAATTCAGGGCTATTAATTAACGCACGACGAATCGGAATAGAATACAACACGCCTAATAGCCCACCGATTAACCCCACCATGACTGTTTCAAAGTAGTTAAAATCAGTCCAAAATCCCAACACCAACATCGCGGGCACCACAAAAGACAAACCTGCGGTTAATCCCTCGCCTGCTGATGCCGCTGTTTGTACCATAGTACTTTCCAAGACATTATGCGTTTTAAACATCCGCAAAACACCCAATGAAATCACCGCAGCGGGAATAGAGGCTGATACCGTTGCACCAACTTTTAGCCCTAGAAAAGCATTTGCTGCGGCTAACACTAAAGTCAAAATAATGGCTAAAATTACAGACTTAAAGGTAATTTCTGGTAATATTTTAGACGCCGGGATCAAAGATTCAGTCAGCTTAGACATTGCTACATAGCTCCGATTTAAGAAAAAGAAGATAAATATACAGGAATACCAAGCGCGAGGCTACTTGGAGTTTCTGCCACCCCATAGTTATAAGCCTTCCACATTAAGAGATAATTAAGTGTTAAATATTTATTCATCATTCGTTAAATGAAACAATTCATCTATTAGTATATACTCGCTACAATATTTTTATTGAGAAATTCTATGTCTTCGCTGTTTCGAAATGTTGAATTCATGACAAGCGCCGCAAAACTTGAACAATGCCCTGAAGATGCAGGCATAGAAATTGCTTTTGCGGGACGTTCTAATGCTGGAAAATCCAGCGTTTTGAATACATTATGTGGCCAAAAGAAGCTAGCGCGCGCCAGCAAAACACCTGGACGTACGCGATTACTTAACTTTTTTTCTCTGGATAATGAACAATTCTTCCGTTTAGTGGATTTACCTGGTTATGGTTATGCCAAAGTGTCACACGCAATGCGTGCCGACTGGGATATCATGCTGGATGAGTACCTATCCCATCGTGCAAGCTTAAGAATGGTGGTTCTCATTATGGACATTCGCCATCCATTACAACCGTTTGATCTGCGCATGATTCATTGGGCGATTGATGCAAAAATCGCGATTCATCTGACCTTCACCAAAGCGGATAAAATAACCCGAGGCGCAGCAACCAATACATTACTAAATTCGATGAAGCCTTATAAAGGCCGTCCACTCATCACCGGCCAAACGTTTTCATCATTGAAAAAAAGTGGAATCGATACTTTAACTGATCGATTACAAAATCTTTTTGGAATTTCACAAGAAACCTCTTAAAATGGAACAGTTTTTTGTCAAAAAAAACAGTGGCGCAAGTGGCTATGTCTTGCTACAATGCAGTGGATCATTTAAGTGAGCGCTATAAATATGAACGCCTTTTACAACACGAAAGAAGCACGTAATCAGTTTAACCAAATCATTAACCATGTCATAGAAACAAGGGAATCGGTTTGGATCACCAAAGACAAAAAGCTAGCGGCAAAAATTGTACCCATTGAAATAAAACCACGGCAGTTAGGGCTGCTAAAACAATCAGACTTTTGGATTGCTGATGATTTTGATGACGTCGATGAAGAAATTGAAACCCTTTTCTACGGTGAAAAAGAATGATTCTTTTAGATACGCACTATCTTATTTGGGCAATGTTTGAACCAGAAAAGTTAAGCACGCAAGCACAAATTCTTTTGACAGATTCTGCAACACTCACTTTCTTCAGTGCAGCAAGTATTTGGGAAATAGAGATTAAACAGTGTAAAGGAAAAATACGTTTACCTAACAATTTTTACGATAAATTGGAAGAAACAGGCTTTCTTGAGCTTCCCATCCATGCTGCTCACGCAACAACTACACGACATTTGCCTGATATACACAAAGATCCTTTTGATCGCCTGCTTTTAGCTCAAGCAATTTATGAAAAATGGACCCTTCTTACTGCTGACGCTGTATTACTGCGATATCAACCCCATTACAGTAAAATTACCCAAATCTAATGATGAACACTTTAACTCACCACCTCAACACAGCACAACAACACGCAGTTTGTGCGCCACTCGGTAATTTATTAGTACTTGCAGGAGCAGGCAGCGGTAAAACACGGGTATTGGTGCATCGGATTGCCTGGTTGATGCAACAAGAACATGCATCTCCGTTCAGTATTCTTGCCGTTACTTTTACCAACAAAGCCGCGAATGAAATGCGCACTCGCGTTGAGTCTTTATTGGGAAGTTCAGTAAACGCCATGTGGCTAGGTACTTTTCATGGTTTAGCACATCGTTTATTGCGCACACACTGGAAAGATGCCGGCTTATCTGAAAATTTTCAGATTTTGGATAGTAGCGACCAACAACGTTTAGTTCGCCGTGTCATGCGTGATTTAAATATTGATGAAGAACGATTCCCTTACAAGCAAGCACAATGGTTTATTAACAAAAAGAAAGATGAAGGATTTCGTGCACAGCATTTATCCGCACACCACCAACCACAAGAAGAAATGTTTATTCGCATTTATGCTGCTTATGAAGAGGCCTGTGCACAAAGTGGATTAGTCGATTTTGCAGAATTATTATTACGCAGCTATGAGCTGTGGCGAGACCACGATGAATTACGCCAGCATTATCGCAATCGATTTCGTCATATTCTGGTTGATGAATTTCAAGATATTAATGGCGTTCAATATGCATGGCTGCGTTTATTAGCTGGCGAGAATAATTTTTTTACGGTGGTGGGTGATGATGATCAATTAATTTATAGTTGGCGCGGCGCATGTGCGGATAATTTGCATAAATTTAAAAAAGATTTTCCACATGTTTGCACTATTACATTGGAACAAAATTATCGTTCTACGAGTACAATACTGAGCGCAGCCAATGCCCTTATTGACTTCAATCGGGATCGTTTCGGAAAAGAATTATGGACGGATGGCGCAATTGGCGATCCTATTCGTATTTATGCTGCTTATAATGAAATCGATGAAGCGAGATTTATTGCAAGCGAATGCCTGAGTTGGATAGACCAAGGAAACACGTTCAATGATGTCGCTGTGTTATATCGCTCCAACGCGCAATCACGAGTACTAGAAGAAGCATTGCTACAACAAGGTATTGCGTATCGTATTTTTGGTGGTTTACGATTTTTTGAACGCGCTGAAATTAAAGATGCGCTTGCCTATTTGCGTTTAGTGAATAATCGCTTTGACGATACTTCGTATGAACGCATTGTCAATTTGCCGCCACGCGGCATTGGCAATAAATCATTAGAAACGGTGCGTCAACATGCGCGAGAAAAGAGCATTTCTCTCTGGCAAGCAACACACGACGTCATTACACATGCATTGCTGCCGGCACGCGCACTCACTGCTCTTGAAAGTTTTCTTGCAATGATTGACGATCTTGACAACCAAACTAAGAATCTCGCTTTACTGGAATCAACAGAAGCCATTGTTAATGCCTCTGGGCTAATTGGGCATTTTCAAAAAGAAAAGGGTGAAACTGGTCGCACGCGCATTGATAATTTACGCGAATTAATTTCCGCTGCTGGTGAGTTTAACTTCGACTCTGTATCTCCAGAAGAAAAAGAAACACTCACTCCCATTACCGCATTTCTTAGTCATGCCACCCTTGAAGCAGGTGAACATCAAGCCGATGCCATGTCAAATTGCGTTAAACTCATGACCATTCATGCCGCAAAAGGCTTAGAATTCCCATTTGTAATTTTATGTGGCATGGAAGAAGGATTGTTCCCACACCAAATGAGTAAGGGCGACCCTAAAGGCATAGAAGAAGAACGCAGATTATGCTACGTAGGCATGACGCGGGCAATGCGTCAATTATTGCTCAGCTACGCGGAATCACGTCGCGTCTATGGCCAAACCCATATGGCCTCGCCGTCGCGTTTTATTCGTGAGATTCCCCAGCAGTATTTACAAGAAATTCGCATGCAAAGTAAAATTAGCCGGCCAGCCAGCCTAGCGGAATCATCGTCCTTTTTAAATCAAAAAGAGACGAGCTTTAGATTAGGGCAATACGTAAGACATACCAGCTTTGGCGATGGGGTTATTCTCGATATAGAACCCAATGGCGAAAAAACACGAGTGCAAATAAGATTCAAAACCGGGACTAAGTGGCTTATTGCTAGTCTAGCCAAATTGGAGTCAATATAATGTCAATTTACCGCAAAGAATTGCACTTTTAGCAAAGTCTTACTATAGTTAGACCAAGCTGACAGGGAAGATGCAAAATTATGATACGCTTAAAGTTGAACGGATTAGTGATGCTTGGCTTGATGGTAATGGGCCTTAATAGCCATGCCGGTGGTTTATCAAGCATTACGGATGGCGCAAATAATTACCAAATTATTTTTCTGAATAAAACAGTGACCTTTGTTTCTACTGACTGGTCTATGCTCACCAATTACTACAGTCAAAACTCAACTTTTCCTCAAGCAAACGCGTATTCGATTGACACTTCTTTTCTCCCTGGAGTCAGTTCAATAACCAATTCTGCGTCAGGAACCCTGGAGGTCAGGTTTGGTACAACAGCACCAGGGCCTATTGCAAATAATGGATTTGCAATAGCACCAACCCGAGTGTCACTTAGAGGCAACACGTTCTATGTCTACCAATTGCCTCAATGCTACACCAATATTACTGACTCAATGACTAACCAGCAAGCCCCTGCCCCCGGAACACTGATTAGTTTATTTAGCAACTCCGCCCTTGGAACCAATTGCATGTATGCCCCTGATCCGTACGCCACTGCCATTAACCAAGTCAACGGTGTCGTTTAAAATGAAACGCTTAATTTCATTGATGCTCTTAAGCTGTTCTTTATGTCTTATTTTACCCAGCACAGCAACCAGTACAACATTAGCGACAGGAGGCTTACAAAGCACAAGCACCTCGGGCCCAGAGACAATTGTTCTGAATATTGCTGCTAACGCGATGAAAATAACAATGCTTAAATCGAGTAATTATTTCACAAAAAACGGCAAACTTGCTCCTGCTAACCTGTTTTTACAAAAACCTAAATCACCAAGCCCTATCAAACTGATTACGAATGATGCGAAGGGCGCTGTGATTTTAGTCTTTAGTCAAAATGTTCCTGGTGGGCTTAAAGGAAAAAAAATTCGGTGTGTCATTCAGACCTCACCTCCTAACTTTATATCGCCAATTTGTGTCACCGACATTGATCAGAACAACAGCGGCCAACCTTTTTTCTCAAACCCCATTCAAAATTTCACTCCATCGATAACAATCATGGGAACTGATCTGGGCACTGTCTATACGGCACCGTCAAGCGCGGTAACAAGCATGAATTACAATAGTATTGATAGCAACGTTAACAGTGCATCTCATGGGTCTAGCAATGCCCCGGGATCAAGTTCTTCAAGCAGTAGCATAGGTTCAATATTATGACACAGTTGATACGAGCAATATGACTTTCAGTGTATTCCTGGGTAGAAAAAAAGCGTTTCAGCTACATAGACCAGGAAGAAAAACAACGCTGTATTAAACAAATACAAACCTAATCGAACAAACTCTATCAATAACAATAAACGTTTTTCTAAAATCATCTGACTAACGCCATAAATACGCTTAAACGATGCTGATAAGTTATTTGACAGCGCGCCCAAAGTAATCATCTGCACCTCTGCAGCACTAAAAATATGAAAATGCTTCAAGGTGTTAGAAAAAACTTCTCCTCGAATAATCGCAGCTGACATTGCTTGTACACGCCGTTTAAAAAATAAATTACCAATCACCGCGACACTATATAACGCGCATTTTTGAGCGCTTGCCCCTCCTTTCAATAACACACTATAAAGCAAAGATAGACGTTCACGCTCAATCGCCAACACCACGCCGCTAACAACAGGGAGGTAACATAAAACCGCATCATAAATAAGCCTAGCTTTTTTATAAAAGCGAATAAGTAATTTTAAACTAATCAGTAAAAAAAATATCACTACTACTGTTCTGAATAAATGAACGGTAAATAATGCGGTTAACATATCGAAAAATTCGATTAATTGTGGCGTTGGGTTACGAAAAACATAAAGCGCATAATAAAAATCTTTTAAATAATGTAAACGTAGAAAAAATAGGCCACTGAATAACACCACCGCAATCGATAACTGAGGCATAGCCACAAGAAATATTTTCTGTGAAAATGAAACTCTTTTGGTAGATTGATCGCAATATTGCAAAATAGCAGAAAGCTCTTCTCGAGTATGTGCAAAAGAAATTAATTGCAATGTGGACGAGGAAAACAGCCATTCATGTTTCTGCAATGCTTCAGAAAAAGAAAACCCTTTTGAAAGCTTCTCTATTATATCCCGAAGCACATGCGCCAACCTCGGGTTGCTTAAATGCGCGGCAATAATAAACAAAGCATTTTTTATAGGTATGCCTATATCCAACATCCCTGCTAATTGATAATAAAACATGGAAAGATCAAATTTTCGAACTGGAAAGAATCGACTACTAAATTGCTTTAACACAACACACATCACTTGAAGAAAAGCCATTTTTTCAATAGACAACACCAAAATACCAGCAGACTGCAACCGACTTCTTAATGTTAACTCAGATTCAGCATTGTATCGACCCTGCACTAAATGCTCTGATGCGTTTTTTCCCTTGAAGTTATACCAAGTCATTTTATTCCTTAATCGTTCTCCATACGCATCACTTCACTGATTGCAATGGTTCCTTGGGAAGCCAATATAAATGCATGATCCAAAATCGTTCGGCCCAACATCGCCTGCTTAACCAACTCCATGTACTCTGGAATAGAATTTTGCGCAAGGCAAGTAATCATTTCCGCAGTCATGTGTAACACTTCAAAAATAGCTTCTCTTTGAGACAAGCCTGTTTCTTGACAGTAATAACATCCTTTACCATGATAGAAAGTCAGATTATTTGTTGTGTTTTTCGAATAACGTTCAACAAATTTTTTTTCAGTTTCTGTCAAAACACAAACCTCTTTACAGTTTGGACATATTTTTCTTACTAAACGCTGCGAAACTGTCAAACGTAATGCTGAAGCCAACAAATAAGGATCCACTTTCAAATTCAACAAGCGGAGAGGGATTTCAGATACTCCTCGCGCATGCACCGTTGATAACACTAAGTGTCCGGTGATAGCTGCGCGCACGGCCATATTTGCCGTTATTTCATCCCGAATCTCACCAACCATGATAATATCTGGGTCTTGACGCAATGCCGCACGAATACCATCCGCAAAACTATAATTAATCGCTTCATTGACTTGCACTTGATTTGCGCCAGGAATCTTTGCCTCCACAGGGTCTTCTAATGTAATAATGTTTCTATCAAACTTATTCACTTCTTGAAGCGCGCTGTAAAGCGTTGTTGTCTTTCCGCTTCCGGTGGGTCCAGATACCAAAAACATTCCATAACTTCTTGCAAGATAATCTTGAATTTCATTGAGATACTCAGGGCTTTTTATTTTATCTGCGAGAACATAGGATGCTGCTTTTCCTAAAATACGTATAACAACAGATTGTCCATCATAGGTTGGCATAAAAGAAATTCTAAGATTAATATCTTCTTGACCAACGATTAAATCTACTTTTTTCCCTTCACTAGGTTTCTGATCTTGGGTGATATCTACATCAGCAAGAAGTTTGAAATAACGCACCAAGTGATCACCAACACTAACATTCGGTAACGAGTATTTTTGCAACATTCCATCAATGCGAAGCCTAACATCTACTGTATGGCGATTCATTTCAATGTGAATATCAGATGCATCAATTTCAAATGCATCTCTTAAAATAAGATTGGCAAGCTCAGAAATTTGGCCGTCTTCTTCGACGTCAATCAATTCAAACGTATCTACTATTTCATATTGTTTTTGCGCATAACTCGCAACTTTTTGAATTTCGTCAATTTTTCTATAAGTTAATCGAAGTAATCGTTTCAAATCTTTAGCCTTGACCATCACAGGTTTTAAATAAGCATTGACTATACTTTCTGCAGAACGAACCACTTCTTGATCAAACGGATTTGAAAAACCAACAATAACACCATCAGGTGAACTTCCAATGACAATAGCATTAAATGCATAAGCATTTTTTTCAGGCAACTGCATATCACGATCGATAGTGATAGCCTCTTTGCTTAAGTCAAAAAAAGATACTTGTTTATAATTTTCATATTCTGCAGCAAACATGCTCGCTGTCAACACAGCTGATTGACTCAAATCCTTTGATAGCTCCTCAACTGGCAGCTCAGGATGAATTTGCAACAAGAAATCAAAAAAACTAAATCCCTCGTGCAACGTACGATATTGACCATACATATCCATATTAAACCTTTTATGTCGCTTGCAATGTACGAAGTTGTTGATTAATAAACAATAAAACTTGAGGATTACTTTCACTTAACTGTGCCGCGCGACGATAGGCAATCAACGCACTATTAACATCACCAGATTTTTGATAGGCTAAAGCTAAACCCAGCCAATAATTTGGTGAAGTCGGAAATTTCGCTACAATTTGTTGAAAAATAGAAACCGCATTGCTTGGCTGATCTAAACGCATATAAGCCGCTGCTAACAAAGCATAATATCCAGGAAAACTCGACAAATCAGGTGATTGCGGCGCCAAAATATTGACCGCTTGCTGATACTGCTGTTGCATAAACTTCGATTGGGCTCTCAATGCTACAACTTCCACACTAGACCCCGCATTAAGTTGCGTCGAGTGCTCAAGAACATCATCTGCCAAATTATATTGACTTGTCATTATATAAATTTTTGCCAATAGTAATGCCGATAACCCCTGAGTTTCTATAATTAACTTATCATTGTTTACAAGCAAAGGAATCGCTTTGTCGTATTGCGTCAGTTGGGTAAAATTAAGCGCTTGCTGATACGTTGGATTATTAGCACCTATTTGACTAGATACTTTTTGGATACTTACCGTGCCGCGCTGGTCACTACTTGTATCCTCAACAGATTCAACATCAGAACTAGTCTCTTCAAGACTTGGATCAGAAGAAGATGCAGTATCAGAGCTGGCATCTTCAGCACCAGTATCTTCAGAGCTCGCATCATCAGCGCTAGCATCTTCAGCGCCAGTATCTTCAGAGCTCGCATCATCAGCGCTAGCATTTTCAGCGCCAGTATCTTCAGAACTCGCATCATCAGCGCTAGCATCATCAACGTTTGAGTCATCAGAAGACGCAGTATCAGAGATAGGATTCGTTGAATTTACACTGTCAGAATTCGTATCTGCAGCACTACTGTTCACATTACTTTGAGCACTGCCGCCGCGCTGCTTCGTCTTGCCGAAACCAGCGCCACCTGGCTCTGCTGGCTTGGCTTGCAATCCACTAGCTTTTGGTTGACTCGCTGGTGAGGTGGCAATATTGGCAGCAGCACCTCTCTGCATTTTTTGTTGCAATTGTGCTCTCAAATCTACTTTACCTTCTGCGCTAGGTTCAGCCGCATGACCACCTTGGCCACCCACCATCAATGCTTGAATTTTCTGTATTTTCGCCGATTCTCCCTGCATTGACTTTGCTATGCGAGCTTTCTCCATATGTTTAAATATCAAAATGCTTGCCACCGCTGTTATCGCGATTAACGCGACCGCAGAAGAACTAATTAGCACTATTTTTGCTACTTTTCCCAGCTTCGTCACTTGCTTAAGCCCACTATTCTCTAGAGGCAATGATGGAGCAGACTCGTGACGAAATTTTTTCAATGCATTAATTAAAAGACTCATGAAACAACTACCTAATCAATAAAAAAAACTGAACCCAAAACAAACGTTACCAAAACAACAAGTAAAATAATAAATCCGTGCTTTTTACTCAAAATATTTTTCTTCTTAGAGCAAGAATCTAAGGTTTCTTTGGAATCCAAAATAGCCGCCCGCATTGCTTCTTTGTCTACCAGCAGCTTTCCTTGTACGTAAGAAGCCAGCAATGCTTTGTAAGCAACAATATTAATTACTCGAGGAATGCCATGACTTACTTTAAAAATCAATTTACTCGCCGCTTCTGAAAATAATTTTCCATTAGCATGGCCTGCAGAAAGCAATCGCTGTTGTAAATAAGGAGAAACTTGAGTGGCGTGCAAAGCGGTCAATCTAACATTAAAACCAATGCGTTGTTTTAGCTGTCTAAATTTTTTCAATGAAAGCCTCTCATCTAACTCAGGCTGGCCCAATAAAATAATTTGTATTAATTTTTTATGTTCCGATTCTAGGTTAGTCAGCAAGCGTAGCGCTTCTAGGGAAGCATCTGACAAAGTTTGTGCTTCATCAACTAGCAAAACAACATGTTTGTTTTCATGATAGTAAGCAAGCAATTTGTCTGTAATATTTTTATAAAGATAATACTCTGCATCAGTTTCAACATGAGGTACGGCCAGTTCATCAGCAATCAAACGAAACAATGTTTCTGTATTCAATAGTGGATTATGGATATATAAAGTCACCATATCTTGCTGATCTAACGCATCAATCAATTTGCGGCATAACAATGTTTTTCCAGTGCCCACTTCGCCAACCACCTTAATAATTGGCTCTCCTTTCTCCAGGCTGTGAACAATTGTATCCAAAGCATCACGATACAACTCAAAACCACAAAAAAACTTCAAGTTTGGGGTTTGTTCAAACGGCAAGTCATGCAGTTGAAAATAGCGCTTAATTTCAGTGTGCATTATTCAAAAACTCCCTATCCGCCTTTTCTGAATATGCTGTTTTTGCAATACTATCAAGCTCTTTCTTCCAAACGTCATCCTCAACAATAATGGGTCGAAGCAGAATAACCAGCTCAGTTTTACCATTAACTTGTAACTTAGAGGTCGTAAGCGCACCGAACGAATTCTGATACTCAGGTTTAATGGGTAACCCAGAAGAACCGTCACTCATGTTCACTTGCATTAAGCCTCCTAAAATAATCACTTGCCCATTTTTCGCATGCACAACCGTATCTGTTTCTCGAATAACTGATTTTGCTACTGGAAGAGTTGAAACCTCATCGTTGACTTCAACGGTCAATGTATCTTCGCTGACCTCACTCACCGCTGGGTGAATATGCAAATTAACCTCACCTTGATCTGTAATTTGAGGGGTAACATACAAAGAAATTCCAGAAAAAAACGCTTCTAAATCAATAGTTGATGTTGTGGTATTATCACCATCACCTGAAGTGACTTGACTATCGACATTTGTCACATAGTAGTTGTCTGTTCCCACTTTAATAATTGCGCTTTGATTATTAATAGCAGAAACGCGCGGTTTTGAAAGGATGGATACCCTTCCTTGGGTCGACAGCAAACTCACCGCATAAGTAAAATTATTCCGATCTCCCGACATACTCAACGTATAGACACTACTTAGCTCAGCTGTTGATACTGGCACACTAGACACTCCACCAGCAGTTAACGCACTCCAATCGATACCCGCGCTGTATTCACTCGCAAGCTGTACATCTAAAATTTCCGCCTCAATAATCACTTGTCTACCTAATATGTTTTGGGTTTTTGCAATATATTGCTCAACCATTTGCATATTTTTAGGAAATGCACGCACAACGATCACGCCTGTTTCTGGATTAATCTGTGCCATTGGGGTGTCTGCCGTGCCACCTTTTTCATTAGAATTACCATCAATTAAAGCACCAATGGTCGATGAAAGATCCGTCCAAAAGGTATCTTTCTGTGAAGCTTGGATTGTAACAGTAGAAGCATTAGAACCACCGCCACTATCACCGCCGCCAGAAGCAGACCCTGCTGTTGTTAAAGAGCTACCAGAACTATTTACTAGGGTACTGGTTTGTAACGTTCTTTCTAACGTCAATTTATCAATCATGAAAATACGCGTTTCTAATTGTTTTGGATAAATGTTATACCCGTAGCTGGTTTTTTCATAATGGTAACCATATAAATCGGATACAGCGTCCAGAGCTTCTTGTAACGTTACTTGTTTTAAATTGAGAGTGACATTGCCCGCGACCCCTGGAGAAAGCACTAAACTGCAATTTGAGCCTTGCGCTAAGCCAGCAAAAAACTCTTTCGCGGAAACATTATTCACAGCAACATCAAATTTTTCTGAAAAATTACTATTTTGTGGGGCAGAAAGAAGATTTGCCGCAGGCATCATCTGTTCAGCGACTGAATTGGGTAGTGATAAATTCTTTGCATCATCCATCACTCTCTTCTGAATCATAGAATTTTTCGTCAATGCATCGTTTGAATCTTGTAGATTTTTATTATAATTATTATCCGTTGGCCGCACGCACCCAACTAGAAAGGCAGCTATCAAGCTTGCGACAACTATTCTATAAAACCTCTGACGCCTCATTGACTTCCCTCACTTAAAATTTTCCGCAATTGCTCTAACTTTGACTGCATGGCATCAATCACTACGACGCGTTTTTGACCGTTAGGCGATACTAAAACAACGCGTTGATTATCAATACTCAATACTTTCATACTACTAAACTTATCGCCCTCTGAAACAAACCTATCATTAAGCAATGCCGTTATTTTTCCACCACTCTGCATGTACATTTTATACAAAATAGGCATTTGTTTATCATCTGGATAAACCACCTGATAAAAAAGCTGCACTTTTTCCGGAGGCACAAAAGGATTAGCGGCCCAAACCGGAAAAAACAGCATCACTAAAGTTGTAGCACTTAATTTTCGCATCAAACGCATGTGCTCTATTCTCCCAACGTAAACACTTTCATCGTCACCACCGCCGTTGGATAACGTCGCATATCAAAACTAAGACTTTCATAAGCAATAGCATTATCATTGCTTTGTAGTATTTTTAAATAAGCAACAAAGGCATCAAAGCTCCCAGAAAATGTCACTACCGCAGAATATTTTTTTATGCTTTCCAACAAGGATAGATTCAGTGCCTTTTTGGCTTGCGCAAACTGATCCGCCCCCATAGACAACACCACCGCAGGTTGATCTTTAAAATCTGTCATTTCTAAATCTAGCGTGCTTGTTATAGGCTTTTGTAACACTAACCTTAACTGAACCGGTTGCAGGCTATCTGCATAAACAAAACGTTGCTGTTGTTGCGCTAATGCATTGATTTGCTGCAGTGTCTCTTTGGCCTGCATTTGCTTTTCGGTAATCGCAATGTTCGCTTGAAACAAAGGCTTCTCTAGAAAAAAATATATCCCCACTAAGATAAAAAGTGTTCCCAGCAATAATGAAAATCGGCGCCCAGCACTCCATTGGTTGATATGCCTCATCCACAACGTCATAAATATTTCTCCTGCTGGTTGAGCGCCGTTGTTTGAATCACAAAATTATAAAAACTTGGCATTTTTATCTTTTGCGCCGTCGCCTTCGCTTGCTCTTGATATTTTGACGGAAGACCAGGAAGAAATCCTTTTTCAACATTGATTCCAATAAAACTGACATTCTTAAACGCAGATTGTAATGACAGTTGTTTTAATAATTGATCCAATTTATCCGGCGTATCCATAGAACCAGTTATCTTTATAGCAACAGGGTTACGTGTAATTTCTACTGTTTTCAACCATAAACCCTGCACTTGAATATGAGTCAATGCGTTAAACTCAGAATAAAACCCCTTTGCATTCAAACGCGGATCTGCAGGCAAAATTCCTGTTAAAAAATTTCCAGCTCCTTGCTGTAAAAATGGCTGAAATGTTAATGTCGCCTGAGCAATTTCTTGCTCTAATTCTTTAATCACTGCTGCATGATGACGAAATTGGTTCCATTGAAAAAGCAAGTGGGTCAACATAATAGCAACTACCAAAATAATAATTCCGGCAATTTTATTCGCCGTCAACATCGGCTGACGTTCAACAAATTTTAATAGATTAAATTGTGAAGCAGAATTACTCATGTGCCAACATCCCATAATAAGCGTGACTCACTGCAGAATGATTATAGCGCTCTAAAGCTTTGCGATAATGTTGTGACCCCTGCTCCACGCCAAGCCATTCTACACGTCCATTTATCTGACTTAAAATGGACTCTTCAATCGTGAACACGCCATTCATTAACCATAAAGGCGAGCTTGAAAAAGGTTTTATCTCTGCAAGATAAAATAAATTCAAAGCTGTCATACAAGCCTCAGACATCACCGCTGTTTCTATTTTCGGAAGCTTTAACGTGGCCACCAACTCTCCCTGATAAAATGCAAATACTTGTGGAGCATCTTGAAAATAATTAACCCAAATAAGCGCTGACTCAGAGGAATAATTTTGAGACACATATTGTGCGTAGATAAACTCGCACACACTTAGTTTGATCGGTCTAAGATGAACATCTATAAGGGTTTGAAAACGGTCTTTCAGCGCTCGCTTCGCAACTGCTACGACATAAATACGCTTTTCATTCGAAGCCGAAGGGCTTTCCACATAGTCTATAACAAGCTGATCGATTGGCAAAGAAAATCTTGCTTGTTCTTTCCAAAGAATCGCGGATAGCATTTCACGCGCAGGTACATTGGGTCTAGCGATTCTGAGTAATTGGTAGTCCAGCGGGCTTAAAATTCCAACTGTTTTTTTTCCGCGCAAGCCATTTTGGCTAACGCACTGTCCAAGCGCATTATTTAACTCAAACGATTGTAACAACTGAGATTCACCAACATCTGATACAGTCGCTGACATCTGATGAAAAGCAAGAGCACAACACTTAGACACATCGACTCCTTCGGAAAAAACTCCATAGAAAAATTGGCTTACTAACCATAATCACGTGCAAGGTTACAACGAAAATTTTCAGAAGGCAAAGACTTCAAGAATAAGGTTTTTTCTGGATAAAATGTAAACTAAACATTACACTACGCTTATGTTTATCCCCGAAGAATCTGATGAAAAAAACATTAAGCGACATCCCTGTAGTGATGCAAAAAAGCCCCGCCATAGAGAGTGGGCAAAAATATCTTACTGAGCAAGGTTTTAGCGCAATCAAGGATGGCATCAAAATACGCGATCATTCTTCTGACCATGTTAAAAAACCAGGCTGGCTGAAAATTCGCCTGGCTTCAAGTCCAAAATATACTCAAGTGAAACAGCGCGTCCGCGATCTGAAACTCAGCACCGTTTGCGAAGAAGCAAAATGCCCGAATATTAGCGAATGCTGGAGCCATGGCACCGCAACCATTATGTTAATGGGCTCGGTTTGTACACGCGCCTGTCAGTTTTGCTCTGTGGACACCGGCAATCCCGGCGGATGGTTAGATAAAAACGAACCTCTCAACACGGCGACCACCGTTCAGGCGATGGAGCTGCAATATGTCGTGTTAACTTCCGTTGATCGCGATGACCTTCCCGATGGCGGCGCGCTACACTATGCGACCACCATTCAATGCATCAAAACGCTTTGTCCATCCACAAAAGTAGAAGCATTGACCAGCGATTTCCAAGGCAGCCACGCATCTGTTCAAACGATTTTAGACAGCGGAGTCGATGTTTACGCGCAAAACATGGAAACCGTCAAACGCCTCACTTATCCGGTGCGCGATCCACGCGCCAGTTATGAGCAAACCCTGTCGGTGCTTGCCTATGCCAAAAAATCAAAACCGGATGTCATCACTAAAACCAGCTTAATGTTAGGATTAGGAGAAACCGAAGAAGAAATTTTACAAACCATGGATGATCTTCGCGCGATTAATGTTGATGTCTTAACTCTTGGCCAATATTTACAACCAACCCGCAATCATTACCCTGTCGCGCGTTACGTTCCGCCAGAGGATTTCAAAAAATATCGCGAATGGGGATTAGCAAAAGGATTCCTGGAAGTCGCTTCTGGGCCGATGGTACGCTCAAGTTATCGTGCGGATCGGATTTTCGCGAAGGATAACTTAGGCATGGATGAATAAAAAATAAGGAGGCTATATGAAACGACGAATCACAAGCCTCTTCATCGCCGCATACGCTTATGCTTTATGCGCGTATGGCACTAACTATTCTTGTGATATTCTCAAGGGAACAGAAAAAATTATGACTCTTCCAGGCTCATTGCCTGACACTAACACCATAGGCCAATCCGTCAGTGGTCCGCCAATCGATCCTAATATTGCACTTTCTTATACCCTGTGCCAACAAGCGGGATTTAAGCTTATTAGTGTACAAACTTCCATTACGGGCATGAGGAGTTCGACTAGTGTGACAAAAATTCAGCAATACCCCAATCCTTTATGCACACTTAAATGTACTTCGATGCCACCATAAAATTTTCAGCCTGGATTTTCCAGGCTTAAAACTCCAGAATTGAAATCATACGCAAATAATTCCGCATATCGGCCCCAACCAATCATTACTGTCAGCACTCGCTCAGCTTCTTGTTCTGTAAAATACTCTTCAAGCTCTTTCAAAAAAATTTCTTCAGACAAACTATGTTTGCTTTCTTGATCTAAAAGATCGCAGATATGTTTCGCCAAAGGTATATAACGTAGAATATGTTTTGAAAATAATTTTTTTCTTTCCAACATATCTGCATTTGCAAATGTGATACCCTCAGGTGTCATAGTAATATCACCTTGTGAGACACGAGCAAAATTCAAAATTTCCAATACTTCTGTCAGCGGAAATAAATCATCACCATCCAAAAATACTTTTTCGGAAAGCTCGGGTAAATCCATGCGGCCTTTATTTTCAGGCTCGTTTAATGTCTCTAAAATACCTGCAAGATCAGAAGTTTGCACATCCGGCAAACGATAACCCAAGCCAATGGCTCGAGGCTGCATACGTGCTGCGGCAAAACCTTTACCAAGTTCTCGTGTTGTCATCAAAGTATAAATCTTATCAACAATTTGTCGAAACTCCTTAGATTGGCTATGACGTGGATGTGGAAGATCAACTGCAAGCTCCGCTTTAATGGTTCCAGGATTGTTGTGAAAAATAATAATTCTATCCGCCATCTCCACTGCTTCATCAATATCATGCGTCACCAAAAGAATGCCGTTCAAGCGCGTTTTTTTGGTATACCAAAGATCCAGCAAGTCGCCGCGTAAATTTTCTGAGGTTAATACATCAAGCGCTGAAAATGGTTCATCCATCAATAAAATATCTGGATTAACCACCAGTGCGCGCGCAAACCCAACGCGTTGACGCATACCACCGGACAATTCTTTTGGAAACGCCGATTCAAATCCATCCAATCCAATGGTATCTATCGCACGCAATGCACGTTTGCGACGCTCATGAATACTAATCCCTTGCGCTTCTAACCCCAGCTCTACATTTTGCAATACGGTTAACCACGGCATCAACGCAAACGATTGAAACACCATCGAAATACCTTGCACTGGCTCTGAAATTTTATGTCCGCGATAAAACACCTCACCCTCTGAAGGCTCAATTAATCCCGCCATAATACGTAACAGCGTTGATTTTCCACAGCCTGACTTTCCCAGCAACGCAACAATTTCACCTGGTTTAATTTCAAAATTAATATTCTCAATCACTTTTAGTGGTTGTTTTTTTCCTTTTTGAAAGGATTTACTCACGTGTGAAACATGAATGATGCTGGAGACTTCGTGTTTATTCATTTATTTTATTCCACATGAAACCGCTCTTCAGCCAAAGCATATAATGGCTTCCAAATTAATCGATTAATAATCACCACAAGAAGACACATCACCACAATACCTAACGCTTCTTGCGCGGGCTTGCCTGCTCGTGTCATTTCAGAAATATAGGCACCTAATCCAATTGCATGAAAAGTTTGTCCGCCCCAATTAAACACTTCAGCAACAATACTGGCATTCCAAGCACCACCAGCAGCAGCTACTGCTCCAGTAATGTAATACGGAAAAATTACTGGCAAAATCACCGCTCTCCATTTCAACCAGCCTCGCACTCGAAATAATTTTGCGGCCATCAATAATTCTTTTGGCAAAGTTGTCGTTCCCGCAATTACATTAAATAAAATATACCACTGCGTTCCAAGAATCATGAGTGGCGCCGTCCAAATCGTAATATTCGCATGATAATGCACAATACTAATTACCACGATGGGGTAAAGTAAATTTGCGGGAAATGCCGCGAAAAACTGTGCAATCGGTTGAATAATAGCCGCTGCTTTTGGACGCAAGCCCACCCAAACGCCAATCGGAATCCAAATCACAGAACAAATAATAATTAATACTAAAATTTTGATTGCGGTAACTAAACCAAGCCCGATAACCATAAACACTTCCTTTAAAGAAGTTTGTTGCGCAATAAATTTTACTAATAATCCTAACGCCATAAAAATAGCTAAATAAATCGCAACATGGCAAACCCAAGTGAGGACAAATAATATTTTATTGCTTTTCTTAAGCACTGAGTTTGAAGAAAGCTCTCTTCGAGGTGCCAAGCGAATGTTAATAACAATATCACGCAATATTGCAAGAAAATATCCGATGCGTTCGAACCATTTTCCTTGACGAAACATATCTACAACCCATGACTCGGCCATATGATCATTCGGTTCTAGATCAGTTCTAAATTTTTCTGACCACGCCATTAGCGGACGAAATAACAATTGATCGTAAAGCATGATCACACCCAACATCATTGCAATCGCGTAAAAAATTGCCTGCATATCTGAATGTTCAATCGCCACTGCGATATACGACCCAATTCCTGGCAACATAATCGATTGATTGGCAACAGAAATAGCTTCTGATGCCACCACAAAAAACCATCCTGCAGACATTGACAACATCATATTCCATAGCAAACTTGGAATTGTCATCGGAACCTCTACACGCCAAAAACGTTGCCACGCATTTAAATGAAATAATCGTGATGCATCTTTTAAATCACTCGGCACCATTTTTAATGATTGGTAAAAACCCAACAACATATTCCAGGCTTGTGACGTCACGATGGCAAAAATTGCCGCACATTCTGGCCCTAACATGCTTTTAGGAAAAAGGCCTATAAAGGTTGGAACACTAATGGATAGAAAACCTAAAATAGGCACAGATTGCAGGATATCGACAGTAGGAATAATAATGCGTTCGGCATGACGACTTTTCGCCGCCCATGTACCAAAAATAAATGTAATCAATAGTGACACACCCATGGCAATGAACATGCGCATCACAGTTCTTAGAGCATAATCCGGAAGATACAAAGTCGACAAATGAATCGCAATCGGCTCACCTAAATCGAATGGGCTACTCATTTGCTTCGCGGCTATCGCCAGCACCACAATAATCGCTAATACCACAACTAAAGCCGCTATATCCCAAAGATTGGGATACGCATGACGGTAGTTTGTAGCAAAAACGCTTTTTCTTAGGCGCATGGGTCAATCTCAAATTCAATGATGTATTGTGCAGAGGTTGGTCTATTTTTTCACAGCTTTAGTGTCAGGTAAATAATTATTTTTAAGCCTAATCTTGCCTTAAGCTTAATGAAGGATACTATGCATATTCAATTCATAATAATAAAAAATACTCATGCAGACAGTTGAGAACAATTCTCTGGAGCGATTATTATCCCCGCCTTCTGAACTCTCAAACAACAGCAAGAAACAACATTTAATTGTTGAACTTGAGCGCGCGAAAGAACTCCTTGAACAATTAAGTGGCAATCGTGATGAAAACATTGCATCTCGAGAGAATAATTACATTGCTTGTGTCGGTTATTTTTTGTCTGCCTCAACTTCTCTATGGCTTGGCGGAGCTGCCTATTGTTTTTTTCAATATAATTCCTCTAGCCACGGCATTTTTGATCTTGGAGTCCCCATAATCGCTGCAAAAATTTTTAGCGCATTTTTCACTGCAGGCGATTGGGTTAACAATAGCTTTGGCATTAGCCCAACAAATGACTCAGATAAATTAGCACTTTCTCATGTGGAGAGCGAACCAAGCCATATATTAGCAAAATTACGTTTGATTTCTAAATATATTGTAAACAACCCTGTAAACTTGGCGTTAATTGACATTCCTTTTTTTATTGCCTACTTCACTGGATCTTCGGCAAGTTTTTCTAGCATATTACCTTATTTGTTACAGGCAAGTGGCCACCCCAAGTTTGGCACTTTGCCGTATTATAGTGTGATTGCCTTTGACTGTATTATCACGATTGCGCCCGGTTTAGTGTATTATTATGCGTTCAATTCACGCCCCCTCGAAAAAACACAAACAGCATGGCAAGCGTTTAGAAGCAAACGCTGGGACGAATGCGACATCAATGTTTATCGAATAGTTGAAGCACTTTGTGATAGCGCAGTTGTGATTTTTTATCGCTCAATATGGCTTGCTGGAATTTCGACAATATTTTTCGAAGCTTTAGAAATACCCATTACGCCATCTCAAAAATTCTTTGCGACAATGGTTGTATTGCTTTGTGCGATGATCAATGTCACTCTGACGCGATGCGTTAACACCGCCGCTCCTTATTTTGACTATGATTTTGCCACTCTTTCAACGCAAGAAAAGAAAAATGCTCTAAACGACCTATCTTATAATGAACTTTATTGGAACTTAAATATTGTTTCAGGATTAACGACTTCAGCGGGCATTGCCTTAATGACTTACTCGTCTATTTCAAAAAATAAAAATATTGCTTTACCTTTCGCTGTTGTATTGGGTTTATGTAAACTCTTTATTTCAATCATGGCACAACGTGACTTGGCCTCCTGTCAAAAAGCTTTACATAAAGATAGTAGTCACTCAAGCTCTCAAGTGCTAGCAGGAGATCGCAGGGAGATAGCAAAAAATGGTTTTGCCGCACTGGCCAATACCTTTAAAGAAGATGCGTGGATAGGGTGGTTTATTACCATTAGCACTTTGCTTGGTCGAGGAGCAAAACTGTCAGGTTTTGAGCACTTCACTGTATCTGTGTCAACTCTTGCTGAGATTGAATTATCATTTTTTGCGATGATTGCTCTGCTTCTTATTGTAGTGATAGCGAATGCACGCAATGAATTTAGAACCTACCGCCATATCATGAGCGAAATTATTTCTCAAAAAATTGCAGAGGCTTATGTCCAACATCATGCAGCGCCCGTTGATAGTGTGAATATACCTTTATTAGCTGACATCGAGTCCGCCGACAGCGAGTCCGCCGACAGCGAGTTCAACAGTGTGCAGACACCTTTATCAGTCGGCAAGAAGTCGACCGACAGTGAGTGCGACGAAAGATTAGCTCCTAGTCGACCAGCTCAAACTGAGCCATTTAATTCAATTTGTGTTTTGTTTCCATGGAAACTAACACTTTATTGCACAGGCATGATCGATACCACTCCTAACGAATTGGCGCGAGCAGTCGATGCAAGAATCCATGAGTTAACAACATGATGGCAACTTTAAACTGCCGTCATGCTTTCAACCCGCTGAAATCCTTTCGGTAATTTGTTGCCTCTGCGGCCACGCTCGCCATGATAATGTTCGAGATCTTTTGGCTTTAACACTAATTTTCTTTTTCCAGAAAATAACTCTAATGATTGACCCGCATTAATAATTTGCATATCCGTCACAAACTCTTCACGTGCTTCAGCGCGTTTCGGATTAATACTAATCATTTTATTACCTTTGCCTTTGGAAAGCTCTGGCAATTCTTTTACAGGGAAAATTAACATACGTCCTTCATTCGTGATTAACGCAATTAATGCAGAATCAAGATTCGACACAAGTTGCGGAACAAGTACTTGCGCAGCAAGTGGTAATTTTAATAACACTTTTCCAGCTTTGTTGCGTGAATAAAGTTCTTGAAGTTTAACCATAAATCCATAACCGGCATCCGACGCAATAATATAATGTTGATTATCTGCGCCCATCATTGCTGCGATAAATGTCGCGCCGGCGGGTGGCGTAACATGCCCTGATAATGGCTCGCCTTGTCCACGCGCTGACGGCAATGTATTCGCCAGTAATGAATAGGCTCGCCCGGTACTATCTAAAAAAACCACTTGCTCTTGACTGCGCCCATAAACCGCAGATAAAAATGAATCACCCGATTTATAATTTAATACTTTGGGGTCAATTTCATGACCCTTGGCTTGGCGCACCCAGCCCATCTTCGATAAAATCACAGTCACCGGCTCTGAAGGCAACAAGTCAGTTTCTTTAATAATTTGCGCTTCTGCTCGCACAACTAATGCTGATTTTCGATTATCACCATATTTTTCTGCATCTTCTAACATTTCTTTTTTGATTAATGTCGTTAAACGCGCTTCTGATCCTAAGGTTTTCTCAAGCCCATCACGCTCAGTCGCTAACTCATCTTGCTCGCCACGAATTTTCATTTCTTCAAGTTTTGCTAGATGACGTAATTTTAATTCTAAAATCGCTTCGGCTTGTAGATCTGATAAAGCAAAACGCTGGATTAAAATTGGCTTAGGCGTTTCTTCCTCACGAATAATTCGAATTACTTCGTCCAGATTAAGATACGCAATTAATAATCCTTCTAACAAATGCAATTTTGCGAGCACTTTATCCAAGCGATATTGTAAACGTCGACGAACAGTGATTCTACGAAAAACCAACCACTCTTGAATAATTTCCAATAAATTTTTAACGCGTGGGCGGCCATCCAAACCAATCATATTTAAATTAATGCGGTAACTGCGCTCTAAATCGGTGGATGCAAATAAATGTGCCATGACGCTATCAACATCAGTGCGATTTGATTTTGGAACAATCACCAAACGTGTTGGATTTTCATGATCTGATTCATCACGCAGATCTTCAATCATCGGTAATTTTTTTGCGCGCATTTGTGCAGCAATTTGTTCTAATACTTTTGCGCCTGAAGTTTGATAGGGCAATGCAGTCACCACAATATCATTGTCTTCTCTAATATAAGTTGCGCGCATTCTTAACGACCCACCACCTTTTCTATAAATTTCTGCAATTTCTGCGCGTGGCGTAATGATTTCTGCACGAGTGGGATAATCTGGCGCTGGGACATATTGCAAAACATCATCCAAAGTTGCTTTTGGTGTTTCTAAGACATGAACACACGCTGCAACTAACTCACGAATATTATGCGGTGGAATATCGGTTGCCATTCCCACGGCAATACCACTGCCACCATTTAATAAAATATTGGGCAATCGTGCCGGCAATTGCATCGGTTCATTCAATGTGCCATCAAAATTCGGCATCCAATCAGTGGTGCCTTGATCGAGTTCTTTTAATAACACGTCAGCATATTTAGAAAGCTTAGATTCCGTGTAACGCATCGCAGCAAAGGATTTTGGATCATCCGGCGAACCCCAGTTGCCTTGACCATCCACTAAAGGATGACGGTAGGAAAAATCCTGCGCCATCAGCACCATGGCTTCGTAACACGCACTGTCACCATGCGGATGAAACTTACCCAAAACATCACCGACAGTACGCGCCGACTTTTTATGCTTAGCAATTGCACTCAATCCAAGCTCAGACATCGCATAAACAATGCGTCGTTGCACAGGTTTTAGTCCATCGCCAATATGCGGCAACGCGCGATCTAAAATCACGTACATCGAGTAATCCAAATACGCTTTTTCGGTAAATTCATGTAAGGGTTGTTGTTCAACACCCTGAAGATTCATTAATGGTAAGGTCATTTTTTTCCTATTTTAAATCTTTTTTATAGGCCCAGGATACGCTGCAACGAGCTTATCTTTGGTTAATAAAGTAATTCCTTCGACAGTTGCTTGTGAGATAAGTAATCGATCAAAAGGATCTTTATGTAATAATGGTAAACTATCAATCGAGACTACATGTTCACTCGTTATTCCCAACTCTTTATAACCTTCATCACATAATGCACGATGCAATACCCTTGCATCTACTTGAAAATTTTCACGCCCAAGACTGTTTTTGATTGCTATCTCCAAAAGACTCACAATACTGAAATAAATTTCATTGTCACTATCTTGAAGCAAGTCACAAACGGCACGAGACAAACGTTCTGGAGAATTCGCAACCCACAGTAACACATGTGTATCAAGCAAAAATCTCATTCTTCACCATGAAAAAGACGCTCAATCTCTCCCTGACTTATTGTATCAAAATCGTCAGGCACTTGCATTTGTCCTGCCATAAAACCAAGCTTACGCTTCTTTTTCTCAGGGGCTTCTAACCGCTCCACTTTAACCAAAGGTTTGCCGGCTTTTGCAATAATAAAAGGCTCACCCTTCACCGCCAAATCAATCAAGCGCGATAATTGTGTTTTTGCTTCATGAATATTAACCGTTTGCATAACGCGCCCCACATATCAAACTAAGTTTATCAGACTTAGTTTACTTTATGGGCGCTAGAATTTCAATCCAACATATTCACTTCCTGTTATAAATTTAATACGGCATGTACTAGAGGATCAACTATTTGATAGTAACCTTCTTCATTTTCATAAATATAATCCTTGTTTCTAAGTGCCGTCGCAGCTCTGGGTATGCTTCCAGGGACGATGGATAGGGCGTGACTAAACTCTTTAGAAAGCAACTCTTTTGTTTCTTTGTTTCGCGCAATAGCAAATAACAATTTTCTTTGGTTAACTGCCAATAAACTAACCTCACCTTCTACGGACGTTCTGTTTTCCAATACGTAATTTTCCCATACGCTCAAAATTATCGTGTCTGATACGATCTCTTGAAAACTTAATAGGGTACACAGTTTATTGACATAGTAAGGATGTCTTTGAGTAAGGCTGAATATGAGGTGAAGATCCTTATCGGATATAGAGGATCCCCATATTTCTTGAGAAACTGCTTGTATATATTTGATATAATGCTCGGGTTGAATACGTTTTAAGTAAATTGTGTGGCACAGTTTATAAAGCGGTCTTTTTCTATCTTGAAACATTTCTTTTAACAAATAACGATTGCTACCTGAAAAAAGATAACAAACATGTTTGGATTCTTGCGCTGCATGACGAATAGCTGCCTCGATCCCATGATGACTTGTGGCTTCTGCAAGCGTTTGAAATTCATCCATGAATAGAACCAGTTTTTTTTGTTTCTTTACGGCAAGCTCTTCAAGCTTTTCCAGTGCTTCCGCAATAATATTAATGGGGCTTTTTTGTTTTTGTTCAAATTCAATTTCTATGCCAACCGTTTTAATGGCCGCGCGGATATGGAAGCTAGAAAAAAAATCTTTGGCTAGAGTTAAGATTTTCTCTGGAGTATCTTCTATTTTACCTAATAGCCTGCCAATTCCATTAAGGATGGCGCTTGCGATGTCTTCTTCACTCAATTCTTTATAAAAATCGATGTGTACATAGAGAAAATTGTTTTTATCTAAAACGTGAATGGCAAGACTTGTTTTTCCATAACGTCTCGGGGAAATCAAAAGCACAGGGCTGACGTTGTTGAGACAACGCAGTAGCTCTTCTTGTTCTTTTTCGCGATTACAGAAAGCCGCTCCAGCCGCTAGTTTTGTCGGAAAATAATCCACTTTTCTTGCTCCTATCTCTTGATTATACATATTGTATAATACAAAATGTATAACGTCAAATAGTCGAACAATCAGAGGCATATTATCATCTGGAACCTGCTGAAAAATCTCAAAAATATCGCTTTCACGATCACCTACTACGGTAATCATTTGGAAATTCCGATAAATTACTTTTTTTCTCTAACCATGTCTTTCAATAGCCAGCGCGTTTTTTGGCCAGCAACATTGTCAGCGTTCAGAGCGTTATGAAATGTAAACATAGGCCGCAGTGGCGGGAGTCAAAAATCGATAAAATTTATTATTCTTTCAAACATTCGATTTCTTCTTCTGTCAACTCCGTCGCTTCAACAATAGTAGTAACAGAAAAATTCAACGTTAGCATTTTTCTTGCGATTTCTATTTTTCCCTCGACTTTACCTTCCGCTTTACCTCTCGCCTCACCTTCCGCCAAACCTTCCGCTTTTCCTTCCGCTTTTCCTTCCGCTTTTCCCGCTTCTAACCCTTTAGTATACTTTTCCGACATCAGTGTTTTTTCTCGCCTTACTTGATCCCAATAACTTTCATAAAAAGCGAGTTCTGCTTGTGTGTAAGCGGATTCTTCCGCCAATTCCACCGCTTCGGCAATTTCAGGCACTTCGAGTAATTCGTGAGAGACCGTCTTGGTTTTTTCATCAATTTCACGTAAAAACCGTAACCATAACAGTCTTAATGTCTTTTCTTCCGCAGAATGAACAGGAAATTTGGGTAACTCAATAAAAATTAATTGAAGATGATCAATAATATCGCCATCCTGACCGCCTTTCTTAACCAGTTGATAATCATGGTACCAATCCGGACTCAGCCTATCGTAAATTTCTGCAACTAACCCTAATCCATACACCGGTTGCAGTAACACATAGTCTTTTCCTTTATCCAGTTGCTTTACAAAAGCTTGGCTTGCACCAAAAAGTAAGCGCTGTTTAAAACTGTCTGTCCAATTCATCTGCATTTCGACGACAAAAGCCCTTCCCTTCGCATCTTTGCACTTCGCATCAGCAATCGTACGATTGAATTCAGGAATTGCCGGCACTTGTTCGCTGGGCAAATACGTGAGTTCTACAATCGGACTATCTACGGGCAAAGGCAAAACAGCATTTAAAAAACTCATCAGCAAATGCGGATGATCGCCAAAAATCTTTTTAAATACCACATCGGCTTTCGGATCTAAATAGCGTGACATAATCCTGGACCTCTTAATAATACACTAAACATTGTTTTTTATTATACAATACCACCTCACTCAAGCCTACTTCGTTTGCAGTTTGGGATATTATTAATTTTCTGTTGAAGTACAGGCTATAATTCCGATAAATTACCTTTTTCTTCTAGCCAAGATTTTCTATCTCCAGCGCGTTTTTTAGCAAGTAACATATCCATACGAGATTCTGTCAATATCGGATCATCCATGCTTAACCGCACTAAGCGCCGAGTATCGACCGCCATGGTGGTTTCACGTAATTGCAATGGATTCATTTCCCCTAATCCTTTGAAGCGTAACACATTTGGTTTGCCTTTTTTCTTTTCCGCTTCTAAGCGATCTAATATTCCTTGTTTCTCGGCCTCATCTAAGGCGTAATACACTTCTTTGCCCATATCAATCCGATAAAGTGGTGGCATCGCAACAAACACATGACCGGCTAAAACTAACGCTCGAAAGTGTTTAACGAATAATGCACAAAGCAAAGCAGCGATATGCGCGCCGTCAGAATCTGCATCGGCAAGAATGCAGATTTTTCCATAACGCAATCCAGTGAGATCGGTTGAGTTTGGATCTACGCCAATAGCCACAGCGATATCGTGCACTTCTTGTGATGCTAATACTTGCGCCGAATCAACTTCCCAGGTATTTAAAATCTTTCCACGCAATGGCATCACTGCTTGAAATTCTTTTTCACGCGCTTGTTTTGCAGAACCACCTGCGGAATCTCCTTCCACCAAAAACAATTCTGTTTGCCTTGGATCTTGCGCAGAACAATCGGCCAACTTTCCAGGCAATGCGGGTCCTTGCGTGACTTTTTTACGCAATACTTTCATTGCGCTTTTTAAACGACGTTGCGCATTATTAATCGCTAATTCTGCAATTTTTTCACCCAAGGCGACATGCTGATTGAGCCATAAACTAAAAGAA
Source organism: Legionellales bacterium (assembly GCA_027486005.1). GTDB lineage: Bacteria > Pseudomonadota > Gammaproteobacteria > JAGOUN01 > JAGOUN01 > JAGOUN01. Next base: position 36,238 of record JAIXPZ010000060.1, read on the forward strand.
TCTTTAACCACGCCCGACACAAAACTCGCACATTCACGCGAAGATAAACGCTCTTTGGTTTGCCCTGCAAATTGTGGATCATGCAGTTTTACTGACAAAATATAACAACAGTTTTCCCACAAATCTTCTGCGGTTAATTTAACACCACGTGGCAACAAATTTCTAAATTCACAAAAATCGCGCAAAGCTTCTAATGATCCAGTACGCAAACCATTTACATGCGTTCCCCCTTGTGCGGTAGGAATCAAGTTGACATAACTTTCAGTTAACAATTCACCGCCTTCTGGCAACCATACAATGGCCCAATCCGCCATTTCTTTTCCGCCCTCGGCGTGACCTAAAATAGGCTCTACTGGCAAAAGCTCTAAACCATTCAGCGCATCTAATAAATAACCGGCCAAGCCCATTTCAAAATGCCATTCGACTTTTTCATTATGAATTTTGTCATCTAAAATGACTTTAAGCCCTGGGCATAATACAGCCTTGGCACGTAAAATATGTTTTAGCCTGCTGATAGAAAAGTTTGCAGAGTCGAAATATTTGGGCTCGGGCAAAAATCTGACACTCGTGCCAGTGTCACGCTTATTCACTTCTCCGATAACTTTTAATTCGGATTTTTTTGCGCCATGCTCAAAGCGCATGTGATAAATTTTTCCATGCTGACGAATAGTCACTTCCAGCCATTGCGATAAGGCATTCACTACGGAAATGCCCACGCCGTGTAAACCGCCAGAAAATTTATAACTATCGTTGGAAAATTTTGCGCCCGCATGTAATCGCGTTAAAATTAATTCCACGCCCGTGACTTTTTCTTCTAAATGCACATCTGTTGGCATGCCACGACCATCATCAGTGACCTCGACAGACCCGTCTTGATGAATAATCACCTCAATTTTCGTCGCGTGCCCTGCCAATGCTTCATCGACACTATTATCAATGGCTTCGCACGCCAAATGATTGGGGCGTGTGGTATCGGTGTACATCCCGGGACGTTTTTGTACCGGCTCTAATCCACTTAAAACCTCAATGGATTGAGCATTATAATTTTTTTCTGCCATCACACATCCTCATTTATATTTTTTCATTAGCCAATGATTTTTCCTGATGACGTAAAAAGCTCAAATATGCGCATAAAATGACCGGAATTCTGTAAAGAAAATACGGTAAAATTTACAACATATCAAGAAAATTTGCTGATAAACTGCAAAATATCTGGGATAACCTCTACAAAATCTGTAAATTGATGCCCGCCCCCGGCACGAACTATATGCCGTGAATCCGGGAATGCTTTTAATGCAATGCGATGATCAATCACATCATCATCGGTTTGTAATAATAATAAAAAGCGTTCTGGATTTTTATTTTCTGAACAGCCAAACGCTTTTAAGCTAGAAACAAAATGCTCTGTCACTTCAAATTTTTCGCCAGTGGCCGCATTTTCATAGTGACCATAATAGCCATGCATCGATTCCCAAGGACTGATCGCTGGATTAATTAATACTGCTTTAGAAGTTGGATAACGATTCGCAAAATAAATCGCAAAAAATCCTCCCAATGAACTTCCTACAAAACAAAAATCATAGACGTCTGCTTGCTGATTAAGATACGCTTGTAATTCGCTTATCGCTTTTTGAGGATGATGAATTAAGGTTGGAGAATAATATGCCAGCTCTGGCGCATGCGCATCTACTGCTGCTCGCAAAAGTTGAGATTTCTGCGCATTACCAGAACTATTGAAACCATGAAGATAAACAACACACAACTTTTTTTCATCCGAGCGAGCGCCACTCGCCCCTACAACATCATTTTTTATCATGCAATTTTTCTTCTAACTGCTGCAATAATTCTGTCAATTGTTGAATATGTTCTTGCGCACGCGCTAGAATTTTTTTCTGCACCTCAAAGTCTTCGCGCGTCACTAAATCCATACGCTCAAAGATCGATTGCAAAACAACGCGCATATTTTTACACGTGTCGTCTTTAAGACCTTGCCACTCTTGGGGTAACACCGCGGCTATTTTTGCGAGTATGTCTTCAACAAAAGCAGATTCCATTATAAGCCTTCCATCATCGTTGGCATTGCTCTAGATGCTTTATGAATATGTTCATTGTAATATTTTGTTTTAAATCGTCGCGCCACGGCTTCTGCTTCACGAAACGCAGAGATATCGCCATTTTTAATCGCCATCGTTGCTGTCCACCAACCAGACGGATAAGTCGGCTGAGGAAATTGCAAAGTAATCACTTCACTAAAGCCAGCTTTTTTCATGTTTCTGTGCATGGGTTTAATAATCGCATCTAAATGAAATAAAGGAGATTCGCTTTGATGAACCACCAGGCCATGATCACGCAACATATGAAAACAATCGGCGTAAAATTTATCGGTAAATAAACTTTCGCCTGGCCCAAAAGGATCAGTAGAATCAACAATCACGATATCAGAAGATCGTGCAGGAGCATCTTTAACCCACTTGACACCATCACCAAAATAAAAATTCGCTCTCGGATCATTATTGGCTTCGCAAAGCTCTGGAAAATATTTTTCTGCTAATCGCGTAACGCGCTCATCAATATCAATTTGCCAAACAGAGTCTAAATCTTTGTGCTTCAACACTTCTTTGAGCGTTCCACAATCACCTCCGCCAATAATCACCACTTCTTTAGGATGTGGATGGGTGAAAATCGCTGGATGAGACATCATTTCGTGATAAAGGAAATTGTCACGACTGGTCAACATAACAAAACCATCAATGCTCATCATATAACCATAATGTTCAGTGTCGAAAATTTCTATTTTCTGATAAGGCGTTTGTTCTTCATGCAATTTCGCTTTGATCTTTAGACCAAAGGCACTTCCCTGACCGGGATGTTCTTCTAAAAAATATTGGCGGGTATCCATGGTACTACAACTCCTGAAACTGCGCTAAAAATGGACTGTCAATTAACGCCATCATTGTAGCGCAGTCTAATCCAGGAACAAACTATTTTCGAGCCATCCATTCTCACGCCATCTATTTCTTCTTTGTCGGCCAAATACTGATCAACATTACAATAAATGTCGCTAGGTAAGGCACCATCTGCACCACTAAAATGGTGATCCAACGTTGACCAACTGGATTATTAAAATGCTCCGTAAAACTCATTGCAGCCACCGCCACTATCAACGCCAGTAAAATTACAAGTTCTTGGCGAATACTCATTAAACCTGCAAATAGCGCCCCTCGTTTTTCATTTTTTGGGGTGCGCAAAAAAGGTAAATTATTGGTGAATAACCCTCTGAGCGTTCCCCTAGCGATAGTATGCGTGAGTGATAAACCTGCCAAAAATGCACCAAAGGTTTGCCCAATAGTGCACGGCACACGCGCACGATAAAGCCACAGGCTTCGTAAAATCTTAAAGCTGAATATTCCAATAGTTGGCAACAAAAATGCGCCGGCAGGCACTTCATAGTGAATAGGATCGTACAACAGAAGCGCGGTGAGAGATAAACTCATTAGGGTAAATATCAACGCTAATGCATCTGAAAACCACGGCAACCAACCCGCTAAAAAATAATAACGCTGCGCTGCTGTTAAAGGCGATTTTCTGAAGGGTAAAAAATTACGCCAATGTTTTTTAAGAATCTGCATTGCGCCATAGACCCAACGAAATCTTTGTCCTCGATAAGCAGAGAACGTATCTGGCATTAAGCCTTGCCCCAAGGATTTATTGGCATAAACAGAATCATAACCGGCTTCATACAAACTCAATCCCAATTCGCTATCTTCAGTAATACACCATTGTGCCCAACCACCCATTTGTATTAATGCAGTCTTGCGAATCAAGGTCATTGTACCATGTTGAATAATGGCGTTATATTCATTGCGCTGTACCATACCAATATTAAAAAATCCCGCATATTCCCAATAGCAACAGGCTTTAAATCCATTTTCTTTGCTATCGCGATAATCTTGCGGCGATTGCACAAACGCGACTTTTTCATTATCGAAATATGGCACCATTGACCTCAACCAATCCGGTGACACTTTATAATCACTATCAATCACTGCAATAATTTCTACATCGTTTGACGTTTGTTCTAACGCGTAATTCACCGCACCCGCTTTAAAACCTGGCCAATTGTCCAAATGGAAAAAGCGGAAATTCAATCCTAATCGGGCACAATCTTCTCGCACCGGCTCCCATATTGCTGGATCTTTGGTATTGTTATCAATGACCAACACTTCAAAATTAGGGTAATCCAAACGCGCGGCTGCTTCTAATGTTTCACGCACCATATCTGGCGGTTCATTATGAATCGGGATATGAATAGAGACTTTAGGATAGCGAAAATTCTCAGGCGGCGATAATGGTTGGAACAATCGCACCGTTTTTCGATACCAAATAACGTCGACAATTTCTAAACTTTCCACCAATAAAATTAACACGGCGATAACTTGCATCAACAAAGTGAGGCCAACAAAAATCAATGATAATTTTGTTTGATAGCGATGGGCCATCACTGAAATAGACCATAATAGCGTTGAAGCGCCTAAATTAGTGACCAAACCTAAAAATAGTAGCCCAGGTAATTTGATACTACGTCTAGCAAATACAAAAATACCCATCATCACTGCGCTCAATACCGATGCCCATATGGCCCAATACTGCCATCCAGGAACCGTCAACACATTGCCATTCAAAGGATATTTTGCTTGTCGGTCAGAATCAAAAATACCCCAATACGCACCGACAGAGCCTTCCATAGATATTTTCCAAGGCTGGTCAAAGGCTTCAAGAATATAATAATTCACTTGTTCTTTTTCCGCGCGTCGTATCATTTCACGTAAAAAGGTAGCTTGATTTGCACGTGACGGAATTGAGTGACCAAACGGTTGCCCATCCGATGGCCAGCCCACTTCAGTAATTACGATAGGTTTAGCAGGATATGCTTTTTGTAATTGCATATACTGGTCAAAAACAAGATCAACCGCATCATCAACAGCAACACCTGACCAATACGGTGCGAGATGCACCGCAATATAATCGACCTCTGCCACAAGCTTTGGATGCGACATCCAATTAAACCATGTTTCTGAGGTGCTCACCGGTCGCTGTTCATACTGTTTCACCTCACGAATATAGTCTATTAGCTGCTGCTCAGAGGTATCTTTTCGTAGCAGCACTTCATTCCCCACTAAAACACGTACAATATTCTGGGTATTGTTTTGCAAGGTTGCTCGTAGTAAGTCCATTTCTTGGCGATTTTGCTCTAAATTTTCTCCAATCAATGCCCCAAGCGCCACATTAAGATTATGTTTCGCGGCTAATTGGGGCACTTGGTTCAAACCTCGAGAAACGCTAAAAGTTCTAACTGAATGCACTTTATTCTCTAGCAAAGCTAAATCACTTTCGATATCAGCAGCACTTGGATATTTATCATTGGTTTGAGTGTCATTTTTACGCATAGGATCAAAATCCACACCCATGGTTGTTTTCGTCCAAGGCTGTAATTGCAATGGATTATTGACATAACTCCAAATACTGAAGTTAAGAATAACCAATAAAACGATGGCTATTAACGCGGTTAAGATTGCGACTTTTTTTTTCATTGAGGTTGCCAAGTGTTCGTATAATGATATTGATAAGTATTCCCGAGTCTAAATGACCTAAGAAGGCATTACAACACTTAGGAAGTCATGCGCATATTCAACCATTGCTCCAATTCTTTCACAGTCACTCCAAGCCCAGCAATACGAGGCGGCGCGAGCTCAGCAAGATCTTCCATCAAATCTTCTTTAAAATTTATTTGATCTTTTTCTGGAATATGTTCTTTCGTTTGTAGATCCGCATATGCCTTAAGATTATCTCCAATTAATTGTTGTAGAATAATCTCACGGATCACCTTTCTACGCTGAGTTCGATAACGTACGCGAATTTCATCAAATCCTATTACCTCAAGCGTCACAGCATATTCTTCACTGGTTTTCTGATACGAAGAAGCAAATATATTTGCAAGCGGGCCCACTTCATTCAATTCATAAATGGCAATCATTGCAGAAATATAATCTTCTTTATTAATGTAATTAAAAGAAAGCGGCACTAAATTGTTTTTAATCAAAGGAATATTTGCGCTTAATCGAGCGGTTCGCTTATTCACATCAGCAAAAGCTTGCAAATACGCAACATGCACTAAAAGAAAAAAACTCTGCTCATAAGGATCCGTAATTTTATTGGCTGTCTCACAGATATAATATAACTCATCCACCAGAGGATCACGCCCTTCTAAGGTCATATATGTCGTTCCATAAACACGCACTGCATGATCTCGAACATTTCCAACTGAAGATGATGGTTGAAGCAAGCCGTCGGATAATAAGTAATGCAGTGTACAAATTTCATCATAATTAATTTGAAGTCTATGAGCGTTATCTACAAGATGTCGAATAGCCTCTTTATGATTAAGAATCATAACTTTTTCTTCATCTAACTTATCTGTATTCGCCACACCTTCTATAATTAATTTCTCAGTTTCTAGCAACGAATAAGTATTACCCTCTAAGCGTGATGAGTTATACGATAAATCAATTAACAAACGGTTATAAATTCTTCTCGCATAAGTTCCAGCCGGATCTTTTGAGGTGCTCTGCTCCGCGTGCATGGCACGCAAAAGAGCCCATGTGCCTTGAGGCAAATAACGATCAATATTGGGTCGATAAGCGTGCACCCATTCTATATTATAAGCAACAGGTTGACGTTGATATAACGGCTTTTTGATTTGCTCCAAAATACTATGACTCTGAGCAGTAAAACTTGATGGTTTTATTGATAGATAAGTAGTATTACGTTTTTCCCCTATTTTTATTATCATTCCCGCACGAACGAACTGCTCAAGCCATCGCCTAACCGTACGCTCAGGAAAATCAGGCCCTAATTGTTGCAATAACACTGATAAACCTACAGGTGATAATTGGTTGTTAAGCACCCTGAAAAGAGCATTTTTTTTTGAATTCATGGATACGGCCAATTTCCAATAAAGATACGGCCATTTTACCCCTGATACGGCCAAATTTTCAATAGATACGGCCATTTTTAGGTTTTTTTAATCAATAAGTCGATTATGCTTAAAAAACTGTAAAGACTAAAGTCATACCATTCTAAGACTTCACCGATTATACTCACGAGATAGACATTTTTTTGATATAATTTTTATGGAACTTCTTAAACAGGCGCTAGATACTAATTGTATTACACTCACTGAGCAACAGATTGAAAAGCTCGCGGCTTATTTGGACCAACTTAATCGTTGGAACAAGACTTATAATTTGACAGCGATCACCGACCACAAAGAGCAAGTATATAAACATATTGTTGATAGTTTGAGCATACGTGACGCTATTAGGGGGCCAAAAGTGTGCGATGTCGGCACAGGGCCGGGTTTACCCGGAATTCCCTTGGCGATTGCTCTACCAGATATCCATTTTACTTTAGTCGACAGCAGCCAAAAACGAATCATTTTTATTCAACACACCTTGATGAAACTTGGCATTACGAATGTGACCGCATTGCATGAGCGAATTGAAGAAAATACAGATACGTTTAATACCCTTATTTCTCGCGCCTTCAGCTCAATTCAAGATTTTGTCGAAAAAACTCGACATTTACTTGCTAATAACGGTCAATTATTGGCCATGAAAGGCGCTTATCCAACAGAAGAATTAACCCAAATCCCACAAGACTTTATTGTCGAAGATGTGCGAAAATTGACGATTAACGGACTAGGTGCAGAACGACATCTAGTGATTATTAAATAAGGTGCTTCGTGGGGAAAATAATTGCAATCGCTAACCAAAAAGGCGGAGTAGGAAAAACCACTACAACCGTCAATCTTGCCGCAGCATTGGCGAAGATGGGACGCAAAGTATTATTGGTAGACCTTGATCCACAAGGCAATGCCTCTATGGCATGTCGCATGGACCGTGATAATTTATCGCTAACATGCAACGAAGTTTTACTTGGCGAAACGAATATTCGCTCGGCAATTGTTCTAACCCCCGAAAATTTTAATCTACTTCCCTCTAATGCGGATTTAACAGAAGCTGAAATTCGTTTAGTTCAATTTGATCAACGCGAAATACAATTACGCCAACATCTTTCCATCGTTAAATCTGAATATGATTACGTTCTTATTGATTGCCCACCTTCGCTTAACATGTTAACAGCTAATGCATTAGTCGCCGCTGACTCGGTGCTCATCCCTATTCAGTGTGAATATTATGCACTAGAAGGTCTTTCAAGTTTACTCGACACTATTGAACAATTAAAAAAAGCGGCGAATCCTTATTTGAAAATTGAGGGATTGTTGCGCACAATGTTTGATAATCGTAGTCGATTAACTCAAGATATTTCCGCACAGTTACATGAACATTTTCCAAGTCTCGTTTATCGCACCGCCATTCCAAGAAATATTCGTCTTGCAGAAGCGCCTAGTCATGCGCAGTCGATTATTGCTTATGATATTGGATGCACAGGCGCTGCAGCTTATTTAGCATTAGCGGGAGAAGTGTTACGGCGCGATCAAGAATTAGTAGCACAAACTCCATTGCAGAATTTGATTAAAAGCTGACTTCTTGCAACCATGTTTCTAAAATAACTTTGGCTGCCATCGCATCAACCGCTTCTTTTGCCAAAGAACGATAGCCGCCTTGCTCAAATAAAGATTGCCTCGCTTCAATCGTGCTTAAGCGTTCGTCAATCGTATGCACAATACATTTTGTTTCTAAAGCAAGCTGTTCTGCAAACGCTTTTGCTTTTTCTGTAATCCATTGATTTGGCCCAGTTTCGTGTGTAGGAATCCCCACAATAATTGCGGCAGGCGTCCATTGTTCAATAAGTTTTTTTATTGCATGCCAATCAGGCTCTTGCGCTTGTTGCTTAAACGTCGTTAACGGACGCGCGGTTCGCGTGACATCTTGCCCAACGGCAACACCGATATAGCGAGTGCCAAAATCAAATGCTAAATATTGTTGACTCATGGTTTCCCCGAAAACATTAATAATTCTTTTTCTGTCAACACGCCATCCAAAGGCACATCCCATGGATCGACTGGCAACTGTTGCGCACACTGACACGCATAAGCAACACCGATGAGCAAAGGCTTGTTGTGTTTATCACGACAAAACTCAAAAACTCTATCATAAAATCCTTTACCCATTCCTAAGCGAGAACCTAAAAGGTCAAACGCAACTAAAGGCATAAGCACAATATCTAAATCTTCAGGAAGAAGGTTGCTAGAAATATTTTCTGGCTCTTCAATGCCATATTGATTTTTTTTCATAGTGGTTGATGCATTATATTGGACAAAACTCAACATCTGAGTATTAATATCAATGACAGGGAGGAAAACATTATACTGTAATTGCCATAACGCGTTGATTAATGGTTGTAGATTTATTTCGCCATCAACAGCCAAATAAACTGCAATATTTTTTTGAGATTTATCTCTGCTTGCATTTAAAAAAATGTCTGCCAAAGAACAAGAAGCTAATAATTTTTTTTCGGCGGGAATGTGTCGTCTAAGAGTGCGATAATATTGCCGAATAGTGGCTTTGGTTTCCAAAGGGACTCATCTCTTTTGCTTTTAGAAAAGAATTTAGCGGATGTAAACACGCAAATATAAAAGACCCATTGTGCCAGATAAGGTTTTTTTAAGACCCTGTTTCCCCAGGTTGGATTCTAAGTTATCGCATCAGGCTTCTCATTCAAGATGAGCATGCACAACAGCGATCAATCCCAGATTCCGTCTTTATAAGTATCGGTCAAAAAACACATGATCTGCTTGTCACAACGGGTACAGTTTGATTATAGCATAAAGTATTTTTTCTGCAGCTAATCCACAGTTATTTTTTTATCAATGAAACGCCGCATTAATCCCTGCGCGAATAACAGGCTGAACCATCAACATTTCAATCACTTGAATGACTACTAAGATTACCACAGGTGATAAATCCATACCGCCGAGCAAGGGAACAATTCTTCTAACAGGCTGCAAAATTGGTTGCGTCACTTGCATAAGTAAACCATAAAGTGCGGGCTGTGCATTTGGCATCCAACTTAAGATAGCCATGATTATCATTAAATAAAACGCAGCATCTAAACACACCTCAACTAAACTCGCCAAGGCCCAAACAAACAAACCTCCAATAGAAGGAATATGGCCGGCAATCAAACTAATCAAAAATAACTTTACTAAGATTAATAACAACAGCAACACAACGCTGGCAGTTTCAACACCACGTATATCAGGAATGTATTTTTTTAATTTACGCACCAAGGGCGTTGTCGCTTTTGCAATTCCGGCAACAAAAGGATGATTATAGTCTGCATAAACAGCACGTAACCATAAACGCAATACGATAACAAAAGTATATAGCCCAAAAATAAATTGAACTAGAAACATTAGTGTTTGTTGCACAGCTGATCCCATATAATCCATTCCTTAACTTTAATCTACTCTTCTTGTTCTAACGACGCCGTCAACGCTTGTGCGCGCAAAATAGTTGCTCGCATCGCTGCCTCCATAATACTCGGAAGCCCTTTTTCATCAAACACTTTAATCGCCTGCTCAGTCGTACCTTTTGGAGAGGTGACTTTTTTGCGCAAAGTTAACACATCATCGTCGCTTTCAAGCGCCAAACGGCTCGCTCCTAATGCTGTTTGCAGCGCCAATTCGCTCGCTTCTTTTTCTGGCAATCCCAACTTCACCGCCGCAGATTGCATTGCTTCAATAATATAAAAAAAGTAAGCCGGACCAGAGCCTGACAGTGCTGCCACCACATCGATTAACGATTCTTTTTCTACCCAAATTGTAATACCAACAGCACGATGGAGAGATTCTGCAAATTCTTTTTGTGATTCTGTGACATGCACATTCGCATAAAGCCCACTTGCTCCGGCAGAAACAAGCGCAGGCGTATTCGGCATACTTCGCACCAACGCCACATCACCCCCCAACCAACGGGATAACATTGCCGTACTAATACCAATCGCCACGGAAATAACTAATGGTTTTTTTTCTTGCACAACCAACGCAATATCTTTTGCAACGCCCTGCATTTGCTGCGGCTTTACACCCAGCACAATAACTTCTGCATGCTGTGCGGCTTTGTGATTGTCCTCGCTCACATGAATACCCAGAGAATCATGAAGCAACTTATTTTTTTCTGCGTTACGATTGGTTGCCCAAATTTTTTCTTTGGGATAGCCAGACTCTAAAAGCCCACGCACCAAACTTGTGGCTAAATTACCACAGCCAATAAAAGCAATGCTTACATGTTTTTTCATTTTTTGCGCTCCCCAAAAATTGCCGTGCCAATTCGCACCATGGTTGAACCACAGGCAATTGCTAATGCCATGTCGCCGCTCATTCCCATCGACAATGTATCGACAGTTGCATACTGTTTTTTTAATACATCATAACAAGATCTTAACTGAGAAAACATCTGTTTTAAAAGCTTTTGATCTTGCGTGTCTAATCCAATAGCCATTAAGCCTCGCAAACATAAGCAGGGGCACTTCTCAACGATATGTTTTGCAAGAACCTCTAAGGGCGACCAACCGGTAGCGCCTACATTTTCTATTAACAGGACTCCATTTTTTTGGGGCTCACAACCAATATTAACTTGCAAACAAATATTAATCTTACGATTTATTTTTTCACAAGCTTGATTTAATTTTTCAGCAACTTCTTTAGTTTCAATCGTTTGCACCCAATCAAAATGTTGGGCCAAACTTCTTACTTTGTTTTTTTGAACTCTGCCAATATAGTACCACTCTAGATTAGAATATTTTGTTAATGCTTGAATTTTTTCAATAGCTTCTTGCACATAATTTTCACCAAAGAAATATTGACCGACATGAATTGCCTCTTCAATTTCTGCAATTGATTTTGTTTTTGAGACCGCCAAAAGACGAATGGAATTCAATAGACGTTTGCTTTCTTTCCCAGCTGAATCTATTTGATTTTTTATTTGAAACAAATTATCGGCAATACTCACGAAAAAAACGCCTTCAAACCTAAATTTAACGTCATCAATATAACAACAATAACAAATGCAACTTGAATAAATTTTTTTCCTCGGGTTAACACTAAACGCGCGCCAATAGATGCCCCCAGAATTTGTCCGAACGACATAGTCAATGCAACGCTATACATTACATTCCCTTGCAACACAAACCAAAACACCGAAACAAGGTTTCCAGCAATATTCACCGGCTATACATTGAAACATCTGCAACTAGAAAGGCAATTGCAAACTAGGATCTAACTCAAGCAAGTGATTGCGGAATTTGCATTTCACCATACTCAATGCAGCTTCGTCATCGGCTTCAAAACGCACTACAAGATAAGGTGTGGTATTGGAGCAGCGCACTAACCCCCATGCATTAGGATAATCAATCCGCAACCCATCAATGGTATTAATCTTGGCAGTAGCGCCAAAATCAGCCTTCCTAATTAACTCATCAACAAAAGCAAACTTTCTATCGTCCGACATGCTAATTTTTAATTCTGGCGTACTGATACTGTTGGGGATTTCAGAGAAAATAGTTTCAACGTCTCGGCCATCATTCGCAATAATCTCTAACAAGCGCGCTGCGGTATAAATAGCATCATCAAAACCATACCAACGATCATTAAAAAATACATGACCACTCATTTCTCCACCTAATGCGGCATTTTCTTCTTTGATTTTGGCTTTAACTAATGAATGACCAGTTTTATACATGATCGGTATGCCGCCGTGTTGGCTGACCACTTCAGCTAAAAAACGTGTGGATTTCACGTCATAAATAATTTTTGCGCCTGGATTTGTTTTTAATACATTGATCGCAAATAAAATCAGTTGACGATCTGGCCAAATGACATCGCCGGCAGCCGTAACCACACCAAGACGATCTCCATCACCATCAAACGCCAAGCCAATATCAGCTTTTTTACGTATAACTGTCTGGATTAAATCAGATAAATTTTCTTCTTGACTAGGATCAGGGTGATGATTAGGGAAATTGCCATCAACTTCACAAAATAACTCATGCACTTCGCAGCCTAATTTTTGTATAAGGGCTGGAGCTATCACGCCAGCAACACCGTTACCGCAATCCACAACCACTTTTAATTTCTTTTTAAGTTTTACATCTGATAAAATTCTGGCCTCATAGCGCGGGAGCATTTCTTCATGAGTTAGCGTCCCTTTGCCCACCGCAAAATTTCCCTGCTCGATTCGCTCGTATAAACGTAAGATATCGTCACCATGAATGGCACGGCCCTTAATGACCATTTTGACGCCATTATGATTCACGGGATTATGGCTGCCGGTTAACATTGCGCCAGAGGTAGTATTCAATACATGTGTCGCGTAATAAAGAACAGGCGTTGGCACTCGTCCAATATTGATCACATTAATGCCAGTCGCTAACAAGCCCTCTATAAGCGCTTTAGAAAGCGCAGGGCCAGATAAGCGGCCATCGCGCGCCACAATAATACTTGTCTCACCCTGAGCTAAAGCTTCAGAGCCAATCGCTTGACCAATCGCATAAACAATCTCAGCGTTGAATGTTTCGCCAACAACCCCGCGAATATCATAAGCTCTGAAGATAGTCGCCGAAATGGCTTGCGTATTTTTTGACACTTTTACTGACCTCCTGTATGACCAAAACCACCTTCGCCCCGTTCCGTTCTATTAAAATCGGAAACCAAGTTAAACGAAGCCTTAAGTGTAGAGATAAAAACCAATTGAGCAATGCGCTCACCAGGAGCTATTGTATAGCTCTCTGCGCTACGATTCCAGCAAGAGATCTTAATTTCACCCTGATAATCAGAGTCTATTAACCCAACAAGGTTTCCTAGCACAATACCATGCTTATGACCCAATCCAGATCGAGGCAAAATCATAGCTGCCATGTGTGGATCTCGCATATAAATCGCTATTCCTGTTGGAATCAGTACGGTTTCGCCTGCCGCAACCGTTAATGAAGTTTCTAAACAAGCACGTAAATCCATTCCAGCAGACCCAGTAGTCGCATACTCTGGTAATGGAATTTTATCGCCGACAAGTGGATTGATTATTTTTAACTCAACTTGCATTGCCGTTCCTTTTATAAATAATTTTTTAATACCAAATTTAGATAGTAACAGTATAATCTTCGATCATCAAAAAAATCAGAGTGGATAATGGGAACAAGCTTCCTTACCTTAGGCATAATAATGCTACTTGGTGCGATGTTGCCAGGCCCGGATTTTGCCATCGTCACCAAAAACGCGCTGCTACATTCTCGAAAAGCCGGTTTTTACACCGCTCTAGGCATAGGCGCAGCCACGTGGGTGCACATGACTTATTGCATACTCGGCCTGGCCGTTATCATTCAAAAATCGTACTGGGTTTTTCACACTATCCAATATGCTGGCGCCCTCTATTTAACTTATTTAGGAATCATGTTACTTAAACCACATGCGACCGCAACCATTCAGGCAACGTCAGAATGCAACGCAAACCCTCTATCCAATAGTAAAGCTTTTCGGCAAGGATTTATCTGCAATTTACTAAATCCAAAAGCTACGTTATTTTTTCTAACTCTTTTTAGCGCCGTTGCTAGCACAAACACAACGTTTTTAACCAATCTTGCCTATGCAGTTGAAATGTTTATTATTGCCATGCTGTGGTTTTGCTCATTAGTCTATTTAATTTCACATCAAAAAGTTGCCAGCTGGCTAAACCGATCAAAAACAGTAGTAGAAAAAGTTCTGGGCATTATGCTCCTGGGATTGGCTGCGTTTGTCATTTTCTGTTAAAATAGCCACAGAAAAGTAAAACGCAACCACCAGAACCTAATTGGTGCGTGATCTTCTCCATATACATGCGCCACCAGCTCACACACTAGGGGGTACTATAAACCCAGCTAGAGCTAGAGGAGAAATTGGCGTAAGAAGATGTCTGATTAACTCCGTTTTGGTAAAAAGCAGAAAAGCTGGGCCTCTGCGGAGAGGCTGGCGGGGAAGCATTAACTGCCGTTTGGTTGTTGGAGGTTGCCTGACCAAAATCTTCTATGCGTCCTGTGCTAGGATAAACGAATGTTTCTCCCACTGGATTGCACGAATGAGCAATAACTGTTTCTCCATCGAGAATCCCGGCATGAGTGTAAGCGCCTTCATAAAAAGCTTGAATTTGTTCAAGCGTATACCCCAAGATATCGATTAAGTAGGGGTATACCCTTTCGGCTAAACTTTCAGGCGGTACACAGTAATGGCCAGTGCGATTGCTGACGTAGAGAATATTACCCTGTTTATCTGCTCCAAATTCTCCTGCAGCAAATACAGCGGCGTAGTCAACCATTGCGCCATGAGAATATTCTTCTCCAATGCAGTTGGCACCACAAGCCAGCTCCCCTGATTCTTTAATAATGAATCGAAATAATTTAACATGAACACCATTTGGAAGCTTTTTGTAATTGCGAGGATCACTCGTTTCATCTTGCCAAAATAAGTCTTGTGCGCATTTTTTTGGAATACTCTCTATTGTATAAAATTTAACATTAAAGCGCTTAGGGCAGATCCTCTTCTCTGCAATTTTCTGCGCATGCTGCGGTAATGGATTAAAAGAATAAAGAGGCTTGCTTTGAAGGGTGGATAGCACTTCTCTGCGTATCTTTTTAATTGGATTCTCTAAGCCGCGATCTGGCGTTTGATGCCTGGGTGGGGTGAACATATTTTTTGCCTCACTTATTGTTATTTTTTAAACAATAAATGTATAGTATGTGAACCTTAAGAGAATGTTATGACTCAAAAAAAACGCAGACTCCAATGTTCAGCGAGTCCATATAAGACCCTAATTTCTCTCCAAAAATAATTATTCTCCCTGGAATCACAGGTGTTGAAAGTCAATTTTTTTCAAATAGCATCGATATTAGAGCTTGTAAAAAAATAGCTAGCTCTTAGTCTTAAGCCTAACCGTTGCAAACAGCGGCGAATCAGTCACTGCAAGATTAGGCGCAGTTTCTAGTGTTTCGATTAAAGGACGTAACGTTTCTTTATACGGTAACAGACACACATATGGATCTTCTGCAAGAAGATTACGCTCCCTGCTGCCACAAGGCCATGCGTGAGCAGCCCATAGCATATCAAAATATGGCAACACTAAAACATCCGCCGTTCCATCGGTGAGCATCTTTACTCCAGCAGAAATTTTTTCAGCATCCAACGGTTCGCCTGTGTCTCCTGACGCAACCATTTCTGCTGGCCAATACTCTTTTGCATCTATCAAATTCTTATCTCCGCCAATATTGAAAGTGCGAAAACCTGCTGTTGGCGCTAAATAATTCGCAAAAAAATCATTTCTCCAAGGAATAAAAGCAACTATTTTATTTTTATTGATTCGTTGTTTTAGCTCAGAAATAAGCATTTGGTCAATATTAAAAAACTGCGTTCGTTGATCAATATTGAGCCGAACTTTTTGTGAAAGATTGGGCAGATTAAGCAAAATGATAATAAAGATTACGCCACTCCAAATCCTCTTACCTCTTCTTTGCGTCTTCGCAACACAAATCATGACTAACCACCATAACGCGAAAATTTCAAGCGCAGACCAGCGATAAGTCGAACGCATATTGTTGAATCCTGGCAAAGCTTTAGACATCCAGGCATTTCCTGTTGGCATCACCGCAAGACTGGCCGGCATTGCCGAACCAAGTTGCTGATCTTGTGGCTTGACTGAGTTAATTTTTAATGAAGGACCAAGTGACATATAAAATCCAAATACTGCAATCAGGATAATGCCTTTAGCTAGCTTGATGTTTTTCCTGGTCAAACACCATGCAATAAGCCCTGCAAGAATAATCGGCAAAGAAAATGTAGTCAGCCATGCAGATGCATCACCAAAATAGAGTTTATCGGAGCGCTCCACACTCAAGCCAAGCACATCAAACAGCCAATGAACCCCTTGTGTTGGAATAGCAATAAAAGAGAGATCCAACCCAAATCCTCTGAAGATATCAATCGGCGACTTAGTAAAATGTGCTCGGCCAATAAAAATACTGTAAAGTGTATAAGCAAAAATAAAACTAGCAATGTGCACAGGTAAAACTATGCGCTTGTAGATCGGACGAAGCTCAACGCGCGTCTTCATCATAAACGCCAATAAAATAGTGGCGCCAGTGAAAAACATCATGAAGGTATATCCATCCATAAAAACAGATAGAATCACCGCTAACAAATAAAAAAGAATAACTGATCGAGAAGGTTTATCTAGGGAAGATTCAATCAAAAAAAGCTTCATCGCGGCAAGAAAATAACAAGACAGAAGACCCATGCCTAAAGACAGCATGCTATATCCTGAATGATTCCAAATAACTGGCATACTCATCCATGCAACCGCTCCCAGCAAAGCCAGCGATCGCGTGTTACCAAATTTGCGCGCAATCATATAAGCAGAGCAAAAGGCAACCGTTATCCAAAGCATAACCATAGTAGCATAAGCATCCGGCGCAGCAAAACCTAGTCGAAGTAATAGACTGGCTGGCCAAGCTCCTGCCAATCCAAAGGCAATCGCCGCCGGCTTGGGAATACCAAAATCATGCGCGTAAATAGTGAAAAAAGAACCATGGGTAAACGACTCGGCAAACCCCATAGTCCACACTGCTTGACCTAAGGTGGGAATCATTAAAAAAGGAACTGCGCCTTGTAAAAACACTATAAAAACAAGCGCTATTACTGCGAAAACCACTTCCCAAACTGTCCACTTTTGATAACTCATGATTTTTCTCTGATAATTGATCGTTGATAATATTTCGCTGGGATTAAAAAAGCCATCATAAAAAATAATAGATCACCAAGCACCGTAATTATTCGCCCAAGCACCACGGCAACGAGCAAGTCAGCTTCTTTTACAATACTTTTAAGCAATAATAATAAAATTAATTCTCTGACGCCGGCGCCAGCAGGAGCCCCTGGCGTTACCAACCCGACTAGCCAAGCAATGATATAGGACCCGCCTATCAACAAATATGTTTGCGGAGAAAATAGTGAACCGTGCGCAATCACATCGAGAAGAATAATAAATATGCCGCCAGAAATTGCTTGCAACAACAGTAAACTGCCAAATGCTTTTGACACCAATAAACCAAACAATCTACTTAGCAAAAAGACGGCCACACCAACAGAAATAACTAATAAAATAATACTTAATAAAGATGAAAACTCAGGCAATATGGCGGGTAAAATTAACCAACCATACATGCTTCCCGCAGTGGCAGCTAAACCTAACTCCCAAATTATCGACTTAAGCAATTTTCCACTGGGGGCGCCTACCGACATGCCCATCACCTGTCGCCCAGCAAGATGAAAAATATTACCCGGAACATATTTAGCAAGTTGAGAAACACCATACACATGGAACGCCCATAGTCGCGCAACATGAATATCAAACGATTTTAGTAAATTCCACCACGTCAGTGTAAACAGTAGACTGCTGGCTAACCCATAAAGTATGGCTAGTCCTGCAATCACTAACCAAGCCACTGGAGAAATCTGCGAGAGATCAAGACTGCTCCAATGATCATGCAAACGCAAGGCAACAAAACCAACACCTACTATTGCAAAGCCGCTGCCTGCACAATGGAGGATTCTTTTTTTTGCGATCATTTTTTTAGATCAACATTTTCATTCTTCGATAAATTAGCCGCTTTAATACGAATATCTTCCAGTAGCTGTCGATTCGCAGATAACAAATCCGCGACAAAAGCGATAAGTATGGTTTGGAAGCCAATACCTAATAACACTGAGGCCAAGATGAGCGATTGAATATGGCCCTGCCCCGCGCCGGAAAAATATTTCCATAAAAAATCTAAACCGATTAAAAATCCAGCACCAAATAACAACACTCCAATGGTGCCAAAAAAAGCAAAAGGACGATAAATCACAAAAATACGAACAATCGTCACAATACTGCGCTTGATGTAAGAAGGAATATTTTTCACTAAGCGAGATTCACGCAAATCTGCATTGACTCGAATCGGCACCGAGGTAATAGCGATATTTCTTCGCCCTGCTTGAATGATAGTCTCTAAGGTGTAGGTGTAATCATTGAAAACAATCAATTGTTGCGCAGCAACTCGGCTAATCGCACGAAACCCACTGGGCGCATCAGGAATGTCAGTTTTACTCGCCACCCGAACCGCCCAACTCCCCAATTTTTGTAATAGTTTTTTAATCGGTGAAAAATGCCCTATCGTTGAAATCGGTCGCGCTCCAACCACTAAATCCGCTCGGCCTTCAACAATTGGCGAAACAAGCGCGGGAATATCGCTAGCATTGTATTGATTATCAGCATCTGTATTAACAATAACGTCCGCGCCAAAATGTAAACATGCATCAATGCCGGACATAAATGCTCGAGCTAAACCTTTATTACCCGCATGCCGTACGACATGATCTACTCCATGCGCCTTAGCAACCTCAATGGTATTATCGCTACTTCCATCATCAATAATTAACCACTCAACGCTATCAAACCCTGGAACGGAGCGAGGTAAGGCAGCTAAAGTAATCGGCAATGATTGCGCTTCATTGAGGCAAGGTATTTGGATGATCAGTTTCAATGGTTAAAACCCAATCTTTTATAAATAAGTCGCCCATTCTAATCTGCGGACATAGGGAAGAGCAACGTTAAATCCGCTAGTTATCTATTTGATCGCCACGATTTCAAAAAGGACACCTAAAGGAAGTCATAGTAAGCAAATAGTTTAAGGTCTAGGCAAACCTCTTTTAATCATAAACTCCACCTCCTCATTTGCATTCATGTATCGAATGACCACTTGAGCATTTTTTAACGGATATACTCGAAAAATTTCATCCACAAATCCTTGTCCGATAGCTTTAACCTTTGAAAAATCCAACATAATCCGCGTGAAAGGTTCGAGCCTAGATAAGAGACGCTTTGCCTGGGATCGCGAGATTAAGCGCTCACCTTCCAACTGACTTAAATCCACCAACAAATCTGTCGCTACAAATGCATAATCTTCTTGCTCAGTATAGTCATTAAAAATATGCGTAATTTTTCTAGTACTATTTACATTAATTAACATGGAAATTTTTGACCCATTTTTAACGTCACTTTTTTCTAAAGTCCAATCTTTCTCAAGATTATTTCTATAAAAACATAATTCATTAGCTTCTAAATAAAATTCATCAAAAATACGGGAAGTGAAAAATATCCCCTCGCCAGTGTGGTTAATTGGATCTGTAGTTAGCTTACCCTTTGTCAAGTGTAACAAGCATTCTCTGTAACTATCAAAATGATAACTCTGTTTAATGCGAGAAAAAACCCCAATCCCGTCATCTTGAATCACTAGCGAAAGAGTTTCGCCTACTCGCTGAAATGAGATATCAATTTTTTTTCCCTGTGAATGATCAATGGCATTATTTAAAATTTCTGTAAATCCATATTCAAGAATTGAAACAACGCTCTGGTTTAAGCCAATAGTTGGCTTGGCCATGTGAGCCTCCCAAATGCTTACCTCTTGTAATGCCTTGGTTAACTTTAATGAAAAATGAATAGAATTCGAACTATTTATTTCGTAGCAAGCCTTACGTGTAGTACCTGTTTTTATGATTTTATTCTGCTGCTGTAACCAATTAAGATGTCGATGAACTGTCATACGACTTACGTTGAACTTTTCCATTGTTACAGTAATAATTTCAACAGGGTGTTTAGGAATAATTTTAAGCAAAAATGCTCGTATTTCCTCAGGTGACGGAATCATAATCTCTTCTTTTATTTGTAACATGTTACATATAAATAATAACATGTTACCAAAATAGATTCAAGGCGCTGCACTGAAGCTCAGGGACTTTTTGTATCTCATCGATAATAATCGGATAGGTCAATTTATTTTTATTTTGAGCAAGAATTTCCTCGCGCATTAAATAGGGCGAATGAGTAAACCTTGTCAATTGGCGTGTATCAAGCAAGTCATAATAAAGTGAGGATGGATATTTTTCTTTTAAAAACAGCGACTTACCAGTCTGCCTTGCTCCCCATAAAAAAATTGACTGCTTTTCAGGCAAGTGTAGGCTTAAAATTCTTTTATACATTTGACTGTCCATTCTTCAAAAAAGACAACCAAACGAAATGATGGTAACCAAATGGTTTAAAGTCAACGATTAAAGAAAACAGGCCTTTCATTTCAGGATGGCTGCTGCCTACTTGACGATTGAGCCAATCTCACCGTTGCAAATAACGAAGAATCAACCACCTCAAGACCAGGTTGCGCCGCCCATAACATATCAAAATAGGGCAACACTAAAACATCCGCCGTTCCATCGGTGAGCATCTTTACTCCAGCAGAAATTTTTTTTGCATCTAAAGTGGCGCCTCCTGACGCTAACATTTCCGCAGGCCAATGTTTTTGTGCATCAATCAAATTTTTGTCTCCACCAATATTGTAGGCACGAAAACCAGCAGTTGGCGCTAAATAATTGGCAAAGAAAATGTCGTTATCCAAATAGATGCATCGCCAAAAAAAACACTATCCGATCGTGCTACGCTAAAACCAAGTAAATCTGGCAACCAATGCACCCCTTTCGTTGGGATAGCAATAAAGGAGAGATCAAGCCCCCAACCTCTAAAGAAATCAATGCTAGCTTTATCGAAATGTGATCGACCAATAAATATTCCATAAAGAGCATACGCTATAATAAAACTTATTATGTGTACCGGCAAAACGACTCGCTTCAGCATCGGCCTAAGCTCAATCTGAGTCTTTATCGTAAAAACCAATAAAATAGTTGCGCCAGTGAAAAACATCATGAATGTATATCCATCCATAAAAACAGACACTATGGCTGCAAAAAAATATAATATGATTGTTAACCGAGAAGGCTTTTCAGCAGTAGATGTAATTAAAAACAATTTCATTGCCGCAAGAAAATAAAAAGCCAGCAAACCAATACCTAAAGAAAGCATGCAATAACCTGCATGATTCCAAATAACGGGCATGCTCATCCAGACAATTGCCCCCAGTAAAGCGGTTGATCGAGTGTTTCCAAACTTACGTGCGATGATATAAGCGGAAAAAAAAGCCACACTTAGCCAAGCCATTATCATGGCTGCATAGACATCTGGCGCATGCAAACCTAATCGAAGAAATATACTTGCTGGCCAAGCACCCGCTAATCCAAACGCAATAGCCGCGGGCTTGGGGATACCGAAATCATGCGCATAAATAGTAAAAAAAGAATCATGTACAAACGATGCCGCATATCCCATTGTCCACACTGATTGACCTAAAGTGGGGATCATTAAAAATGGAATAGCTCCTTGTAGAAACAATACAAAAATATACGCCACCACCGCAAGAATGACTTCCCACGTTTTCCATTTCTGATGATTATCCATGATTTTTCTCTGAAAATTGACTTTGCTTAGCTAGAATTAAAAACGCGAATGCATAGTTGAGCAAGCATTCTAATAAGCAAGCTGTTGAAAAGCAACTTCTAATAAAGCTCTGTTTTTATACTTAGGCCCTATTCTAAGTTCTCAAAAATCTTTAACCGCGACAAAGTCTCTTCATCAAAGAAAAATGCATCAGGAGCCTCAGACCAACGCGAAATAGTATTGGAAAAATAATGTATTGCATTGAGTATTGGCGCTGACTTACTCAATGCCAGTGCTGTTTCAATTAAACCTGATACATAATTTTCGACAGTAAATGTCATTGATGCCCATCGTCGCCCTTCTTCGGAAATTGTCTTACAATAAGCTGGATCCTTATACAGTAGCTCTAACGTTTTCTGTAGTTCCGCAAGTTCATTTTTATAATTTATTTTTACAACGCAAGAAGATGGCAGCTCACTATAGAAACCAGCATCAGTCACTATTGTTGGCTTTCCATTCAGCAATGCCTCTATAAGAGAAGCTGATGCTGCTTCGAGACACGGCCAACGCAAGCAACTCATAACATCACATTCTTCAATGGCACTTATCAAGTCATGCTCTTCCAATTCACCAGAGATAACTAAAGTTACTCCATTCGTTTTAGCTAAATCAGTAAGGCGGGATGCCATATCTTCTTGGATAGCCCCAACTAAATGGTAAATGCAGCGCTTCTTCAATACAGAACTATTAGCTATGGCCTTAATAACACTTTCAGCTCGCTTATTAAGGTTAACGTGTCCAATGGTCAACACCACAAATTTATCCAAGCAATCTGAAGCTTGAGTCTTTGCTTTAGAGCTTATATCCGACGGTTTATTATAGCCTAATGGAAGAAGCCTCACTGGGCCGGCGCATGCTTTTAATACACGTTCGCTTTCCCAACCACTATGAGTAATCACTGAATTTGCCATAGAGCAAATCCACTCAGTCATCGGAGCTACCTTTCTTGTACCTTCGATAAAAGCTTCAGAGGAAGAATAATTAAAATAGTCATTTGCAACATCTTCACTATACCAAGTGCATAATATTTTTTTTGCTTGCGAATAATCATGCTGAAACCGCGCCCAAAAAAGATGGCCTAGAAAAAAATCGTGCAAAACAACAGTCCCCATCCATTTTTCTAACCAAGCTAATCCGCCTTGGTGAAATTCATAATTATCCCCAATTTGATAAATCAATGAATCAGCGTTTCGAACAATATTTTCCACTCTTTGCTTATCAGTCCATTTCATTACAGAAACGCCAAAATTATGCATCGCGCTATCTAAAATTGCCTCTGACTCTGTTCTAACAATTGTGACTTGATGTCCACGTGTCAAAAGCTCTCCCGAGATTAACGCTGAACATTTCGCTATAGCAGATTTTTTACTTGCCGGGGTAAAAATGACTAATTTCATCGTAAAAGCTTCTCTATAGTTTGCGGCCAGTTAACCTCTAAACTTTTCCAAAGAGCCTGGGCAGCTAACCCATAACATTTAGTGCGAACGGTATCGTTGAAAACCGTATTCATTATCTGTGCTAAAGATTCGGGATTAGGCCCAGCCACCCAACCAGTCTCTTCATGTTTAGCAAGACCGAGTATGCCACCACTGTCATGTGTAGAAATGAGAGCTTTTGCAGCGGTAGCAGCTTCCATTGCTACATATCCCAAAGAATCTTCATCAAAGGGCAAGTAAGCAACTGCAGCAGCATTATTAACATAGTTGGCGTAAACTTGCTGAGGCAAAAAACGTAAATCAATTTTTACCCTGTCCCTTAAACCCAAACGCTCCACCATTTGAACAATTCTTTGCACATCTGCTTGTGTGTCGGGCGGACCCGCAATAATGAGTTTAACGCGTTTGTCAGTAAGAGCTAATGCTTCCAATAAAAGATGCTGGCGTTTCATACTACAAATTCGTCCGCCTGCAAAAATATAATCACCAACTTCGCCCCCAATATATATTTCAGGATCATTTACCGGCGGCAGTAAAACTTTTGACTCAAATCCATTATATTTAAGCAGCCTTCGCTGAGTAATTTCTGAATTAGTAAAAATGCAGCGGCTTTCTGAGAAACACTCATTATCAGCGTTTTTAATCCAGACTCGTAATTTTTCACCTTCTGGGCCAGAAGGCAGATTAGTTTGACCCACATCGTATAAATCATATGCTTGACGATATTGATGCAGTAACCACAGCGTTTTTTGAGAATGACGAATTAAATAGGCTGGAAATTTAAGTGCAATAACATGGTCAACATTAGACAATTCAAATGCACGTACCATTAATGTTTGCGAAAAAATACGCGACGCAGGCTCCCACTGAAAAGGAATACGCAATATTTCAGCCTCATGCCCGGCAATAACAAGATTTTTTTGCAAATTTACTGCCAGCTCTTCTGCTCCACCCCAAATAAATGGCGCCATATTATTCACCACAAGAACTTTCATGCAAGCAACCTCTCTAATACATGCTGCCAAGAAATATGTAGTGTTACTACACGCTGGGCAGCCCTTTTCCCCATCATAATGGTTTTTGCACGATCCAAATATAATTTATCCATTGCTCCTGCTAACGCTTTTGGATCAGCTTCAGTCACATATCCATTAACGCCATCTTGTACTAATTCGAGCACGCCGCCAGAATCAAAAGTAGTTAATATTGGCTTTGATGCATGACTTGCTTCTAGACTAGGGTAACCATAAGAATCTTCATCGATAGGAAGATAAGCTGCTGCTAAACAATGCGCTAGAATTTCTACTTTTTCTTCTTCACTGATCCAACGATTTTCAAGAAAAACACGATTTTCCAGCCCTAAAACTGTAATTCTTTTAATAAGCTCATCAATATATATTCTACTCTCACCAACACCGCATAACCGTAAATGTATTGGAGTTTTTACATACTGCATGGCTTCAATCAAAAGGTGCTGACGCTTATGATGCTCGACTCGACAGATATAAACAATTTCATCATTGAACTTAGCGCAATAAAAACGCTCCGGTTGAAAGACCGGCGGATACAAAACTTCGCTCTCAATTTTATTATAAGTGCTGAGACGATCAGAAACTATTTGGCTATTAGTAAATATTTTTTTAGCTTCACGTAACCCAGCAGTATCTACACAGCGTAAAGTATCACGAATCCCTTGATGCTTGAAATCATCTGGAAAACCGCGATAAGGCGTTTCCCACAAGTCGTAAAAAGCTCGAATATGATGAATAAACCATAAAATTTTATGCGGATGTGAAATCAAATGCGCCTGAGGTCGAAAACAAATAACTCTATCTGCTATGCTTAAATCAATCCAACGATAAGCCATCATTTGCTGAACGAGTAAATCAGGAACATCCACCTCAGGCAAATAAATTTTTTCAACCTGATGGCCCTGCTCTTCCAGCATAATTTGCAACCAATCAACAATGTTTCTCGCACCGCCATAAATAAAAGGCACAAACGAAGAACATAATGCGATTTTCATCGTAGCTCCAACACGACAGCAAGGCTTTCGGCGATACGCTTCACATCTGCTTGTGTTAAATCTTGATGCGTCGGCAAATTAATCCCTCGTTGCGCCCAAAGATCTGCTGCTGGATATAAATTTTCTTCTTTGTAAGGTGGCAGCACATGCATAGGATAAAAAACAGGGCGTGTTTCAATACCCATTTCATCAAGGCGTCGCATCACTTCATTGCGGCTATGTTCATCACCATCACGCAAAAAGATGTTGTACATCCAAAAAACTTGTTTTGCCCAAGGCGCTTCGACAGGAAGAATAATTTTATGCTGTAAATCTGCCAATGCTTCATTATACCACTGAGCCAAAGTTTCTCGCTCAGATAATGCCTGCTCAATTCCTTCCATTTGCGCTAAACCAATGGCTGCCTGAATATTTGTCATACGATAATTATAACCAATAACCGGAAACCAATAACGACGCTGCGGATCCATTCCTTGACCACGATACAAACGTAATTTTTCTGCTAAATTCCCGTCGTTAGTAGTCACCATACCACCTTCGCCGGTGGTAATAATTTTATTGCCAAAAAAACTAAACGTAGCACAAGCCCCTAGTCCGCCCACTTTTTTACCTTGCACTTGTGCGCCGTGCGCTTCCGCTGCATCTTCCACTACCCACAGTCCATGTTTTTGTGCAACTTGATTGACAGCACTCATATCAGCTGGATGTCCATATAAATGGACCGCAATGATTCCTCGCGTTTTTGCAGTAATCTTTTTTTCAATTTCATTAGGATCAATATTCATTGTATCCGTACAGACATCTACTAACACTGGCGTCGCACCACAATAACGAACAGCATTTGCTGTCGCAATATAAGTTACCGTTGGAACAATCACCTCATCGCCTGGCTGCAAATCAAGCGCCACCAAAGCAAGATGCAAAGCTGTCGTACCATTATTCGTCGCAACTGCATATTTCACATCGCAAAATTTTGCAAAAGCTTCTTCGAATGCACTAATGTATTTCCCATTGGAAGAAATCCAATTTGTATCTAAACAGTCCAGAACATATTTGCGTTCATTTCCAATCATTTTAGGTTGTGCAACCATAATTCGTTTCATAACTAACCTTTAAAAAAATCTACTTCGATTTTGCTGGCACTCCCTTCACCAAAGCGCCTGCATTGAGATTGCTAACAACCACGCCACCTGCTCCAACATTCACGTTTTCAGCAATAGTTATTTTTGGAATGACTTTAGAACCAATGCCAAGAAAACTATAATCACCCACCACAACATTTCCTGCTAAAGCACATTGAGGAGCAAGATGTACTGCTTGGCCAATGCTGCAATCATGATCTATTGTTGCACCAGTATTAATAATAGCAAAATCGCCAATGCATACTTCTGCATTAATAACTGCACCTGCCATTATTGCAATTCCAACACCAAGCTTTGCCGTCGGTGAAATGACTGCATAAGGGCTAATGGCATTCACTAGCTTATATCCCAATGACAGTCCTAAGGTCGCCAAACGATCTCGTAATTGATTTGAACCAATTGCCACAAATAATTTTGAATAACCTTGTGCACGTAATTTAGCGAGATTGTCATCGCCTTGCAACACTGGAACATCAAGACACTCCTCAATATTATCTATTGCACCAACACTAAAGGCGACACGCTCTCCCATTGCACGCAACAACTCAACGCAAACTTTTGCATGTCCACCAGCCCCAACGATAATAACTTCAGCTTTCATCGATGAATCGCAATCTTCTTTAGAGTCACAAGGAGTAACAGCCTTATATGCAGCAGCATGGCAATTTTGCTCCAATAGCTTAAGACGCGCATTCAACATTTGCATCAATGCTTCCTGCTGTTTAGTAATAACTTCCATTAATGCAGGAAGTGTTTCTTGTTGTAAATCTTGTAAAAAATAGCGTTTCGCTCTAAATGCAATCGGCCTTAACACAGGCTTAACAAATCGATAACCATATCTCGCTATCTTCTTAAATAGTCTTTTCCCCCAAGCACTATTAATTGCTTCACTGCTATTATCAGTTGCAGGAAACAGTTGCTCATTAGCGCTTCGCCTTAAAGAACTATCCACTAAGTGCTTTAGTCGAGAAGAAAACGCAACTCGTACATCAACACTTTTTCTAAGTTTCTTATTCATCATCTTCTTATCCAAAATATATTGCCGCAATACTTTAACGCAGGGAAATATGCTGTCAATTTAGCATCCAGCGCAATGTATCTTCTAAACTAAAATTCGTATTTTTTTGGCCAACAATTTTATGAAAATGATCGATATTGCTTTTAAGTATCCGCACCTCATTCGCTCGAACAAACTGAGGATTAACGCGTATTTCTATTTTATGTTGCGTAATTGTTTCACATAAAGCAATCACTTCGCGCAAAGAATAAGCTTGCCCGGTTCCAATATTCAACGTTTCTCCACAAGGAACGAGCTCTAACAATTGACGATAGATATCTGCCACTGAACGCACATCACCAAATTCTCGCCAAACATCAAGATTACCCAGTTCAATCTGCGTTTTCTGTTGGCGAAAATGCGCGACAATTTTAGGCACCAAGAAATTTTCATCTTGGCCAATACCTGTATAATTAAACGGACGTACAATAAATAAGGGTAGCTTATCTTTATAAAGCCCAGCCATTTTCTCCATGGCCCATTTGCTCACCGCATAATCATTAGCAGGATTCAACAGCATGTCCTCGGATAGCGCACCCTCGGCTTGGTTACCATAAACATTGGCACTGCTGACTAATAAAACGCTACGCACGTTAGGCGCATGCCGTACCAATGCTTCTAACAAGTGACGAGCACCAATCAAATTCACCTGGTAAAATGCACCCGCATCGCCATGGCCAACAAAAGCAATCGCCGCAAGATGCACAACAGCATCAGGTTGCACTTGCGCTACTTCAACCGCAACTGCCGCAGAATCCATTAAATTACTTTGTAATGCTGTAACGCGATGGCCGTGCGACTCTAATGCTTCTCGCACATAACGGCCTGTAAATCCGTGTGCGCCAGTGACTAAAACGTTCATTACAATGAAACACCTTGTTTATTGCGACGTAAATCAGCCGCAATCATCATTGCACATAGCTCTTCTAATGTAGTTTTAGCTTCCCAGCCTAATTTTTCTTTCGCCTTACTCGCATCGCCAATAAGAAGCTCCACTTCTGCAGGGCGATAAAATTGTGGATTAATCTGCACTATTGTTTTACCTGTGGTTGTATCTACTGCAACTTCATTTTCAGCCTCACCTTTCCATATAATTGAGACATCAGCTGCTTCACAAGACATAGTGACAAATTCTCGTACGGTTTGCGTGCGATTTGTCGCCAGCACATAGGTGTCTGGTTCTTGCGCTTGCAACATGAGATACATTCCTTCCACATAATCTTTTGCAAAGCCCCAATCACGTTTTGCATCTAAGTTGCCTAACTCCAACACATCTTGGATTCCAAGCTTTATTTTAGCAATACTATCCGTAATCTTACGGGTCACGAACTCACGTCCACGCAATGGAGATTCATGGTTAAACAAAATCCCACTTGTCGTAAACATATCGTACGATTCACGATAATTAATTGTCATCCAATGCGCATATAATTTTGCAATGCCGTAGGGGCTACGCGGATAAAACGGTGTTGTTTCATCCTGAGGAATCGCCTGCACTTTGCCAAACATTTCAGAAGTAGAAGCTTGATAGAAACGAATTTTAGGATTAACAATGCGAATCGCTTCTAAAAAATTCACGGCGCCCACGCCTGTAATTTCTGCGGTAGTAATTGGTTGATCAAACGATACGCCTACAAAGCTCTGCGCAGCTAAATTATAAATTTCTGTGACTTCCGTTTTATGCAACAAACGAATACAACTACTTAAATCCGTTAAATCGAATTCAACCAAATGTAAATGAGGATGAAATCGTATTCCCAATTCTTCAATACGCCAAAATTGCACTGATGCTGTACGTCTATAGGCGCCATAAACTTTGTAGCCTTTCTCTAACAACAGCTGGGCTAAATAAGCACCATCTTGGCCAGTTATTCCCGATATTAATGCGGTTTTCATTTTTCACTCCCGTCAATATTATTTGTCAGCGCTCGCAACATATTGTTTAGCTGTCTTGCTACTGTTGGATATTTAAATTGCTCTCTTAATCGTTGAGCCGCCTTTGCAATGTCTCTTATAGCTTCGCTATTATTTTGTATCTCTTTCATTAAAGCAAGAATTCCTGCCGCTATTTCACTCGCGGTCGTACCAGGCAAATAATGCACCGCCCCAGCCACATCATCAAAAATAGACAAAGGAGTTACCGCGACTGGCGCATGAGAAACAATCCCATTACGCACTGCAGCACTCGAAGACTCTGACGTAAATTGATAAGGAAACACCACTAAATCTACAGCAGAAAGATTCAACAAGGATTCTTCATCGCTAGTAAACTCAGTAGAAAGATGTATGCAATTCTTTAGGTCGTGAATATTTATATATTCCTTTATCCTAAAAATTTCATTAACTGATGCATCCGCGGGATATTCAGCATTATACATCTTAAGTTGAACATTAATCCCCTTATCTCGAAGAACTTTAATCGCCTGAACCGTTTCAAATAAACCTTTGTGGGGCAATAAAAATCCATAAGTGGCCACAGTAAAACATGATACTGTTTTTTTAACAGGTGGATTCCAAGAAATAATGCCGTGAGGAAATAAAGCCACGTTATCAATCAATCCTACGCACTTAAGCCTATTGAGATCTGCCACAGAATGAACCAACAGTCGGCTGCATTTTTTAAATGCCTCAACTAAATAAGTCAGCTTTTTCTTAGGCGCATGCACAGGATCTTGGGTTGCATGCAGAATCACAACGACTTTTATATTATTCTCAGTCAACGCAAAAATCAGTTTCTCTAACTCTTTAAAGTTAAAAAATCCATAGTTAAATTGCAAGACAATACAATTAATTTTTTTCGCTTGTATGGCATCAAATACCCCATCCAAACTTGCGTCGCCCTGCGCCCATGCTTTAATGACATTACTACTCACATCTGCTTGAGAATTTTTCTCAGCCAAAATAATAATATCTTTCGAGTAAAAACTTGAGAAAAGATGTTCAGAATAACTTGCGATACCACATTTTTGCTGCCAAGTAGTGATACAACCAATTCGCAGCAGTTTTTCCTGACTTGGCGCAGAAAACTTTCTCACCGCCGCTATAGTTTTTTGCGTCACTTTTTCCCAAGTAAACTCCTTCAAAAGTAATTCACGTGCATTATTAATCTTGATCTGCACACTATCTTTGGGAAGTTGATGTAATTCTCGCATCAAAGCAGCTAAATGCTCTACCTTTGGCTCAGCCCACGCCGATGCAAATAAACCAAAGTGAGTTTTTGCATAAGCATACTCATAATCAAGCAACCATGCAGTATTATTATTACAAAAATCAAGTTGCCCGCCCCAACCGGTCGTAATCACAGGCAAGCCTGATAGCATTGCTTCAGCAAATGGCATCCCAAAACCTTCTGCTCGACTTGGCCCAACTAAAACATCACATTGTTGATACACAGATTTCAATTGCGAATCGTTTAAATCATCTTCGATTAAAACAATATCAGCCAACCTGGCGCAGCTTGATTTGAGATTTTTAATTTGCTCTTTAATCGTATTATGCGGATTGTGAAATGTTTTAATAATTAAACTAACATCATCTTGAGCGGTAAATGTAGCTGCATAAGCTTTTAATAAAACATCAACTCCTTTGCGTGGAAAACATGAAGATACATGTAAAAATTTAAACTTTTTTGCTTTTAACTTAAAAAGTTGATCCACTTCAACTTTCAACCAATGGTCAACGCCAATGCCTGCAACTGTATGCGGCAAATACACCCCAGCGCTTTCTAAACAAAAAGCGATATGGCGAGAAAGATAAGTGATACCATCTAAGTTTAGATTAAACTCATTGACCCATTCTACTGGGAAACCTGATTCTTCCCATGCATATGAATGCATTAAATTTACTCGCCCATGCATCTCGCTGGTTCTCGGCGGGTATAAATTGCGAGAAATAACATCGACAGGATAATCTTTTTGAGCTAACTGATACATCGCACTAATATCTTCGTTCGCCTGTAGAAAACTTTTGCTGGGCTTGAAATCGCCGGGCCCTTCGGTTGAATGCAAACTCACCTGGCACCCTTGTTTACTAAGTGCACGAGACATCTCTCGGTTTAATATCGCTAAGCTATAATTTGAATCAAATGGCCCTTCCACCCTCCACTTCAGGGGAAGCGAAAGGTCGTTGTATTTTTTAACAAAAGATTTAAGACGACTATAATTCTCAGCAACAATGCTTGAAATCTCTCGAATGTAGCTCAATGGTCGCGCCGCAAGATGTTTTGCCAAAAGATCAATAAGTTGCATATATAACTCATCAAACTGCTGCATCCTCTCTTGAAAAGAAATTTCCCGATTGGATTGAGAAGTGATTTCATCAAAAAATTGCAACGCTTGTACCGCTGACTTATTCCAACAAAATTTTGCTTTTTGAAGAGATGAATTTTCTTTTAATTTTTTATAAAAAGCTATGTCCTGCAATGCTGTTGCCATTAAATCCGCAATACTTTTAGCACTACTCGGATCAAATAATGCATCACTTAAACCTATAACTTCAGGTATGCTTGTCGTATTCGAACCAATCACCGCGGCTCCACAAGACATCGCTTCTAAAACGGGCAAGCCAAATCCTTCGTGTACTGATGGGTAAACAAATAAGACGCATTGCTCATATAGCGCCACAAGTTCATCATCAGTAATATAATCTGTCAAAACGAGACGCTCTCGTATATTATATTTTTCGGCCAGAGCGAATAAATTCACTTTATCAAAATTATTCAACTTGCCAGCAATCACCAGTTGATATTTTTCTTTAAGAAAGGCATCCAGCAAGCTATATGCCTCAAATAGTTTTTCGAGATTTTTTCTGAAATCAAAACCACCAGGCGCATAAAAAATAAATTCTACTCCGCGCTGGATGGGGGACTTCCTACTCACCGCTGATTTTTCCTGACTATCAAAGATTTTCTCTGCCGCACAAGTGACCACAGCAATTTTATCCGCATTAAAACTTAGAACTTCAACAGCCTCTTGCTTTGAACTTTTTGAAATGGCAATCAAATAATCAGACTGAGCGAGCTCTTTAAGTTTCTCAAGGTAAAAAGAACGATAAAGAAGATCTGTTAAATAAAATTCAGCGTGAAAATAAGGAATTAAGTCATAAACAACCACTACAATTTTTGCCGTAGTTGAGTAGTATTTTTTAACTGACACCCCTAAGTTATCAACAAACCCTTCGAAGAAACTCGTGATAAATACAATATCAGCGCTTAGTGAAGCGATGTACCATTCTCTAATTATCTTTGCCACTTCTTGCGCAACGTCATCTTGCTTGTCAACCATTGTTTTGTATTTAGGAGCATTATAAAACAAAATCTCGCATGACCCGCATTTATGGTCACCGTATGTATTAACAATGTCGAATTTTGAATCTAAAGAAGCATTAACTAACAAGTAGATTTTATATTGAGTATTACACTGCAATATGTTTTTTACTAAAGAATGGGTATATCTCCCCACCCCCCTAAATCGACTCTGCGATTGCGCGCCAGACATATCAATAAGCAAGGTTTTCATGATTGACCTTGCTTGCTAAGCTCAATGGCATTCTTTATTGAATGATAAACCCGATCCGTACCTGGATATTCCCCTTTGACTTCGATACCATCAGATAAAAAATCCGGCATTAATACAGAAGTTATCCCGAGGGTTTTTTTTACAAATCGTTTTAATACCTCAACTTTCGATGCAGGAAGCACAAATAAGAGTCCCTGAATGAGCACTCGCTTCAAGCAGCGCCGTAAAAAACGACTTATTCGCCGAATTTTCTGCATGACATGCATAAAAAGCAGTTTTATCTGAAAGCGAATTTTACCGAATATACAATCCATCCCCCTCCCCCTCTTTGGCATCAAAACATTAGCACAATAATGGTATTTGGACTAATTGCGCTCGATAAAGCCGGGCATTCTAACAGAACATAAAGAATTGTCAGCTTTTTGTCATAGTCCATCAGAATTCTTGACTAGAGAAAACATACACTGTCTAATGTGCATCTAAATTAATTTTCAAACAAGTTTTTAATGCGTAACACCCCTTTCATTGCTGCAGGTGCAGACATTATTGCGACGTTGAAGCAACTACCTCTTGTAGGCATGCTGGGGTGGCAGGATGTACGTCACCGCTACAAACGCTCTTCCTTGGGAGCGTTTTGGCTGACTATCAGCATGGGAATCATGATCGCGACCATGGCCGCTATCTTCGGTAGAATTTTTCAAGTTTCTTTACATGAATTCTTGCCTTTTCTTACCATTGGCATGATTCTATGGGGGTTTATTTCCTCAATGATCACCGAAGGGTGTATCGTCTTTGTTGCTTCAAACCATATTATCAAGCAAATCAGTATTCCCATGTTTATGCACGTCGCTCGCTTGTTGTGGCGAAATATTATTATTCTTGGCCATAATATAGCCATACTCCCCTTGGTTCTTCTTTTTATTTGGCATCCACTCACTTGGGTAGCTCTTTTGTTTATTCCTGGCTTTATTCTCTTGGTCATTAACCTGGCATGGATAACTTTATTTCTGGGTATTTTGTGCACCCGCTATCGCGATATGACGCCTATCATTAATAGCGTCCTACAAATCCTTTTCTATTTAACCCCGATCATGTGGATGCCAGACAGGCTATCGCAACGCGCAGGCAGTTATTTAATTGATTTTAATCCACTTTATCACCTGATAACCGTTATTCGCGCTCCATTATTAGGCCAAGCTCCGTCTCCGTTGAATTGGATAGTTTCTACAGGATTAGCCTTGTTTGGATGGGCCGTGACTCTTATGATTTACAGTCGTTATCAACGTCGTATCGCCTATTGGCTTTGAGAAAAAAGTCTATTTTTTACTAAAAATTACCTTGGAAATTGTCTTTTTTTACACTAAAATTTCTTTAGAAAATGTCTAAAAATAGAGAAAATCCCTGGTGAAACGAGATATTACATCATGCCTAGAGCAATGGAAGAAGAAAGAAGCTCATCTGCGCGCCCCTCTCATTATTCGTGGCGCTAGACAAGTCGGAAAGTCTTGGGTCGTTAGAGACTTTGGTAAATCCTTTGATTCCTACATAGAAATTAACAGCGTTGCAGTGTTTAGAAAAAGCGGGAATTGTACATTTGTGCCATTACACTGCAGCACAAACCCTGCCATTAGCAGCAGAAAGTAGCGAGAAATTTTTCAAAGCATTTTTCCTTGATATTGGGTTGGCGCAAAGAATACTGAATTTCAAGCAGCAAGAATGGATGCTAGAAGGGATAAAAGCAGGACACTTAGGAGGATTGGCTGAACAGTTTGTCGCTCAGGAACTCATTGCATATCAAAATCAGTTAACTAAAAACGATTTATTTTATTGGCAACGTGATGCAAAAAATAGTCATGCAGAAATCGATTTTCTTATTGGAATGAATGGCATCATTATTCCGATAGAAGTGAAATCTGGAAAAGCAGGCCATCTCAAAAGCCTGCAGTATTATTTAAATACGCACAAAAACGCACAATACGGTGGCGTTAAAATCTCAGAATGCGGATGGGCATGGAACGATCGAATTCGTCAAGTACCTTTTTACGGAATTGATAATTGGCTAGACTGGCTAAAGCATCAAGAGATTAGATACTATTGAAAAATAAAAATATTCATCACTGACTATGCTCGTCGAGGTTGACTCAATGATATGCGCGGGGTTTAATGCATGTCTTTACTTGGATAGGCAGTGACCCTTATGATTTACAGTCGTTACCAACGTCGTATTGCCTATTGGCTTTGAGAAAAAAAATGGCTCAAATTGAATTTAAAAACGTCTCCGTTGACATCCCAGTTTACAACGCAGGCGGCAGGTCGTTTAAAAAAAGCTTAATGAAAATTGCTACCGGTGGACAATTAGATGCTAATGACAATGGCTGCGTCATTGTTAGGGCCCTCGATAATATTAGCTTTTCTCTTAAAAACGGCGACCGGGTTGGGCTAGTCGGGCACAATGGCGCAGGAAAAAGCACTTTGCTGCGGGTACTCAGTCGCGTCTATACGCCAACTTCTGGAACCGCGTTAATACAAGGAAAAATTAGCTCATTAATTGATATTGGGCTAGGTATTGATCCGGAATTCACGGGGCGTGAAAATGTCTATTTTCGTGGCCGTTTACTTGGCTTAACTAAGGCCGAGATTAGCAAAAATATTGACGAACTGATTGAATTTTCTGGACTAGGTAATTTTTTTGATATGCCTTTGAGGACTTATTCTTCAGGAATGCATTTGCGCTTGGCTTTTGCTGTCTCAACTATTTTGCACCCTGATATTCTTTTGATGGATGAATGGCTATCCGTCGGTGATGCCGGCTTTGTCGATAAAGCAGAAAAACGCTTAAAAAAATTAGTCGATGCAACCAATATACTTGTTATTGCGACACATTCGCGCGATTTAATTTTGAACACCTGTAATCGCGCCATATGGTTGGAACATGGGAAAATTCGCATGGATGGCAACCCAGTTGACGTTGCAGATGCTTGTTTTGGGCCGTTACAAGGAAATAGCTAGTGATAATAATTGACTCCACGCTTGATACAAGGTTTAATAGCGCCTCTTTTTCTAAGCGAGAAAAAGCATTAGATTATTTTATGGCTAGGTAGCTCAGTCGGTAGAGCAAAGGATTGAAAATCCTTGTGTCGGCGGTTCGATTCCGCCCCTCGCCACCATTTTATTTACAGCAAGGAAAGCCATGTTGAGCAAGCGATATACTTACAATCGCATTTTTCATCGTTTTTTAATGCCTTTTTCAAAAATTCTTTTTTCCTCATTATGTGCTTTTTTCATCCACACCTCCTGGGCCGAAAGTCAATTTGGCGCAAGCGTGGGCTATGCAGGGGGATCATTTGATTTGGACAATGCCAGCCAAGCACAAGGCATACGCGTGACATTGGACGACCACCTCCTCTCAGATCACCAATGGTATAACTTTGAACTTTTTCTTCAAGCCAGCACGGCTTATTATCAGTCAGATTATGAACCATTAGAACCACCTCATGGCGACAACCTTTGGGTTTTCACTCTCGCGCCAGTGATCCGATATCATTTTTTACCACAAGCATCCATCGATCCTTTCATGGATTTCAGTTCTGGACCAGGATACCTTTCAACCATTTACTACGAAAACAGAAACTTGGGCCTGCATTTTACCTTGCAAAATATGGTGGGTATTGGAGCATCCTTCGGAGAAGATCATCGATTTGCCTTAGAGGCGTCGATGTTTCACTATTCGAACGCAGGCATGAGCGATCACAACCGCGGCCTAACCTCGCCATTGACAATCTCAATGAGCTATATGTTCTAAAAACAATTGATTTCAACAAAAAAACCATAAACCGTTATCTTCCGGCTTAACAAGCCTGTTGAGTATTAGTTCGCGCCCAGTATTAAAGCCATTTAAATAAACCTGCCGATTGAATCATCAATAACAATATAATCATTAAAAAAAACAAATAGGCATTCGCGTGAAATTTATCCCTAACGCCCATTAATAGTTTCTGACCAAAATAAGCTCCTAAAAAAGAACCACAAGTGATTAAAACAAATGCCGGCATATTGATATAACCTATTGAATAAGGCGGCATTTTTGTTTCGCCCACATGCATGCCTGTCGCCATATAACCCAGGGTGCCAATTAAAGCTAACAGCGGCATAATACTCAGTGTAAAAGCAGTCGCATTTTTCATGGGCAACTTATAATGTCGTAAATACGGTACAAATAATACATTACCGCCCACCCCCATTAAAACACTTAAACTACCAACCATAAAACCCACTATTCTTGCGCTCAGTTTACTCGGTTCTTTGAACTCTTTAAATTTATATGAAGCTGTAAAATTTTTATTAAAAAACGAGAAAATAATAACCGCGGATAAAAATATAATAAATAAATCACTTAGAAAAGTACCGGTGACAAAATTTGACAAAATACTTCCGGCTATACCACCCATAATTACAAAAGGGAGAAACCTACCTACCAAAGACCAGGGCACATTCTGCAACTTATGTTGTTTATAGAGTGAATTGAGTGTGCTGGCAATAATTGTCACAAGAGAAGTTGCCACTGCAGCTTTCATTGCAATATCATGAGAATAGCCGATAAATTGCAAAAATAAACTGACCGCCGGCACGATGATCAATCCGCCGCCGATACCAAAAACCATAGACGACACACCCACGACAATACCAATGAGAAAAAAATAAGTAAACATTAAAAGTGCAGGCTCTAACATCAGCGAAGATTCACATAAGTAGTCTTCTGCAACTGAGAATAATCTGTCATAGAAAAAATTTCTGCGGCTGAAACTTCATTGGTCAAAAAATTTCTGAAATAATTTTTTAATATGCCCTCATGCTGAAAACCTAAACGTTTTGCCAAACTGAGGCTACGTGTATTTTTTTCTGAAACATATAATTGTATACACTTGGCATTACGCTTAGCAAAAGCATAGCGAACAACCTCAGAAACCGCTTCAAAGGCATAGCCATTACCAACATGCCGCGTATTAAACCAATAAGCAATTTGTAGATTAGGCACCGCCCAATCGATTACTTTAAGCCACACTTCGCCTAAAATATTTTCCTGACTTCGGTCCCATACTAAAAAAAACAAGTGCTCCGACCCCAACACATCATTACCCGCATCCGTTCCTTCATTGACATGAACCTGCAATTGTCGACGTGTTAAATCTTTTTTTGCCCATGAAAACCAAGGACCGACTTCATTCATCGAAGCCATCAACGCAGTATATAATTTCTCGGTGTCTTGTATTCTTGGCGCTCGCAAACATAAGCGCTTGGTTTGGATAACTGGTAGCTTTTCTGAATTTCTTAAAATTTGACGCGGTGAAAAATTTTCATTAGTCACATTTACTTGTGTCTTTTTTTCAAGATTCTGTTGCCACGTTACTTCAAGCGGCGGCAACTGAGCCACATCACAACAAGAAAAAAGCAAACCATCTGCAGGCAAGCGACTACTACAATCCAAACAAATATTCTTTAATTTTGCCTCAAATACATATCCACATCGTTCTGCGACTGCAGTACTTCTTGTATTCTCTACTTGCGTGCAAATTTGCACACGTATGGCCTGCATCGCTTCAAGTGCATATCGGGTAAGCGCATTGACTAATTCGGTCGCCAATCCTTGACCTGCATAAGCAGTATCAATCCAGTACCCAATTTCATAACATGGACGAACTAAATCAGTATGTTCATTAAAGCCTGAAACAGAAATAATCGTTTGAGTTTCTTTATAAATCACAATCAAAGGAAAATCTTTAGAAGTTTCTTCCTGCCAATGCCTGTGTCCACGATGAATAAAATCGTGCGTTGCATTAAAACTATTATTTCTTGCCCAAGGCATCCAACGACGCAATTCACGCAGTGAACGCTCAATCGATTGATGCAATGGAAACTCATCACTTAACTGAACAGGCCTAATAATCAAGCGAGGAGTTTCTATATGATGTAGTTGGTAAAGACTCATAAAATCACTTGTACACTGTTAATCAAACAATTATAGCTTATTTTGTTAAAGTCATTGCTGAATAATGCTTAATAAATCTTTGTGCTTCTTGTAGCACATGTTGATAAACGCTCTCTATACTTTGAGGATGGTTACGCGCAGCGGTTTGAAGCTCAAGAACCGCCTGGTTTAATAAGGGGGCTTTTACATAACACAAACTTCCCAACATATTATGTAACTCTTGACGCAACGCCTCATCATCACGCTTCTCAACAAAATCCTTCAGTGCTGGCAAAAATCGTTGTGTTAACATTTCAAACCACAGTGCCAGCAATTCTTCCGCATATTCTTTTGTTCCTAGCAATGAAATAGTGCCATCCATATCGATAATCTGGCCCGTTTGAGGCGTAGCTTCAGCATGTCTAATAAGTTTTAACCCAGCGACTCTTTCCGATTTTCCTAATCCAAATTTCCCCCAAACAGCTTTCGCTTGCTCGCGCGTCAATGGTTTGCTTAACACACCCTGCATGCCAGCCCGACCGCAAAACGCTTCAACGTCGACGGCTCCATGCGCGGTTAAAGCAATAATAGGAACTGCCGAAGCATTTACACGGGCCTCTTTTTCTCGAATGACTTGCGTCACAGAATAGCCATCCTGATCCGGCAATCCAATATCCATATAAATTAACGCATAATTTCCTGGCGAAAATTTCTCTATGGCTTCTGAGCCTGTCCCTGCTACATCCACAACAAATCCTAGGCCATTTAACAATGCTTGAGTAACGCTTTGAATCAGAGAATTATCTTCAACCAATAATATGCGCGGCGCATTTTCAGCAAGGTCATCTTTTTTTTCTAAAGGAAGTGGCGCTTTTGAAAACGCAACAGCGGATGGCTCAATATAGGAAAGCGAGAAGCCGTCGACATTTTCTTGTGCATGCAAGTCACCTTCAGAAACAATCATCATAGGTAAAAATACTGTAAATGTGCTACCTTTTCCTTCGCTACTTTCTACTTGTATTTTTCCGCCCATGCGTTTGACATACTGATCAACAATATATAAACCAATGCCGCTACCTTCTATTTTTCCTTCATAAGCCGGCGTTAATCGTCTTAGTTTTTCAAAAATCACTTCATGCTGCTCAGCTGGAATTCCTATACCTGTGTCCTTGACTTCTAATCCAATGAAAATTTGGTTTGATGATAGGGTTTCAGATAAAAATGCACGGATTTTGACAGACCCGTGTTGGGTAAATTTTAATGCATTTCCGGCTAAATTTAACATCACTCGATACACACTGGCATGATGACCGCGTACCGTAGAAGGAAGAGCAGAATCCGCTTCTACTACAAATTCTAACCCTTTCATTTGTGCCGAAGGAGAAAATAATGCACCAATTTCATGCAATAATTTTCCTAAGGAAAATACTTCTTCTTTTGAAGCCCATTCCATCATTTCTAGTTTTGATAAATCCAAACAACTATTGAAAAAAGCGAGTAATTGCATTCCGCATGCATAAATGGCTTCTGCACGCTGACGGTCACTTCCGGTGAAATCATGCATCATCAACTCTGCCATGCCAATCACGCCGGATAAAGGTGTTTTGACATCATGACTCATATTGGCGAGAAATTCTGTTTTAGCGCGGTTAGCCGCTTCGGCTTGTTTTTTGGCCTTAAGCAGCTCTTGTTCGGCCTTTTTCTTTTCGGTGATGTCGATGGAGATACCGAGAAGACCAATGACTTTTCCTGCAGTATCTTTTAATGGGACTTTGCTTGAAGCAAATACAGCATCCGTATTATCTAGCAATCTAGCAGGTTCCTCGAGGGATATTGCCTGCCCACTTTCCATAATACTTTGATTCACAGGATCTAGGGCTTCTGGAATCAAAAACCCTGGAATATCTGCATTTCTCTTGCCAACAATATCTCTTCGAGAAGTTAGGCCAATTGATTGTGCCTCGTTGTCGTTGCATCCAAGATAAATTCCCTCTCTATTCATCCAGTAAACATTACCTGGCATAGCCGCGATTATGTTATCTAGCATTGCTAACTTCTCTGATATTTCTTGCTTAGCATCAGTAATATCTACTGACGTTCCTATAATTCCAATAACATCGCCACGCTGGTTTCTCAACGGAGATTTCAATGACAAATATAAGCGATCTTTTTCTTTTAGGCTAAAATACTCTTCTGCCACAACCGAGACTCCAGAACGCATAACCTCCTGGTCTGTATTCCACAGTTTTTCAGCATCTTCTTTAGAAAAAAGTTCGTGATCAGTTTTCCCAATAAAGCTCTCTAAAGATGAATACCCAAAATCTTTCCAATTATTTGTATTACACCATTGTGTTACACCATCTTTGTCCTTTAAATACAGGTGTCCAGGAAACTGTGAAAAAACTTCTGTAAGATTTATGGAGAATTGATTTTTTGAAGTGTGTTCTGCTCTAAAAATCCACAGCAAGACAAGAAGAGTCGAGCATGTTGCCATGCTTAGTAGGTAGCCAATTGCCAATGGAAAATCATGGTTATAGTAAAAGCTATGAAAAACCAAGTATCCCTGAATCACCAAAAAAATAAGATAAGTCCAAGGTGAGACGCCTTTTGAAGATTTAGTGCGATACACTCTAACTGCTTGAGGAATAAAGGCAAAAGCATTTACACTCATCAAAATAAGTAAAAAAATCATATCGAACAAATTTTGTTCCATAATTTATGCTTCCTGCTTATTCCCTTCTATACTACAGATAAATACCTCAATTCATACACACAAACTGCTGAGGCTTTAGTTGTTTAGCGTGACGAAACCTCAGGCTAACAGAATGTAGTAGATTGGGGAAGTATGGAGTAATAAATTTCTCACGTGTAGCTTCCATTGCTAAATTATGAGCATTTGGATATACCTCAAATTCACACCCAAGCTCTGGCCAAAGACAAAGCACAACACACTCTTCAACTAAATAGTCAAAACAAATACTTTCTGCACGCCGCTGATCGAAATTCACAATATTAGATATACGCTTTTTATATCGGCACAAATAAGTTTCTGCTGTTTCTTTGAAAGCTTGATAATATAGCTCATCTTCGTTGAGCGCTCGCATCAACCGCTGTTTTTGATGTAAAAATTCTGGATGCTGCAACCAATGATTCCATCGCAGAATGCGATGTGGAATTGTTAACTTGTTTATTAACGCTTCATTTCGCTCAAGCCAAAGGCACCCTTCTTTTTCCGCAATCCCCAAATAACTTTCTGGTGGTTGATTAGACGTGAGTGCTATTGTATAGCGCTGAAGACTATCATAGAGAGAAATTATACACTCGCCAAAAGATTGGTTTACTAAATCTATTGTTGATTCAAAAAACTCGCCTTCATGCGCCTCTTGACCAACACTGATCAAAAGAAGACAAGTAGCTGTCTTTGAATCATGAGTCAAAACATGACTAATATTTTTAAATGTTGTTCTAATACACGGCCTAACTTGTGACATACTGAACCCATAATAATAACTCACCAGATAAGGTGGTTTTCTTTCAGTAAACATAGCTCAAATTTGTAGAAATATCCTTAAGTAAAGCTTAAGTCGTTAATTTAAAAAAACGAAAAAAATCTGAGCTAACGCAAAAGCTACTGCAACATCGCCCGCCCATCCTCCGGTTGCAATCGTCGAAAAATCAAGATGCTTAATAAAGAAACTGCACCTAACACATAAAATGTAGTATGAAATGCAGTGACGTTAAGCGTTGCAACATGATGAAATCGGCTCACAAGTATTAACAAACCTGCAGAAAAGCATACTGAAAGACTCATGGCTAATTGTTGAAGCACACCACCAATCATACAGGCATGTGACATTTCTTTTTTCTCAATATCGACAAAATTTAAGGTATTCATACAAGTAAATTGAAAAGAACTCACCACGCCCAAAAACCCGACTAACAGCAAAAGAGTCCACGCAGGAGTCGCTGCAGTCACTTGTGTGAAGGTTAATAACGATAACATCAATAAAACCGGGTTCAACATAAGACTACGACGAAATCCACAACGACGAAGTACTCGCTGAAAATAGGTTTTCATTGTCATCATCGCAAAGCCAAATGGCATTAGAAATAGCCCTGCCTCTAAGGCAGAAAAACGGAATTCAATTTGAAACAACAGCATCAACAAAAAAAATGGTGCGTTAAGTGGTAAGCGAATAAG
This sequence comes from Legionellales bacterium, assembly GCA_027486005.1. Classification (GTDB taxonomy): domain Bacteria; phylum Pseudomonadota; class Gammaproteobacteria; order JAGOUN01; family JAGOUN01; genus JAGOUN01. The sequence goes on from JAIXPZ010000060.1 coordinate 80,044, forward strand.
AAAGCTGCCTAAAATAGCAATACGAAACGTGCGAACACGCAAAAGTTTTAGATTCAATAATGGTAAGTGTAAACGTCTTGAATGTAAGATATACACCACAAGAAGTATTGCACCTATTCCAAATAATACCCCTGCTGTTTCTACATTTTGAAACGATTCTTCTGTTACCAAAGCTAACCCAAACGTAATCAACCCAACTGCAATTGAAAAAAGTACAAATCCTATTTTATCAAAATGATAGCGTTGTTCTTCTTTATAATTAGGAATAACACGCACAATTAAAATCAACAAAAGAAAACCGACGGGTAAATTCACAAAAAACACCCAACGCCACCCTAGAAATGTGGTTAATGCTCCCCCCAACATGGGGCCACAAACAACGCCGAGTTGGCCAACAAGCACTAACGAAGTGAATGCCTTAATAAATTCTTTACGCTCAAAGGTTTTTAGCAAAATCATTCGCCCGACCGGCGTGATCATTGCCCCTCCCACAGGGCTATCGGATTAAAGTTTAAGCACTTTCAGCAAATAGTCATGGTCCCAGCCTGCTCGCAAGCGTTTTGACTCAATCCCACGCTTCGATGTTTTCTCCTGTTTTAATAAATTTAA